>CAKKRZ010000081.1 GCA_919902925.1 Acidiferrobacterales bacterium | reverse complement strand
GAAGGCACAACCAGGCCATCCTGGCCTGTGCCCCTCGCCTTGGTCCAATCGGCGAAGCCGCAAACAGGCCATCCTTGGCCTGCGGCCCTTCGCTGATGTGCAGGATGCACGAATGCCGCGAAGGCCAGGGATGGCCGGGAGCGGCCTCGGTCCGATCGGCGAAGCGGCCGGCGATCCGGTCAGGAGCCGAAACGCGACTTGAGGGGATCGCCGGAACGAAGACCGCTGGCGGACTGGGTGGCGTCGATCGAGCGCTTCGACCAGACTTCAATCACATCGGCCAGCAGGTAGGTCACCACCAGCACAGCGAGCGAGATCAGCAGGCCGCTCAACATGAATTCGATGCCGCTCATGAACGTCGGATTATCCCGCACGGACGGAAACAGGCTGCGCAGAAACGGGTCCAGCACCTTGCCCTGGTTCATGCCCGTGAACCACACGAAGATGCCGCCGCCGATGGCCATCAGGCCGACAAAAGTGGCGTACAACTCGCCGCCCAGGCGCGCCAGCAGAGGGGCGGCGCGCAATGCCGCGTGCCCGCCATCGCCCAGCGACTCGATGTCGCGGGCGCGAATCAGCAAGACATGCACGGCCGCATAGACGGCGAGCACCAGGAAGATCTCGAAGAACACTCCACCCAGGATGGCATGCACGGGCAGACTGAACAGCAGCCGACCGGCGTGAAAGAAAGTGGTCAGGCTGAACAGGACGATCAATGCCGCCACCACGCGCAGTGTCATGGCCAGGGCCCGGACGAAGAAATCGCCGCGGGCCAACAGCGCCAACAGGGGACGAATGAACAGCAGTTTGTTCATGTTTAACACTTCCGTACTGCTCCGTTGATATTCGGGCTTCTGCCTTCCAATCTGGTCAGGGACGCCTGAGAAAAAAAGGAAACCCGCCCCACCGCCATGAATGGACGATAATCCGTTAAAATGGTCCCGTTTCCTAGCGCCCATCGCTACCACTTGTCGGCCCAGAGAGTCACTTTGCCACCGATCGCATGAAGACCTACCTCGATCTCGTCGCTCATGTTCTCGAACATGGTCACCGCAAGGACGACCGCACCGGTACCGGCACGCTGAGCGTTTTCGGCCACCAGATGCGGTTCGACCTCGGCCGGGGCTTTCCGGTGCTGACCACGAAGAAGCTGCACCTGCGCTCAATCATTTACGAGTTGCTCTGGTTTCTCCGCGGCGAGACCAACATCCGCTACCTGAAGGAGAACAACGTCAGCATCTGGGATGAGTGGGCGGACGACCAGGGCGAGCTGGGTCCGGTTTACGGCCACCAGTGGCGCTCCTGGCCCACCCCGGATGGGCGCAAGATCGACCAGATCAGCGCCGTGATTGAACAGATACGGCGCAATCCGGACTCGCGCCGGCTGATTGTCAGCGCTTGGAACGTCGCCGATATCGAGCGCATGAAACTGCCGCCCTGCCACGCGCTCTTCCAGTTCTACGTGGCCGACGGCCGGTTGTCCTGCCAACTGTACCAACGCAGCGCCGACATCTTTCTCGGCGTCCCCTTCAATATCGCCTCCTATGCGCTGCTGACCCTGATGATCGCCCAGGTCACCGGCCACCAACCCGGCGAGTTTGTGCATACCCTGGGCGATGCGCATCTGTACAGCAACCACCTCGATCAGGCGCGCCTGCAACTGCAGCGTGAGCCGCGACCGCTGCCCGTCATGCACCTGAATCCGGAGCGGCGCTCACTGTTCGACTTCATCTACGATGACTTCGAGCTGCGCAACTACGATCCCCATCCCCACATCAAGGCTCCGGTCGCGGTCTGACCGGCTCCCGCCCCATGGTCTCCATCATCGCCGCCATGGCACTGAACCGCGTGATCGGCCGCGACAACCGCCTGCCGTGGCACCTGCCGGCTGACCTGGCGCATTTCAAGCGCATCACCAGCGGCCACGCAGTCATCCTGGGTCGCCGCAACCATGAATCGATCGGTCGCCCCCTGCCCGACCGCCAGAACATCGTCGTGACGCGCCAGCCAGGCTATGAGGCGCCGGGTTGCACCGTGGCTGGCGATCTTTGCCGTGCCCTGGCGCTGGCCAGCCATGACCCGGAGATCTTCATCATTGGCGGAGCCGATATTTACCGGCAGATGTTGCCGCACGCCCAGCGACTGTATCTGACGGTGGTGCAGAGCCGGCCCGAGGGCGACACCTTTTTCCCGGCGTTCGATCGGGGCCAGTGGCGGATGGTCGAATCGCAATACCAGCCCGGCGACGATCGCAACACACTCGCCATGACTTTTCAGACCCTGGAACGGCGCGTCAGCCCGATATGAAACGGTTGTCGCTGCTCATCGCCCTGCTGCTGTCCCCAACCACCCTGCCGGCCGCGACGGAGGTGACCGCTGAACTGGGCGCCGACAAGAGCCTGGATTTCGGAGTGCGTTTTGCCGCGGCCCGCAACCCGCTCGCGTATGGCTCCGCCACACACGACACCACGGTCAGATGGATCGGTGCCGGCTGGCGGGAGGCCTTCGGACCCGCGCAGATCGGCCTGCGTTTTGGATACACCTTTGTCACTCAAAACGACAACCCGAATACCGCCGGGCTTGAACTCGACGGTTATCACGCCGGCATATCGCTGGCCTTCGACATCGTCCGTTATGCGCAAGGCCGGCTGTTTGTTTCAACCGATTACCTCTACCAGGCCGTCAAGCATGAAGGCATCAGCCGGACCGTTGAAATGACCTGGTACGACCCGCGCGTCACGGTTGGCCTCTATCATGGCCTGTCCCGCGAGGTCTACGTCCTGGTGGGCGCGTCTTACGGACGCACCAACGGTGAGGAGCGCGTCAACAATGGCGTTGTGACGACCGTGCGCGACTTCAGCCGCCATGACACGGGCAGCCTGCTGGGATTCGACATCGTGGACGGAAACAAAGGAACGGTCGGCTTCGTGCTGCGCACGGGCCTGGACCGCGGCGGTTCAATCTACTTCAAGCGGCTGTTCTGAAGCCGGGTTCACGGACGCCGGCCGGCTCAGCCGAGCTGGGCGGCGAGTTCCTTGGCCTGCTGTTTCTGGGTGGCGTTACCCTCGGCCATGACTTCGTCGAGGATGCTGCGCGCTCCCTCAGCATCGCCCATGTCAATGTAGGCCTTGGCCAGATCGAGCTTGGTGGCGGTTTCGTCCCATTGCGCCGAACCACCTTCTCCACCAGCCGCCGGCTGTTCAGCGACGGCCACATCCGAACCCATGTCCGCGGCGGCGCCGAAGTCAAAGTCGAGGCCGCCGTCCGCTGGCGCGGCTGACTGCATAGGCGCAGACGACTCCGGCGTCGATGCGCCCATGTCGAAATCGATGGAGCTGTTGCCCGAGGGAGTTGCCTGGCCCAGATCGATGTCTTCCAGGCCGGTGTCGGGACTGCCAACCCCTGTGGGCTCCGGTGCTGGGGCGGCGGAGCTTCCGGAACGCACCATCTCCGACATGGATTCGCCCGAAGCCGGTCCGCCCATCCCAATATCGAAATCGATCGAGGTCTCGCTGCCCGGCGCTGGCGCCTGGCCGGCGCTGGTCTTGGTATGACCGACTGTACCGGTATCGCCGCCCATGGGTGTCGTAAATCCCGGCGACGACATGGAGCGGCTGGTGTCGTTGAATCCGGGCATCGTTCTTGCGCCTGCCTTGGCGGCCGGCTTTCCCCCGCCCGCAGGAGCACCGCCGCGAAACAGCGGGTTGTCCGGATTGAGCTTTCGGCCCATGCCCTCGACCTTCTCCCAAAGCTTGCCGCCACGGCCGCCCAGGGCGGCGTACAGCTCCTCGGCGAGGGTTTCGAAGCCACGCGCGTCGTTGCGCTGGTGGTAGATTTCCAGCAACTTGACCTTGAGTTCGTTGCGTTCCGGATTCTTGACGATGGCGTCCTTGAGGATTTCCTCAGCCGTCTCGTCACGTCCATAGGCCAGGTAGACTTCCGCCTCGGCGACCGGATCAACCTCATCGGTATGGGTCGTGCCCATGCCGCCCTGGCTGAAATCGGACAGGAATGAGGTATCGCCCGCCGGCACCGCCTGACCGGAGGTATCCGTGGTCATGGCCGGCTGGTCAGTCGATCCGTCCGCCGATAGGATGCTTTCCTCGAACTCGCCGATAGCGCGCCGGCGGCGACGCAGATAGATCACGGCGATGAGACCGCTGACCAGCACCACGCCACCGAGGAACACCGGCATCAGGTCGGAACCGAGCACGGTGTCCATCATCTCCGCCACGAAACCTTTCTCTTCCTTGGCCGGCTCCGGCGGCGGAGCAGCACGACGCGGTGGGGCAGCCTTGCGAACCTCGACCGGCTTGGCCTCTTCCTTGACGGGTGTCGCCGGGGTGGCAGGTTTGGTTTCGGCCTTGTCTTCCGGCTTGGCCGCCGGTTTCGCCTCTGGCTTGGATTCGGGCTTGGGCTTGTCCTCCGCCTTGACATCCGGCTTCTTCGTCTCGGGGGCAACCACTGGCTCGGGCTTGCGCGTGGCTTCCGCCAGGCGCTGGCTCTCCAGTTCCATCAGGCGTTTTTCACGCTTGAGCTGGGCACGCACGGCGCCAATCTTGTCGCTCAGATCCTTGGCGTGAATCTGACGGGAAATGACGCTCTCTTCCAGCGAGGCTACGCGCTCAGCCAGGGACTGGCGCTCCTTGCGGTCCTTGACGGCTTCGGTCTCGACAACCTTCTTGTCGGGTGTGCCCTTCTGCTGATCGCTCTTGATGTTCGCGCGCACGATCCGGAGGAGCTCCTCCTGCGGCGCGCGACCGGCGGCCGGCACCGCCGGCTTGTCCGTTTTCTTTTCGGCCTGCAGCGACGCGACCGGCGGCTTTTCAGCCTCGGGCTTCGCTTCTGGCTTCGCCTCCGGTTTGGTCTGCGGTTTGGCCTCCGGTTTCTTGGCGGCCGGCTTCGGGGTTTCTTCGGTCGTGGGCGCCGGCGCTTCCGGTTTGCGGCTGGCCTCTTCCGGAACCTTGAGGGCACGGTCGGCGCTCGCCAGTTTCAGCTTGTATTCCTGCCAGACATCGTACTGCGCGCGAAACTCCTTGCGCGCCTGGGCCAGCGGCTGGCTTTCGACAGCCTCGAGTTCCGGGATCTTCAGGATCTTGCCGGCCCGCAGGTTATTGACGTTGTTGCCGAAGAAGGCGACACGGTTACTCCGATAAATGGCCAGCACAACCTGCTCGAGCGCAATCTTCTTGTCGGTGCGCACGCGGTCGGCGATGGCCCACATGGTATCGCCGGGTTTGACCTGGTATTCCGCAACACCCGCCCAGGTGGGCGAGGTGCTCGCAACCGATGGCTGCTCCGCAGCCGGTCTTGGTTCCGGCTCAGGCTTGTCGGCAGCCACCGGTGCCGGTTCGGGCTGCGGCTTGGCATCCAGTTTCTCGACAGAGGGGGTAACCGCCGCCGTCGGGGGCGTCTCTGATGCTGGCGCACCGCCGCCATCCATGATCGGCCCCTTGTCGATTCGCACATCCTGCGGGGCCGGCGCTGATCCCGACGGCTTGTCGGCCGGCGCCGCTTCAGCGGCCGGCTTGGCAGCCTCGGCGACCGGCTTCTCGGCAACCGGTGGAGTGCCTTCAGGCGTGGCCGGCTTGGCGGGTTCTACCGCAGTCGGCGGTTCTGCCGCCGCGGCACCGGCGGCCGGTGTCTCCGCGGGGGCCGTGGGTGCGGGTTGAGCGGCTGGCTGCTCCGGCGTCGGTTCGGGCTCTGCCGCGGCAACTGGTTCTTTCTTCGTGGGATCGCCGGCGGGCGGTGTTTCTACCTGCGGTGGTTTGCCGGTTACCTGAACCGGCGGATCGATCAGCGCCGAGTATTCACGGATGATACGGCCACCCGGCCACTCAATTTGCAACAAAAAATGAACAAAGGGCTCATCGAGCGGCTGCTCGGTCTGGAGCTGGAGGATGTAATGACCGTCCAGTCGCTTCGCCACCGTGAACTTGATGGTCGAGAGATAGGGCTGTCGCTCAATGCCGGCGGTATCGAAATCGGCGCGCGTCGCAAGCGAGGCATTGAGCCCCTTGATTTCTTTTTCGGTGATCGAGGTGAATTCAACCTCGGCGTTGAGCGGCTCATTCAGTGCGGAATGAACCTTGAGACGGCCGAGCCCAAGGGCATGGCTGTAGGCAGGCAACAGCAGCAGGGCCGCTACGAGCAGCCAGCGAATCCCCTTCATCCC
This sequence comes from Acidiferrobacterales bacterium, assembly GCA_919902925.1. Lineage (GTDB taxonomy): Bacteria > Pseudomonadota > Gammaproteobacteria > Acidiferrobacterales > Sulfurifustaceae > CAKKRZ01. The sequence continues at coordinate 15,174 of CAKKRZ010000081.1, read as the reverse complement.
CTGTCCTCTTTCTGTGGTGTGCGCCAAACGGGTATCACCCAGTTAGTGTAGCTTGCGCTTATATGACTTCAGGTTACATCGCTATGATAGTAATACTCTTTACAAACCACAACTAACTCTAGCTTAGCAATAGTATTTTTGCCATCAGCCTGGAATCAGCTCTCTACCAACCACCCTTCCACCTAAAGCCTGGAAACAACTGCCGAAATCAATGAGTTCTTACTAAAAATTGACACTAACTATTTGTATAGTATGACATTTCTACATATCCGGCGTACTTTTCCGACGGCCATCAACAAGTCCTGAAGATGAATCTATAGACGTGCCTATCCGCCAAGGCAAACGCCGGCGGCGCTCGATCGGGGTCAAGGGTGGCGTTGATTAGTCCAGCAAGATGCGCAACATGCGCCGCAGAGGCTCGGCGGCGCCCCACAGAAGCTGGTCGCCACAGGTGAAGGCGGTCAGGTACTCGGGTCCCATGTTGAGCTTGCGCAAGCGACCGACCGGAACCGTGAGTGTGCCGGTGACAGCGGCCGGAGTCAGCTCGCGCATGGAGGCATCGCGATCATTCGGGACAACCTTCGCCCACGAGTTCGCGCTGGACAACATGCCGCTGATTTCATCGAGCGGGACGTCCTTCTTGAGCTTGATGGTGAGCGCCTGGCTGTGGCAACGCATGGCGCCGATGCGCACGCACAAACCATCGATCGGAATCGGTTTGCCTTCACGCCCCAGAATCTTGTTGGTTTCGGCCTGGCCTTTCCACTCTTCCTTCGACTGCCCGCTCGGCAACTGCTTGTCGATCCACGGAATCAGCGAACCGGCGAGCGGCACGCCGAAGTACTCTTTTGGGTAACGATCGGAACGAATGGTCTCAGCCACCGTCCGATCGATATCGAGAATGGCCGAGGCCGGATCATCGAGTTTCGTCTTGACGGAGGCATGGATAGCGCCCATCTGCTTGATGAGCTCACGCATATTGTTGGCGCCGGCGCCCGAAGCCGCCTGGTAGGTCATCGAGGTCATCCACTCGATCAAGCCAGATTTGAACAACCCGCCGAGGCCGATCAACATCAGCGACACCGTGCAATTTCCGCCGATGTAGTTCTTCACGCCATTCTTGATGCCATTCTTGATGACGTCCATGTTGACCGGATCGAGAATGATGATCGCGTCTTTCTCCATGCGCAGGGTCGAGGCGGCATCGATCCAGTAACCTTTCCAGCCGGCGGCACGCAGCTTGGGGAACATCTCGGCGGTGTAGTCACCGCCCTGGCAGGTAATGATGATGTCCATGGCCTTGAGCCCATCGATGCTCTTGGCATCCTTGAGCGGCGGCACGTCCTTACCAATGGCCGGGCCCTTGCCGCCCGGATTGGAGGTGGTGAAAAACACCGGATCGATGTGATCGAAATCGCGCTCTTCCATCATGCGGCCCATGAGCACCGAGCCCACCATGCCGCGCCAGCCAATCAGTCCTACCCGCTTCATTGTCCGTATCCTCGAAATGTGAATGCTTTCAGAGCGCCGCCACCACGGCGTCGCCCATTTCTTTCGTGCCAACCTTCTTCGTGCCTTCGGTCCAGATATCGGCGGTGCGGATGCCCAGATCAAGCACCTTCGACACCGCCTGTTCGATCCGGTCGGCCAGCGCCGCTTCGTTCAGGGTGTAGCGCAACATCATTGCCACCGACAGGATAGTGGCGAGCGGATTGGCAATACCCTTGCCGGCAATGTCCGGCGCGCTGCCATGGATCGGTTCGTACATCCCCTTGCCTTTCGCATCGAGCGAGGCCGAGGGCAGCATGCCGATCGAGCCGGTGAGCATGGAGGCGACGTCCGACAGGATGTCACCAAACATGTTGTCGGTCACCATGACATCGAATTGCTTCGGCGCGCGCACCAACTGCATCGCGGCGTTGTCCACGTACATGTGCGACAGCTCGACCTTGGGGTAATCCTTGGCCACCCGTGTCACCACTTCGCGCCACAGCTCGGAAACCTCTAGCACATTGGCCTTGTCCACCGAACAGACCTTCTTGCCACGCTTCATGGCGATGTCGAAGGCCGAGCGCGCAATACGCTCGATCTCCGGCTCGGAATAAATCATGGTATTGAAGCCTTCGCGCACGCCATCGTCGCGAGTACGAATGCCGCGCGGCTTGCCGAAATAAATCGAGCCGGTCAGTTCGCGCACGATCAAGATATCGAGCCCAGAGACCACTTCCGGTTTGAGCGTAGAAGCATGCACCAACTGCGGATACAGCAGCGCCGGGCGCAGATTGGAAAAAAGCCCTAATTCCGAGCGGATGCCGAGCAACCCACGCTCCGGGCGCAGCTCGCGCGGCAGGTTGTCATACTGTGGCCCGCCGACCGCGCCAAGCAGCACGGCATTGGCCGCTTTGGCGAGCTTAAGTGTTGCTTCCGGCAACGGTTGCTTGGCGGCGTCGTAGCCGGCCCCGCCGATTGGCGCCAATTCCATCTCGATCTTGAGGCCGAAACGGGACTTGAGCGTGTCCAGCACTTTGACCGCCTCGGCGATAATTTCCGGCCCGATGCCGTCACCCGGCAATACCGCTATTTTCTTGGTCATTTCAGCTTCCTTTAGTTCACAAACAACCAGGGCGCTTCTTTCCGGCGCCGTGCTTCGTAGGCTTTAATCTCCGTCACACACTGAAGTGTAAGCCCGATGTCATCGAGGCCATTCAACAGGCAGTGCTTGCGAAAGGCATCGACATCGAATGCAAAGCTCGCGCCGGAAGGTGTGATCACCGCCTGCGTGGCGAGATCGACCGTCAGTTTATAGCCCGGTGTCTTCGCGCACTCCAAGAACAGCCGATCCACCGTGTCGCGGTCAAGCACGATAGGCAGCAAACCGTTCTTGAAGCTGTTGTTGTAAAAAATATCCGCATAACTCGGGGCTACGATAACGCGGAACCCATAGTCGTCGAGCGCCCAGGGTGCGTGTTCGCGCGATGACCCGCAGCCGAAGTTGTCGCGCGCGAGCAAAATCTGCGCACCCTGGTAGCGAGGCTGGTTGAGAATAAAATCCGGGTTCAGACGACGCTGGCCATGGTCCATGCCCGGCTCGCCCGGATCGAGGTAACGCCAGGCGTCGAACAGCGTTGGGCCGAAACCGGTGCGCTTGATCGACTTCAGGTACTGCTTGGGGATGATCGCGTCGGTGTCGACGTTGGCACGGTCGAGCGGCACCACCAATCCCGTCAATTTCTCAAACTTTTTCATAGAAAAAATCCTATATGAGTTTTCGTCGCAAAGACGCAAAGAACGCAAAGAGAATCAAGCAATCAATATTTTTTGAATATTTTCTTTGCGCCCTTCGCGTCTTTGCGGCAAACAATCTTACAACTCTCTTACATCGACAAAATGCCCGGCTATCGCGGCGGCCGCGGCCATCGCCGGGCTCACCAGGTGGGTACGTCCGCCGGCGCCCTGGCGGCCCTCGAAGTTGCGGTTCGAGGTCGAGGCACAGCGCTCGCCCGGCTCCAGCCGGTCGGCGTTCATGGCCAGGCACATCGAGCAGCCGGGCTCGCGCCATTCGAAGCCGGCGTCCTTGAACACCTTGTCCAGCCCCTCTTTTTCGGCCTGGGTCTTCACCAACCCCGAGCCCGGCACGACCATGGCGAGCTTGATAGTGTTAGCCACTTTTTTTCCCTTGACCACGACAGCGGCGGCGCGCAGGTCTTCGATGCGCGAGTTGGTGCAGGAACCGATAAAAATCTTGTCGAGCCGGATGTCGCGGATCGGCGTGTTGGCCGCGAGCCCCATGTACTGGAGCGCCGCCTCGTAGCTGCCGCGTTTCACGGTATCGCCCTCCTTCGCCGGATCGGGCACGCGGCCGTCGACCGCGACCACCATTTCCGGAGACGTGCCCCAGCTCACCTGCGGCTTGATGTCGGCGGCGTTGAGCGAGACCTCTACGTCGAAGCTGGCATCCACATCGCTGTGCAACGCTCGCCATGCCTGTGCCGCCTGGTCCCACAGCGCGGCTTTCGGCGCATAGGGCCGACCGCGAAAATATTCGATCGTCTTGACGTCCACCGCCACCATGCCGGCGCGCGCGCCGGCTTCAATGGCCATGTTGCAGACCGTCATGCGGCCTTCGACCGACAGTGACATGATCGCCGAGCCGGCGAACTCGATGGCGCACCCGTTGCCACCGGCGGTGCCGATCTTGCCAATGATGGCAAGCACCACGTCTTTGGCCGTGACGCCCGGGCCAAGCTCGCCGTCGACCCGCACTCGCATGTTCCTGGATTTTTTCTGGATCAGGCACTGGGTCGCGAGCGCATGCTCGACCTCGGAGGTACCGATGCCGAAGGCCAACGCCCCGAACGCGCCGTGGGTCGAGGTGTGTGAGTCGCCGCACACCACGGTCATGCCGGGCAGTGTGGCGCCCTGCTCCGGGCCGACCACGTGCACTATGCCCTGACGCGGGTCGGCCATGTCGAATTCGGTAATGCCGAAGTCGCGGCAATTCTGGTCAAGGGTCTCGACCTGCAGACGCGACACCGCGTCGGCGATACCCTTGGAGCGGTCGGTAGTGGGCACGTTGTGGTCGGCAGTGGCGAGGTTGGCGTCGATCCGCCACAGCTTGCGCCCGGCTTGGCGCAACCCCTCGAAAGCCTGGGGGCTGGTCACCTCGTGCACCAGCTGGCGATCTATATAAAGTAACGCCGTACCGTCCTCGTTGGTACGAACGATATGGGCGTCCCACAGCTTGTCGTAGAGCGTCTTAGCAGCCATTACTGTGTCCTTCCTCACCCGCTTGCCATGATCCTAGGCAATCGTGTTAAATAACTCAAATTCATATTAATCATACTTTCTATTCCAGATAGTTATGGATATTGCTGCCCTTCAAGCCTTCCTGGCCGTGGCCGAAACCGGCTCGTTTTCGCGCGCTGGTGAGCGGATTTTTCTCACCCAACCGGCGGTGAGCAAGCGTATTGCCACTCTCGAAAACCAGCTCGGTGCACGCCTGTTCGATCGCATCGGTAAGCAGGTACGCCTGACCCCCGCCGGCACTGCACTGTTCGAGCGCGCCCGCCGATTGTTGCGTGAACTGGACGACGCCAAGCGTTCAATTGCCGATTTGTCCGGCACCATCGCCGGCGAACTGAGGCTGGCCACCAGCCACCATATCGGCCTGCACCGACTGCCCGAACCGCTGCGGCGCTTTCATGCCCGCTATCCGCAAGTGCGCCTCGACCTGCGCTTCATGGATTCGGAACAGGCCTGCAACGAAGTGGCGCGCGGCGAGATCGAACTCGCCATTGTCACCCTGCCGCCGAAACTGGTAACGCCGCTCCAGGCCGTGGCGGTGTGGGACGACCCGCTCGATATCGTGGTGGCACGCCACCATCCCCTGGCGCGCGCGGGTACTGTCCAGCTCAAGGACCTGGCTGAATACCCGGCGATCCTGCCCGGGCCCGGCACCTACACGCGCGAAATTATCCTCAAGGCCCTGGGGCCGTGGCGCGACAAGATCGAGGTCGGCATGGCCACCAACTACCTGGAAGTGCTCAAGATGCTGGCCTCAATCGGTCTTGGCTGGAGCGCTCTGCCGCGCACCATGATTGACGACAGCCTGGCCGTGGTCCAGATTGGGAAAATGGATCTGCGCCGCCAGCTCGGAATCGTCACTCACGCCGCACGTACGCTCTCGAACGCGGCGCGCGCCATGATGACAATGGTACAGGACGGCACATGACCTTCCTGGAACTGGTACAGGCGGTTGAACACGGCCTCGGCAGCCACCAGTTGCCGCTTCGGTCCGGGGCGCGAGGCCTGACCGATCTGGTCGACGCCAGCGCCCTTCACCCGGATCTCATGCGCCGTGTGCTGGCGGCGGTGTTCGCCGCGAACCATTGCCGCCGGCTGACCGACCCGGTGGAACGAACAGCCACGCTCGACGCGCTCGGGTCGATCCGCTGTGAAATCCTGGAAGCGCCATCGTCCGATATCGATGTGTGCCGCACCCTCGATGAATTTTGCGCCGTGGTGACGGCCCTATTCACCGACAACGACGTGACCGGCGAGACCGACGCTCCGTCCGTGCCGGTCGGAACGGGCGACGGCGCCAACGTCATCCCGCTCGACAGCGCCCGGCGTTTTGGCCGCATCAGGCGCGACCGGGCCTGAGCAAACGCCAGCCCAGCAACCAGGCGGCCAGCGAAAAACCGGCTGCCAGTCCATAGGTCAGGGTCGACCCGAAGGTCTCCCAGCTGTAACCGCTCAAGTAACCCCCGAGTGCCCCGCCGATCCCGAAACTGGCGCTGCCGTAAACGGCCTGCCCGCGGTGGCGGTGTCGGCCGGTAAAGAAACGATCGACCATCTGGATGGCCACCGCGTGAAAAGCACCGAACGTGGCCGCGTGCAGCAACTGCGCCAGCACCAGCATGACGGGTTCGCGTGGGAAAAAGGCGATCAGCAGCCAGCGAACCGAGGCGAGCGCAAAACTCGTCAGCAAAATCCGCCGCAGATCGAAACGCGCCAGCAGCGACGGCATCATCAGAAATACACCGATCTCGCAGAGTACGCCAAAGGCCCACAATCCGCCGATGACAGTCTTGCTGTAACCGTATCCGTCGAGATAGATGGTATAGAAGGTGTAATACGGCCCGTGGCTGGCCTGCATCAGGAAACAGGCGGCCAGGAATCCGAACACCTCCGGGCGTAGCACGGCGCGCCGGAATGAAACCGGCGATTCGACATCCCGAGGGTGCACGGTTTCGGGCAGCGTCAGACTGAAGGCCAGGATGCCCGTCATCAACAGTATCGTTGCCGGCAGTGCCCAGAACGGACCGTGATTGTCGATAACCGGGCCCAACGCCAGCACCGCCACGATAAACCCGATCGATCCCCACAGGCGCACGCGCCCATAGACACCGGGTCGTTTCGCGGTGTGCGTCAGGGTAGCCACCTCGACCAGCGGCAACGCGGCATGCCAGAAAAAGCTGAACGTCATCATGACAATCGCCAGCCACCAGAACGAACGCCCGGCAAAAACACCGGCGAAGGCCAGCACCGCCAGCAGGCAGGCCAGGCGCGCCACGCGCATGCGCTGTTCGCGGTGATCGGCGATCCAGCCCCACACCAACGGCGCGACAATGCGTGAGAGCATTAACAGCGCCATCAGACTGCCGATTTCGAGCGGCGAAAAGCCGAGCGATTGAAGGTACAGGCCCCAGTACGGGACCAGAACACCGAGGGTGGCGAAATAGAAAAGGTAGAAACCCGACAGCCGCCAGTACGGCATGCGGTGTCAGCGAGCGAGTTCGGTCAGACGACGGTCGGCCTCGGCCGCAGCTGCACGGTCGCCCGCCGCTTGTGCCACATCGCGGGCACGGCGAAAGTGTGTGGCCGCCTCTTCGCGTCGCCGTTCGGCGGCGAAGGTCATTCCAATCCCCATCAAATCGGCGAAGATCTTGCGTGGCACGGCTTCGTCCTTGTCGATCTCCAGGGCCCGTTGATAGTCGGCGCGCGCCTCGACCGGCTGCGCGTTGCCCAGGGCGATGTCGCCCAGCAGCCGCCGCGAGTTGGCCTGCTCCTGGCGATCGCCACGTTTTTCGTGAATACCCAGCGCACGCCGGGCGAGCGCCAAGGCCGGTGCGGGTTGCTTCGCGGCCAGCAGCAGCCGGGCGCGCAGATTCAGCAATTGCCCCTGTGACTCGCAACCGGAACCGCAATGTTGCTCGGCCCGATCCAGCCATTCACCGGCACGCGCCGGGCTGCGCGCCGCTTCGATGACGGCGATCCGGTAGGCCGCCTCCGCCCGGTGCCCGGCGCGAAACGGCGCCCCGCCCTGGGCGAGGATCGGCGTCAGCACCGCCACCGCCTGATCGGTCTCACCGCGCGCCAGGTGAATGGATGACAGATTGGCCAACTCACGCGCCACGCCGTCGCTGTCTTCAAGCGAACGATAGAGATCCAGCGCGTGCCGCGAGGCATCGAGGGCCACATCGAGATCGCCGCGACGATAGGCGGACTCGGCTCGCTGATTCCATTGGTAAGCCTCTTCGACCAGCGCCGGCGTCGGCCTGATGGGTTCGCCGCCGCCACAGGCGGTCAGCGACAACACCGCCATTGCCGGCAACCATCCTCGCCAGCTACTCATCGATCGGGCTTCCGGTCTTTTTCTGGTGTCGGTTGACGGGCGTCATAACTGTCCATCGGCAGCAATGAAGGCTTCGGAGGTTCGATATTGCCGCGGATCGGCCAGGTCCGTTGCAGCGAATCGACCACCTTCTTACCCCCTTCAACGGCTTCACGACCGCGGCGCAGCGTGGTGGGCAGCTCGGCGTTGGCGGCATCGAGCAGGCGGTCAACCTTCTGCTGCGTTCCCTGCAGGGCACCGAACAGCGCGTTGGCGCGCGCGATCATCTGCTTGGCATCGCCCTGGGGGTTCTCGATATACCGAACGATGCGCTTGAGATCCTGGATGATGGGAATGATCTCGGTATACAACTCATCCACCACTTGGGTGAGTCCGCGTTCGCGCTGGAACTCGATCTTGCCGTTGGCGGCCAGCGGTTTACCTTCGCCGGGTTCGATGTCGAGGGTGGCATTGCCGATCAACCCCTCCCTGAGCAGGCGCACGCGGGTCGCCTCGCGCATCCACTTCAGGTAAGCGTTGTTGATGCTGACGGTCACGCGTACGTCGGCGCTTCCAGTCAGTTCGATTTTCGTTACGCGGCCGATGGTAAAGCCGCTCAGCTTGACCGGCGTGCCCGTGGCCAGGTCTCTGGCGCTTTCGCTGATAAAGAAGAAATCGGTCTTGGCGGTAAAGACCTCCTGCTTGATGCCGATGGCCAGCACCGTCAGGGTAATGGCACCGACCGCAAACAGCACAAAGATGCCGATCTTCCGCGACAGGCCGCGGAAACGCGCATCGTCGTCACGCAAAATGCTCATGGCCCCTCTGCCCCCAGCCGCAGGCTGCGGTCGGCGGTGATTCTCGCCGAAACGGCGTCATCCGGACAGAGGTGCAGGATGGCCGGCGCGGGTTCGGCCACCGTGGCCGCGGCCTTCAACAGCGCTTCGCCGGCGGCGCGATCCAGGCCGGCGTGCAGAAAATCGCAGACCAGCAACGACGGCTTCATGAGCGCCGCGCGCAGCAGTGCCACCTGCCGACGCTCGGCGAGCGTCAGCTGGTCAGGCAACTTGCCCAGCAGGGTCGCCAGCGAAGCAGCCGGGACGCCCAGCCGTTTGGCGAGCGCGCTGACCCGCGATTCCAGCGCCGCCGGAGATTCTCCCCGGTGGTAGGTCGCGGGCAGGATCAGGTTCTCCCAAGCCTTGAGGTTACTGATGAGCCCGCCGTCTTCCGGGACAAATCCGACGCGGGCCAGGAGATCGAGGCGCGCCGGCTCGGACAACGCGGCCGGATCCTGCCCGAACAACTCAATACGCCCGCTGGCCGGAAGCAACTGACCGGCCAGAATGCCGAACAACTCTTCCGCGACCGCGCGCGATTCAACAATAACCTTGGCCGTCTCGCCCGCAGACAGGATCAGGTCCACGGGGCCGAGTGGGCCACGCACCACCCGATCCAGTCGCAGCACGATATCGCGATCAGAAGAACGCGACATAGCTGATGACCCCGTCGAGGAAGAAGACGGCGATGAGGTTGCGCATCACCGCGCCGGTGGCCGCGCGTGGCACGGCCGTGATCGAATGCTGTACGCGCAGTCCATACAGGCAGGAGATGCCAGAGATGACTAAACCGAACACCAGTCCCTTGAACAGCGAGATTGACACCTCATGGAGCGACAGGATCGACACCACATCCGCCAGCGGGGTGAAGAATGACGATTGGTACACCAGCGCCGTAAAAGCGAAACCGGTGATAATGGCGATGAACTGGAAATAAACGGTAACCGCCATGATTGCCACGGTAATCCCGGCCACGCGCGGTACCACCAGGTAATCGAGCGGTGCGATGCCCAAGCGCCGCAGGCTGTCGAGCTCGCCGCGAATACTCATGCCGGCCAGTTCCGAGGCGGTGGCGGAACTGGAACGCGCGGTCACCACAATGGCGGCGAACAGCGGGCCGAGTTCGCGCACAATCGTCCACAACATGATGCGCGACGTCAGTGCCTTGTCGGCACCGGCCAGACTGACGATCTGAGTAGTGATGGCAATGCCGGCCAGTGTGGCGATCACGCTGATCGCACCGAGGGCCTCGATGCCGGTAAAGTAGATTTGTTTGTAAAACACCTGCCGCACCGGCCAGCGCGCCAGTGCCCGCCACCGGCCGGCCGCCTGACGCAACAAGGCGAAGAACCCGACGCCGTCACGCAGCGCCTCGAGCACGACCCGGCCGATCTTCTCGGCGAGCATGGTCCGGTTCAGACGCCCGCCGGAATCTCCGGGGTGGTGCGCACCACATCGATGTTCTGGCCACGCTGACGCAGCGCGTGATCCATGATCACCAGGGCGAGCATTGCCTCGGCAATGGGCGTGGCGCGGATGCCCACGCACGGATCGTGACGACCGGTGGTGACCACCTCCACCGGTTCGCCGTGCACATCAATCGTGCGCCCCGGCAAGCGGATGCTGGACGTGGGCTTGAGGGCGATCGACACCGTCACATCCTGACCGGTGGAGATGCCGCCCAGGATGCCGCCGGCGTGGTTGGACAGAAAACCCTGCGGCGTGATTTCGTCGCGATGCTCGGTGCCCTTCTGGGCGACGCTGGCGAAACCGGCGCCGATCTCGACACCCTTGACGGCGTTGATGCTCATCATGGCGCGGGCGATGTCGGCGTCGAGTCGGTCGAACACGGGTTCGCCCAGCCCGACCGGCACGCCGCTGGCCACGACGTTGATACGCGCACCAATTGAGTCGCCCTCCTTGCGCAGCGCATCCATGTACGCTTCAAGTTCGGCGACCCGCGCCGGGTCCGGGCAGAAGAACGGATTCTGCTCAACCGCCGTCCAGTCCCGGAGGTCGAGCACGATGGGTCCGAGCTGGGCCAAGTAGCCGCGAATGCGTACTCCATAAGTAACCGCCAGCCACTTGCGGGCGACGGCGCCGGCCGCCACGCGCAACGCGGTCTCGCGCGCCGACGAACGTCCGCCGCCGCGATAATCGCGCACGCCGTATTTCATCTGGTAGGTGTAATCGGCATGGCCCGGACGGAAACGGTCCATGATCTTCGAATAGTCCTTCGAACGCTGATCGGTATTCTCGATCAGCAACGCGATGGGCGCGCCGGTGGTGTGTCCCTCGAACACGCCGGACAGGATTTTCACGGCGTCGTCCTCGCGCCGCTGGGTGACGTGGCGCGACTGCCCCGGCTTGCGCCGATCGAGGTACGGCTGGATATCGGCCTCGGACAGCGCCAGCCCCGGCGGACAACCGTCGACGATCGCCACGTAGGCCGGCCCGTGTGACTCGCCGGCGGTGGTTACCGTGAACATCTGTCCGAGCGTATTGCCGGCCATGGGCTAGAGTCCCTCCCGGCAGGCGCGATTGATGTCCTCGATCAGCGAGGCGAAGGGAAGATGGTCGCGCCACTGCATGAACAGCGGCATGAACAGCAGGTCCTTGCGCGAACCGGGTTCGACATGACCGCCGGCCAGCTCGTCACGCAGCTTGCGCATCTCAGATCGCAGGGTTGTCGCCACCGGCACCAGTCGGGTGAAGTGCAGGTCCTCCCCCCCTTCCTCGTCGGCGCAGTGCAGCACGTCATCGATCTCGAAGATGGCCTCGTCGACGAGGTGCAACAGGTCGTCGAGGGTTTTGGGGGCGTTTCCAGGCTTCATGGTGTGTGTCCGGCAGTTTACCGCATGCGCCGGGCAGCAGCCACGGCACGGCATGGCATGGCCTAACGCCGGCGGCTATCTTATGGAGACACCATGACGCTTCCCCGATCTATCGGCCGGCCGGCCGTGCTCCTGACCCTGCTGACGGTTCTGGTCCTGACCCCGGTGGCGGCGGAGCCGCCGGTACCGTGCGCCGATCCCCGTCAACCCTGCCGCGGTCTTTTGTGGCGCATCGAATCGGCATCGACACCCGCCAGCTACCTGTTCGGCACCGTTCACGTCTCTGACCCGCGCGTGACCCGGCTGGCGCCACCGGTAAAAAAGGCGCTCGATGGCGCCGCCAGCTTCACCAGCGAAATGTTCACCAACGGGCCCGGTATTGTGCACATGGCCGAGACCATGTACTTCAACAACAGTCAGCGCCTGTCCACGCTGCTCGGTCCGGCGTGGTACGCACGGCTACAGCAAACACTGAAGCACCACAAAATCCCGGCCGGCGATCTCGACCGCAAAAAACCCTGGACGGTGTTCATGATGCTGGCCAAGCCGGCCGGTCACCGGCCGGGCATCCATCTTGACCTGGCGCTGGAGATCGCCTCCATCCAGCAGGGCAAACGCGTCTATGCGCTCGAGACCATGGCCGAGCAGCTCGCCGTTTTTAACGAACTGCCGATCCAGGATCAGATCGACGTGCTCAAATTCGCGCTGCAACGCTTCGACCGGACCAACCGGCTGCACGAACAGATGCTGCTGCTGTACCTGGCCCGGGATCTCAGCGGGCTGTTCCGGATGATCGAGAGCGAACCGATCGCTGACGACCGCTTGCAGAAGGTCATGCTTGACCGGCTGCTGTGGGCGCGCAACGTGCGCATGCTCGAGCGCATGAAACCGCGCCTGCAGGAAGGCAACGCCTTTATCGCCGTCGGTGCCGGTCACCTGCCCGGCCCGCAGGGCCTGCTGGCCCTGCTGCACCGTGCCGGCTATCGCGTAACCCCGGTATACTGAAACCACTCCATGGCGATCCGCCGCAAGAAAAAGAAACGAACCCGCCGTCGGCCCCGCCAACGGCGCGTGCGTGCGCGGCGCCGGCCGGCGGCCCGGCGGTCGAAGCGGCGCGTAAAACGAAAGACCGTGCGCCGCCCGTTGCGGAAAAAGAAAAAACGTCCGACCCGGCGGCGTATCAAGGCCAGGCGTCGTCCGGCCCGGAAAAAGAAAAAACGGCCAGCGCGCCGCCGCCCGAAGCGGAAACGCCGAGCCAAGGCTCGCCGGCGTCGCCGGACTCCGGCGCGTAGACACCGCCCGGCCCGCCGGCGCGTTCGAAAACCCAAGCCGCGCCGCACCTCACGCCGGTCGAAACGCCAGGCTCCGCGGGTGTTACGGGGATGGGCGAAGTGGCCCAAGGAGCGCTTGCTCGCCGCGCGCATCGGCGACCTCGGGCTTCACATCGACAAGAGCCCGCCGCTCAAGGCCTGCATCCGCCGGCTGAACCGGGAACTGAAGGCACGCGAGTTCGTCTTCCGCCCGCACTTCTGGCTGTCGAACGAGTGGTACACGCCGGACACCATCCCCGGTATCGCCATCCCGTTCTTCCTGGCCCACCCGCGCCTGCGCAAGCTGGAGGCGGAATTCATGCTGGAAGTGGAAGGCGGCACCCAGGAATGGTGCATGCGGGTCATGCGCCACGAGGCCGGCCATGCCCTGCTCAATGCCTATGCCCTGAACCACCGGCGTGACTGGCAGCAGATCTTCGGGCCGTCGAGCCGGAAATATCCCGAGACCTACCTGCCCAAACCGCACAGCAAGAGTTTCGTCATCCATCTCGAAAACTGGTATGCGCAGGCACACCCGCACGAAGACTGGGCGGAGACCTTCGCCGTCTGGCTGCGTCCCGGCAGTGATTGGCGCAAGCGCTACAAGGATTGGCCGGCACTGAAAAAGCTGGAGTACGTCGACCGGCTGATGAAGGAAATCCGCGACAAACCGCCCATGCTGCGCAATCGCCGCACCCTGGAGGACGCCAGCCGCCTGAAGATGACGCTGCGCGAATTTTACAAGGAGAAACAGGGACGCTACGGGGCCGACAGCCCGGTGTTGCTCGACCGCGATCTGCGCCGCCTGTTTTCCGACGCGCCGGAACATCAAAACAACGAAAAGGCCTCGCAATATCTCCGTCGCCTGCGCCGGGAGATTATTGAAATTGTCGGGCGCTGGACCTCGGAATACCATTACCGGATCAACGAGGTTCTGAAGGATATGACGACACGCTGCAACGAGCTGAATCTGCGCGTGGCGCGCGATGACCATGCCATGAAAGAGGAAATCATTGCCTGCCTGACGGCGCTGGTCATGAGCAAGCTCCACAGCGGGGGGTTCCACATCACGCTATGAGAAAGCTGCGCGTGGCCATGCTGGTGCACTGGAGCCTGATCCCGCCCGAGGACATCCAGTCGCCCGACGATCCGCGCATCAAAAAATGCAACACCGAATATGACGTCAAGACCGCCCTGCTGAAACTCGGCCACGAGGTGCGCATCATCGGCGTGTGGGACGAGCTGTCGCCGATCCGCAAAATCATCGAAGAATGGAAGCCGCACATCTGCTTCAATCTGCTTGAGGACTTCGCCGGCAACAGCGCGCTCGACTATTACGTCGTCAGTTACCTGGAAATGCTCAAGGTACCTTACACCGGCTGCAACCCGCGCGGACTGCTGCTCGGCCGCGACAAGGCCCTGTCCAAGAAGATCCTCACCTACCACCGCATCGCTGTACCGGACTTCATGGTTTTCACCCATCGCCAGAAGATTGGCAGACTGCGCAAACTTCCCTACCCGATGTTCATCAAATCGCTCACCGAGGAAGGCTCGGTCGGCATCGCCCAGGCCTCGTACGTGGAAAACGAGCAGCAGCTGCGCGAACGCGTGGCCAAGTTGCACGAGATGACCAAGGGCGACGTCATCGCCGAGCAGTACATCGATGGCCGCGAGTTCTATGTCACCGTGTTGGGCAACCAGCGGCTGGATGTCTTTCCGGTCCGCGAGCTGGTGTTCGACAAGGTACCGGAAGGACAACCCAGGATCGCCACCTTCAAGGTGAAATGGAACGACGAATACCGCGAGCGCTGGGGCATCGAATACGTCAATGCCCGGCCCATGCCCGCCGGCATGCAGGACAGGATCGTGCGCCTGTGCAAACGCATCTACCGTACCCTGGACCTGTCCGGTTACGCCCGCATCGATCTGCGCGTGGACGCCAAGGGGGATATCTACGTGCTGGAGGCCAACCCGAACCCGGCCGTGGCGCGCAATGACGAATGCGCAGCGTCCGCCGAAAAGGCGGGATTAAAGTATGAGGACTTCATCCAGCGCCTGCTCACCCTTGGCCTCGCGGC
>CAKKRZ010000080.1:10095-11887 GCA_919902925.1 Acidiferrobacterales bacterium | reverse complement strand
GTCGCGGCCCTGGGTGGCCTGGGAGGCGAAGGTGAAGCGCAGCGCGTCGGTGCCGAAGGCCGGGATGCCGTTGGGGAATTCCTTGCGCGTGACTTTCTCGATCTTCGGGGCGTCCTGTGGACGCATCAGGCCGGTGGTGCGTTTCTTCACCAGCGTTTCGAGGTCGATGCCGTCGATGAGGTCAATGGGGTCGAGCACGTTGCCTTTGGACTTGGACATCTTGTGGCCGTGCGCGTCGCGCACCAGGCCATGGATATAGACTTCCTTGAACGGCACGTCGCCCATGAACTTCGTGCCCATCATCACCATGCGCGCCACCCAGAAAAAGATGATGTCGAAACCGGTGACGAGCACGCTCGTGGGGTAGAAGGCCTTGAGTTCGGGGGTTTGTTTCGGCCAGCCGAGCGTCGAGAACGGCCACAGCGCCGAGGAGAACCAGGTATCAAGCACGTCTTCGTCCTGTTTCAGCGCACGATTGCCGAGATTATGTTTGGCGCGAACTTCGGCCTCACTGCGGCCGACGTAGAATTTTCCTTGATCGTCATACCACGCCGGGATGCGATGGCCCCACCAGATCTGGCGCGAGATGCACCAGTCCTGGATGTTGCGCATCCATTCGTAATAGGTCTTGGTCCAGTTCTCGGGGACGAACTTGATGCGGCCGTCTTCAACGACTTTGGTCGCGACTTCAGCGAGCGGCCCGGTCTTCACGTACCACTGATCGGTGAGCATCGGTTCGACCACGGAGCCCGAACGATCGCCGCGTGGCACCATCAGCTTGTGCGGTTTCACTTCCGCGAGCAGTTCTTTTGATTCGAGATCGGCGACGATCTTCTTGCGCGCGATGTAGCGATCGAGGCCATGATAGGGCGAGCCCGGCAATTCGATCCTGGCGTCGATGGTGAGGATGTTGATGAGTGGCAGGTTGTGGCGTTTGCCGACTTCGTAGTCGTTGAAGTCGTGCGCCGGGGTGATCTTCACGCAACCGGAACCGAATTCTTTGTCCACGTAATCGTCGGTGATTACCGGAATCGTGCGGCCAGTGAGTGGCAGCTCCACCTGCTTGCCGATGAGGTGTTTGTAGCGTTCGTCATCCGGATGCACGGCCACGGCGCTGTCGCCGAGCATGGTTTCCGGGCGCGTGGTGGCGACCACGAGAAATTCTTTCGTGCCCTTGATCGGGTAGCGGATATGCCACATCGATCCCTGTTCTTCTTCGGAGATCACTTCGAGGTCGGAGACGGCGGTGTGCAGCACCGGGTCCCAGTTGACGAGGCGCTTGCCGCGGTAGATCAGGCCTTCTTCATGCAACCGCACGAAGACTTCGGTGACGGCTTCCGATAGTCCTGGGTCCATGGTGAAGCGTTCGCGCGACCAGTCCACGGAACTGCCGAGACGGCGCAGCTGGCGGCTGATGTGGCCGCCGGACTCGGCCTTCCAGGTCCAGACACGTTCGATAAATTTCTCGCGCCCGAGATCGTGGCGGGTCTTGCCTTCGGCATTGAGCTGGCGTTCGACCACCATCTGCGTGGCGATGCCGGCGTGATCGGTGCCGGGTTGCCACAGGGTATTGTCGCCGCGCATGCGGTGCCAGCGGATGAGCGCGTCCATGATGGTGTTGTTGAAGGCGTGCCCCATGTGCAGGCTGCCGGTGACGTTCGGCGGCGGGATCACGATGCAGTAGGGTTCGCCGCTGCCGCTTGGAGAAAAATGGCCGGCCTGCTCCCAAGTTTCGTAAATGCGCTTTTCGATCGCGTGCGGATCGTAGGCCTTGTCGAGCGTCGGCTCGTCG
>CAKKRZ010000080.1:3365-9995 GCA_919902925.1 Acidiferrobacterales bacterium | reverse complement strand
GGTGACTTGTCGTGCTTCAATACGAGTCTCCCTACTTCGTTCGTCCGGCCATATGAGACGGCAGGTATTCGGGCGTCCGGTCCGGGCGACCGGCGCCGGGGATCAGTCTTTCGGGCGCATATTCTCGCTGGTTGTCCCGGCTTTCTCCAGTTCCTCGCGCAGCAGGGCTTGCAGGCGCTGGATGGTCTTGACCTCAAGACCGCGCTCGCCGGCCTTGCGCAGTTCGATGTTGAGCCGCGCGATGGCGCGGATGGCCAGCTCGCGGGCCTGTTTCGGGTCGAGGCTGGCGGCCGGCGGGCCGGGCGTGACCTCGTCCTCCAGCAGCGGGATGCTGTCGTCGAGAGCCAGTGCCGCGGATCGTCCGGATGGCGACGCCGTGGCCGGCACGGGTTTGGATGTTTTGCGACCGCCTCCATCCGTGTTGGACCCGACCGTGTGCGGATGACCGGACGGATCGGACGAGAAGGCGTTCGAGGCGAAGGCGGCGAACCGCTCGCTGCTGGTTTCCGGAACCTGCGAGAAATCGATTTCCGCCAGACCGAGGCTGCTCAGTTCTTTCTCCCGCGCATGATCGATGACCGGGGCGCTCGGCGCCGGGCGCCGGGTTGGGTCTTCGAGCGTGAGTTCCAGTTCTTCCGCTGTGGGGACGGCGGGCACGGGCGATTTCGCGGGCGGGGTTTTCCTTGAGACGGTGTCCGTGACTGATTCATCGCTGACGATCAAATCGGTGACCGCATCGTGCTCGTCCAGCTCAATCGTTTCCTGGTCGGTCTCCGGTACCGGCGGGGCGGATCTGGCCACGGGCGCGGCCGGACGAGGTTGGGCGGCAGGTGTTGACGGTTTTTTTTCACTGGGCGTCTTCTTCGCCACCGGTTCCTGGCGGGCGGATCGGGGTTTTTCAGCAACGGCCGGCGCCGCCGGTTTCGTGGCCGGAGCCGTGATGGGTTGCGGTTCGGCTTCCTTCCATTCGCCGGGTTCGAGGACCTTGAGTTCCATCTGCCTGCGCGGGGAGGCAGCTGGTTTTGGCGCGGGTGTCGCCTTCGCGGCCGGCGGTTCCTCGGGCGGCGGCGCGGCTTCGATCTCCTCGGCGTCCTGCGCCATTTCCTCGAACGAGAGTTCGGTGACACCGTTGTCGGAATCTGTCGGCGTCTCTTCGTTGACGATCAGCGCCTCGGCCGCGGCTTGCAGGTCTTCGGACATGTGGACGCCGCCTGTTGGCGGCTTGGCCGGTACGGATCGGGCCGGCGATCCGCCCAGATCGGTATTGACCAGATCGTTCAGCGAGGCGAGGACGCTGTTGAGTTCCTCGGTCAGGCTGGCGGAGGAACGACGCCGCGGGTTGGTGGAAGTGGCCGCGGCATCCTGGATCACGACCTTGCGCGGGCGGCCGCGCTTGCGCGGGAGGTCTGGATCGACCGGCGCGGCGGGCGGGGTTTTCGGTTTGCCGTCCTCGAGCGCCTCGTTGCGAATCAGATCCTGCAGCGACTTGAGGACCTCATCCACCGTGTGGCGTTCGGAAGGCTTGTGATTGGCTGTGTCGCTCACCGTCTGCCTGTCCTTGGTCGTGTGGCCTCAGAGATTGTGGGTCTGCAAGGGATAACCGCGGTCGCGGTAGATGCGGAACCGGTCGCGCGCCCCGGCCTTGGCCGGTTCGTCGCCGCCGACTACCTCGGCGACCCGCTGAAACCGGCTGAAACATTCCGGTATTTCGGGCGCCAGGCTGATCAACACATCGTCGAAGTCCGCCGGCGGCACCGATCCGATCACGACCGGGCTGACCGTCTCGCGGCCAGACTCCGAGTGTAGTTCATGGGGCACGAAGCTTCCGGCCGAAAAGCTCCACAGCAGGTCGTCCAGACGGCCGGCCTCGGCGCCATCGCCGGTGAGGATGAAGACGCGGTGACCGAGCGCGAAGGCCTTGTGGGCCAGGCGGCAGACGGCGAGATCGCGGGCGCGCCCGCTCGGGTCGTCCAGCAGGTAGAAATCGACCCGGGTCATGGCGCGCGGCGGTCAGGCGGCGTCCGCCGCCCCCGCGGTTTCGGCGGGCGCGCCGTGCTTGCGGCTGCGCTCGATCAGGAACTGGGTGAGCAGCGGCACCGGCCGGCCGGTCGCGCCCTTTTCCTTGCCGGTGAGCCAGGCGGTGCCGGCGATGTCGAGGTGAGCCCACTTGAAGGCCTTGGTGTAGCGCGCCAGAAAACAGGCGGCGGTGATGGTGCCGCCCTCGCGACCGCCGACGTTGGCCATGTCGGCGAAGTTCGAGTCGAGTTGTTTCTGGTAATCGTCCCACAGCGGCAACTGCCAGGCGCGATCGTGGGTGTACTTGCCGGCGGCGAGCAATTCGCGCGCCAGCGGTTCGTGGTTGGCGAGCAGGCCGCTGGCGTGTTTGCCGAGCGCGATCACGCAGGCGCCGGTCAGGGTGGCGATGTCGACCACCACCGCCGGTTTGAAACGCTCCGTGTAGGTGAGGGCGTCGCACAGGATCAGCCGGCCTTCGGCGTCGGTGTTCAGGATTTCGATGGTCTGGCCGGACATGGAGGTGACGATGTCGCCGGGTTTGTTGGCGTTGCCGTCGGGCAGGTTCTCGGAGCTCGGGATCACGCCGACCACGTTGATCGGCAGTTTCAGCATGGCCGCCGCCTGCATGGCGCCGAGCACCGAGGCCGCGCCGCACATGTCGTATTTCATCTCGTCCATGTTGGCCGCGGGCTTGATCGAGATGCCGCCGGCGTCGAACGTAAGCCCCTTGCCGACCAGCGCCACCGGCGGTTCGTGCTCGCCGGCGCCGCGGTATTGCAGGACGATCAGTTTCGGCGGCTGGCGGCTGCCCAGCGACACCGACAGGAACGAACCCATCCCAAGCTCGCGCAGTTCATGTTCGTCGTGCACGCTGACCTGAATCTTCTGTTCTTCGCCGAGTTGGCGGGCGCGATCGGCGAGGTAGGTCGGTGTGCACACGTTGCCCGGCAGATTGCCGAGGTCGCGCGCCAGCCGCACACCGGCGGCGATGGCCAGCCCTTCGCGGACCGCCAATTCGCCGGGCACGAGATCGCTGCGCTTGGGAACGGACAGGGTCAGGCGTTTGCAGCGGGTCTTGTCCTCCGCCGGCTTGCTCTTCATCTGGTCGAAGCGGTAGAGCGTGGCTTCGTTGATCTCGACCGTCTGACGGAGTTTCCAGACCGTGTCGCGGCCCTTGATGTCGAGCTCGGTGAGATAACTCATGGCCTCGCTGGCGCCGAGTCCTTTCAGGATCGTCGCTGCCTTGGCGGTGAGCTCGCGGAACCGGCTTTCGTGGAGCTCTCTTTCCTTGCCGGCGCCAATCAGCAATACGCGCTCGGCCGGAACGGCCGGCAGGCTGTGCACCAGCAGCGATTGACCGAGGCGGCCTTCCAGATCGCCGCGCCGGAGCAGGGAGGCGAGGGCGCCGTTCGCCGCCTGGTCGATGAGGCGGGCGGCCGGCGACAGCTTGCGGCCTTCGAACACCGCGACGATCAGGCAGCCGCTGCGCTGTTTTTCCGGGGTGCCGCTTTTGACCGAATATTCGAGCATGTGGTGTGCGTCAGGGGCAAATTGTGCTGTGTTATAGTTGTTTCGGGCTAGATTTTTTCTGCTGACAAATCAGACCACTAACCGTGAAATCCGGATCAAACAGGGTTGTTGCGGTTCACGTGCCGGTTTCAAGGCATTTTCGTCCGTTTTCCAGCCCATTGTCAAAATTGTTTCCGGGTCGCGCCCGATGATCCTGGCCCGCGCCTTTTATAGGGAATCGTCCAGAAACTTTCTCGCC
The DNA here is from genome assembly GCA_919902925.1 of Acidiferrobacterales bacterium. Classification (GTDB taxonomy): domain Bacteria; phylum Pseudomonadota; class Gammaproteobacteria; order Acidiferrobacterales; family Sulfurifustaceae; genus CAKKRZ01. The sequence goes on along the minus strand of CAKKRZ010000080.1, from coordinate 6,211 downwards.
ATCGCGCTGGTGCTGCTGGTGGTGTTCGTGTTCATCGGCATGAGTTCGCTGCTCGCCAAGGCGGTGCGCGGCGATTTTGCCGACAATATCGTGTTGACCCTGCTCGGATTGCAGTCGGTGAAGCAACTCGACCTGCTGTTGCCGCTGGCCTTTTACCTGGGCGTGCTGCTGACCTTCGGGCGCTGGTACCGCGACAGCGAGATGACGGTGCTGGCCGCTTGCGGAATCGGTATCGACCGGCTGTTGCGTCCGCTGGTGGTGATATCGCTGGTGGTGGCCAGCGTGGTGGCGGTGTTGGCGACGGTCCTGAACCCTCTGGCCAGCCGGCAGATCGAGCAGGTCAAACTGGAAAGTTCCCGTCGGCCGGGGCTCAATGCCATGACCCCGGGCACATTCACTGAATCCGCCGGCAGCCGCCGCATTTTCTACATCGAGCAATCCAATCCGGCCACCGGTGAAATGTCGAGCATCTTCGCCAGCGATCAGGCGACCGGCAAGGAGGTAGTCATCGTGGCGCGTCGCGGAGAGATGATCCTCGATTCCGCCACGGGTGAAAAGCGCGTGCGCCTGCACGAGGGGCGCATCTACGATGGCAGTCCCGGCAAGACCGCCCTGCGCGTGATCGATTTCCGGCAGCATGAATCCATTCAGGGCGAACGTCCGGTTGGAGAAGCCCCGAAGGCGGTCGAGGACATGCCGACCTCGGCATTGTTCGCCATGCGCACAAAAGATGCCTGGGCGGAATTGCACTGGCGCCTGGCCAAACCCATGCTGGTGGTGGTGCTGGCCTTCTGGGGGCTGCTGTTGGCCCACACGGATATCCGGCGCGGACGCATGGCGAATATTTTTGCCGCGATTCTTGTCTATTTTATCTATTCGAACTTGCTGGGTCTTGGCGTGACCTTGATCCGCAAGGGCCAGGTTCCTGCCCCGCTGGGGCTTTGGTGGGTGCACCTGTTGATGGCCGGACTCGCGGGATTTTTTCTCTGGCGACGCTGGCAGGGACGGCCGCTGCTGGCCTGGCCGGGCCGGAGCCGCCGCGCATGATCGCTATTCTCGATCGCTACATCGGCCGCCGCTTGTTGCTCGGCGCGGCGGTGGTGACCGGTGTGCTGGTGTCGCTCATGACGCTGGTCGTGCTGGTCGACGCCCTGCGCGATTTCGGCAAGGGCGGATTCGGACTGGCGGAACTGGTCGAGTATGTGCTGCTCAGCCAGCCGCGCCGCCTCTACGAAGTTTTTCCGGTAGTGGCGCTGGTCGGTTCCCTCGTGGGGCTGTCAACGCTCGCTATCCATTCTGAACTCATCGCCCTGCGGGCGGCTGGCATATCGGTGGCACGGATTGTCAGCGCTGCCCTGAAGACCGGGCTGTTGCTGGTGGTGGCGGTGGTGCTGCTGGGCGAGCTGGTGGTGCCGATCACGGAATCGCGGGCCCTGGAAGGGCGCGCCAAGGCGCTGGCCACCGGATTGCAGACACGTCAGTCCGGCCTATGGCTGCGGGATGGGAATGATTTCATCAACCTCGGTGAGGTGTTGCCGAATCGCACGTTGCTGCGGGTCACCTTGTACGATTTCCAGGACGTCGGCCGGCCTTGTAACGGCAGTCCCGGGAATTGCGGCAGCGATCGCCGTTTGCAAGCCATGATCTATGCCGAACGTGCCCGTCTGGAGAAACATCGGTGGTCTCTCGATCGCGTGCGCGTCAGCCGTCTGACGGACAGTGGCGTGAAGACCGAGACCCACGATTCCCTGGCGTGGCCGTCGAGGCTGACGCCGGAGGTCATCGCGGCTTTTGCGGTGCGGCCGGAGGCGCTGTCGTTGCTGCAATTACACCGGTATATCGAGCACTTGGCCAAGCACGGTCAGGAAACGGGCCGATACCGGTTAGCCTTCTGGCAGAGGGTGATGCTGCCGTTCGCGGTGGCGGTGATGGTGCTGTTGGCGACACCCTTTGTGTTCCAGCACGCCCGCAGCGGCGGCATGACCGGCCGGTTGTTCATCGGCGTATTGCTCGGCCTCGGCTTCCTGATGGCCAATCGCAGCTTCGGTTACCTCGGCCTCATTTACGGCGTGCCGCCCTGGCTTGGGGCCATGCTGCCGATCGCCGTTTTCTTCGCGCTATCGCTGTGGCTTTTGCGCCGCGCCGGCTGAATTTGCCCGGGCGTTCGCCTTCGGGAGCAGAATAAGGTCGGTGTGTGACAAATAATCGTGCCAGGCGCGCCGATCGCGGTCGATGGCCGCCCATCCAAAGCCCAGTCCGGCGCACAGGAAGGAAAGAAACCCGGCCAAAAAGCGCAGATTCGCCTGACGCCAGCCGATCGGATCGCCATTTCGCGTCACCACCCGCAGCCGCCACGCTCGCATGCCCAGGGTCTGACCGCCGTGGGTCCAGAACCAGCAGAAAAAAAGCCAGATCACCGCCAGCAGCAACAGCTGGAAACCCAGACGCGCGATGAGTGATTGCGTTATGCCGCCGACCAGCGGGACATAAACGAAACCCAGCAGCAGAAACAACGCCAGCAGCAACAGCCAGTCGTAGGCAATGGCCGCCAGACGGCGCGGCAAGGTAGGGCGATCAGTGTTCGGTAAGTGATTCATGCAGGTTGATTTTTTCGGACGGGACCATGGCCCGAAGGCCGTTTGTGCACACGAGGTTCCGTAACTGCTTGTTGGGAAAGGTCGGCTGGTCCAGAATGATTAAAAAATATACAGAATGCTGTTTTGCCGCGGAATTTTCGCGGGTGTTTAAAAAATATTCAAATTAACCCCGGTGGCCGATATATAGCCAAGCTGGGTGCTTGCGGGCGAGTTGCGCACAATCTTATCCACAGCTTTTGTGGGTAAGCG
>CAKKRZ010000080.1:0-3265 GCA_919902925.1 Acidiferrobacterales bacterium | reverse complement strand
TTGCCAGTGTTGTCGCGCAGAATTTCCGAGCCTTCATGATCGACATTCCAGCCCATGCCGCGGCGTTGCATTCATCGCTAGCGCCGCCGGAGAGGTAAATCGCGTGCCGTTCAGTCTCCAATTAGTCGAGTTTGGCCACCTGGCTGCCCACCTGGCACTGGCGGTGGCACTGTTGCAGGGTCTGGCGCCGTTGCTGGCGAGGGCGACCGGCATTCCTGCGCTGCGACGCCTGAGCGTCAGCGCCGCCGGTGTGGTGTTTTTGCTGACCACTATTGGCGCGGCCGCGCTGATCCATGCGTTTGTGATTGGAAACTTCTCGGTTAAGTACGTTGCCCAGCACTCGAACGAGGCACTGCCACTCTTCTATAAGGTGGCGGCGTTGTGGGGTGGCCACGAAGGTTCGCTGTACCTGTGGGTCTGGGTGCTGACCTTCTTCACGCTGCTGGTTGTCTGGCGCGGGCGGCGCGAGTATCCCGATCATCTGCCGGTTATTCTGTCGGTGCAGGGCTGGCTGACGGTCGGTTTCTTCGGGTTGATCCTGTTCCTGTCGAATCCATTTGACCGGATCTTCCCGGCGCCGGCCGAGGGCCATGACCTCAATCCGTTGTTACAGGATCCCGGCATGGTCATTCATCCGCCGATGCTCTATCTGGGCTACGTCGGCTTCTCCGTGCCGTTCGCCTTTGCCATCACGGCGCTGCTCACCAACTGGAAGAGCGAGCTGTGGAGCGGCCTCATTCGCCGCTGGACGCTGGTGGCCTGGGGCTTTCTGACCACCGGCATCATGCTCGGCGGCTGGTGGGCGTACTACGAACTCGGGTGGGGCGGTTACTGGGCCTGGGACCCGGTCGAGAACGCCTCGTTCATGCCCTGGCTGCTGGGCACGGCGCTGGTGCATTCCATTACCGTCCAGGACCGCCGGCGCATGCTGCACACCTGGAATATCTTTCTGGTGATCGCGACCTTCTCGCTGTCGTTGCTCGGGACCTTCCTGGTGCGTTCCGGGGTGCTGTCCTCGGTGCATTCGTTCGCCGTCGATCCGGGGCGCGGTGCCTATATCCTGGCCTTCATGGTCGTGGTACTCGGTGTCTCGTTCGGCATTTTTCTGGTCCGCGGCCGCTATCAGCAGGCCGAGGAGGCGATCAGCTCGATGTGGTCGCGCGAGGCGCTGTTCGTGTGGAACAACGTGGTGTTCACGGTCGCCTGTGCCAGTGTGTTGCTCGGCACACTCATGCCGCTGGTGGCCGACGCCTTCGGCCACAAGATCACGGTCGGGGCGCCGTACTTCAACCTGGTGCTGGTGCCGATCTTTCTGCTGGCGCTGGCGTTGATGGGTACGGGTCCGCTGGTGCCGTGGCGCAAGGCGAATCTGGAGCGAGTTGGCCGGCGGCTGGCGATTCCGTTCAGTGCCGGTGTGTCTGCCGCGCTGCTGCTGTGGTTTGTGTTCGGAAATCAGTACTGGGTGGGGCCGGTCGGGGTCGGTCTGGTGGCGTTCGTGCTCACCACCCTGGGGCTCGATCTGAATCGGTCGGTGCGCATCCGTCGTGCCCAGTTGGGTGAAGCGTTGCCGCGCGCGGTGCTCGGCACCGTGCTCGGCAACCGTCGCCATTACGGCGGCATGGTGGTGCACCTGGGTATCGCCATCATTGCCGTCGGCATCGTCGGTTCCGGCCTGTTCCGGTCGGAGAAGACGATCACGATGGCGCCGGGCGACGTGGTCGAGGTGGGTGGCGAACGCCTGCGCTTCGATGGCGTGCGCCAGTTGCCGGGACCGAACTACCGGTCGATCCAGGCGCGCGTGACGATCGAAGGCAGCGGTCGCGCCGTCTACCCGGAGCGACGCACCTATCTCAAGCAGGAACAGCCGATGAGCGAGACCGGCATCGATTCCACGCCGCTGCGCGATGTCTACGTGGTGATGGCCGAATCGGCCGGCGACGGCCGCTGGGGGATGCAGGTGTACGTCAACCCGCTGGTGCAGTTCATCTGGTTCGGCGGCTTCGTGATCATTTCCGGTTTGGCGCTGGGGCTGAGTCGCAAGCGCAAGCCGGCCACCGAATCGCCCGCCAGGGCCACCGCGTGATGCGCGCTTTTCTGCTGGTCTGCCTGCTCGCCGTTCCAGCCGTGGTGCTGGCCGACAAGGTCAGCGAAGACCCGATGGAGCGGCGCATGCTCGACATCGCCAGGGACCTGCGCTGCGCCGTGTGCCAGAACCAGCCGGTTTCCGAATCCAATGCACCGCTGGCGCAGGACATGCGCGCGATTATCCGCGACCAGCTCAAGACCGGAAAATCGCCGGATGAGATCAAACGCTACTTCGTCGATCGCTATGGTGACTATGTGCTGATGAAACCGGCGACCCGGGGATTCGGGGCGATTGTCTGGATCGGGCCGGTGTTGTTGTTTGTCATCATCGGCATCGGCGGTTTGGTGTTTTTGCGCCGCCGCTTGCGGACCTCGTTGCCGGCGCCGGTTGCGCTGAGCGCCGAGGACCGCAAACGCATCGACCGGGCGCGTCGTGAGGATGGCGGCGCATGACGGCCCTGCTGGCATTCTCCGCGGGGTTGACGGTTGCTGCGGTGCTGTTGCTGATCCGGCCGCTGATCCGGCCGCTGGCCGGAATCCAAAACGAACAACAGGTGCAACTGCATCTCGTGCGCGACCGGCTGCTGACACAGCTGAACGAACTCGACATCGAGACTGCCGACCGCAACCTGGACCCCGATGCCGCGCGCGACGAGCGCCGCCGGCTGGAGGCAGAGCTGGCGGCCACTCTCCGGGATCTGGAGATGAGCGGCCACGGGTCGGCAGCTACGGGGATACCCCGGCGCCAGTGGCTGATGGTCGCGATCACCCTCGGGTTGTTGCTCCCGCTCCTTGCCGGCACCCTTTATTTCGTCAATCGGACCCCGCTGCCGCCCGCGGAAACCGCCGGCATGCCGGCCATGGTTCTGGAGATGGTGGAACGACTGGAAAAGCGCCTTGTGGCCAATCCCGCGGACCCGGCTGGCTGGGCCCGTCTGGGCCGTTCCTATGCGGTTCTCGGGCGCCTGGATGCGGCCCAGGCAGCCTATGCCCGAGCCTATAAGCTCGCCCCGAAGGACCCCGATATCCTGGCCGATTACGCCTGGCTGCTGTACAGCCAGGACCCGTCCAACACCAAAGGCTTGGTCGGCCGGTTGTACGGGGAGCTTCAGCGACTCCAGCCCAACCACCCCCGGGTATTCTGGTTTCGGGGGTTCGAGGCGTACCAGCGCAAGGACTT
>CAKKRZ010000079.1 GCA_919902925.1 Acidiferrobacterales bacterium | reverse complement strand
GTCGGCAACGACGCGGCGCGCTTTTTCTACGTGCTGCGCAAGTGCGAACAGCACATGGATTTCGATCTCGACCTGGCCAAATCACAATCCGCCGACAACCCTGTGTATTACGTGCAGTACGCGCACGCGCGCATCCACAGCGTGTTCCGGCAACTACAGGAAAAGGGGTTCGCGCGCGATCCGGCACGCGGCCTGGCCGGCCTGGCACGGCTCACCGAGACCCACGAACAGGTGCTGCTGCAACGCCTTGGCCGCTACCCGGAAATCGTCGAGGCCTCGGCGTTGACGCACGAACCGCATCAGCTGGCCTATTACCTGCGTGAACTGGCGGCCGATTTCCATCTCTACTACAACACCCACACCTTTCTGGTTGAGGACGGCGCGTTGCGCGACGCCCGCCTCAACCTCATCGACGCCACCCGCCAGGTGCTGGCCAACGGCCTGGGGCTGCTCGGTGTATCGGCCCCGGAATCGATGTAAGCTGGTCGCATGGCAACTCGCCGGAAATCGGGTGGAAAAAAGGGGCGCTTCCGCGGCCTGTGGCTGGTGCTGATCGGCATCGCGGTCGGTGTGGCGGTGGTCTACGGCTGGCAACTGATCAGCAAGAGCATCGATCGTCGCGGCGGCCTCGGTAACCTGATCGAGGCCGGTCGGCATCGCGATCCTCCGAAAACCACCGCGGGCGAACGCCGCGAAACGAAGGCGGACAAACCGGCGGCGCGAACCAAACCCCATTTCGAGTTCTACACGCTGCTGGAAAACGAGAAGGTGCTACCCGACCGGCGTGTGCGCGAGGAACCGGTCCGAACGGCGAACCGCGCCGTCACCTATGTGCTGCAGGCGGGTTCGTTCGCCAGTTTCGAGGATGCCGACCAACTCAAGGCACGGCTGGCGCTGTCCGGGCTGATCGCCCACATCCAGAAGGTCGAGGTGCGCGGCAAGGTCTATCACCGCGTGCGCCTCGGACCCTATCAGCAGATTGACCAGCTGGATGCGGTCGGCGACCAACTGAAACAACTCGGCATCCGCGCGCTGCGGCTTGAAATCCGGCCCGGCGCGGGCTGAGGCGTCAGTCTTCCAGGTAGGTGTACCCTTCCAGCCCGCCTTCGAGCTCGGCGAGCAGGGCGCGGCGCTGCGTTTCATCCAGCCCGGTGATTGCGCCCACCTTGGCGCGGTAGGCCGCGCGTAGGTCGTCGGGCTCAAAATTTACAAAGCGCAGCACCGAATCGACGGTGTCGCCTCGACGCAATTGCGTGAGCGTATATCCACCGTCGGCGGTCGGCTCGACCTGCATCGAGTCGGTGTCGCCAAACAGATTGTGCATGTCGCCGAGAATTTCCTGGTAGGCGCCGACCAGGAAGATCCCGAGCAGGTATGGCTCACCGGGTTTGAGTGCATGCAGCGGCAGGCTGGTCTCGATGCCCTCACCGTCCACGTACAGATCCACGCGGCCGTCCGAATCGCAGGTGATGTCCTCGAGCACGGCACGGCGGGTGGGTTCCTCGTTCAGGCGTGACAACGGCAATACCGGGAAAATCTGGTCGATCGCCCAGTGGTCGGGCATTGACTGGAACAGCGAGAAGTTGCAGAAATACTTGTCGGCGAGTTTCTCGTTCAATTCGTCGAGCGCCTCGCGGTGGGCGCGCGCCGACGGTTGCAAGCGCTCGCGCACCTGCTGGCAAATGGCGAAATACAGTTGCTCGACACGCGCTCGCTCGCGCAGGTTGAGTACGCCGTGCGCGAACATGCCCTGCGCCTCACTCATGGCATGCTGCGCGTCGTGGTAAACCTCCAGCACCGGGCGCGTGGACAGGGCGGCGTAGCTCTTCCCCAAATCCTGGATGACGGGGTGCTCGTCGGCCCGCACGGTGGGCGGGGCCTCCGCACCCGGGGCCCGTTCGATATCGATGACGTTGGTAATCAACACCGCGTGATGGGCGGTCATGGCGCGGCCCGATTCGGTGACCAGGTCAGGGTGCGGCAGGTTGTGCGTCGTGCACACCTCAGCCAGTGCGTGCACGATGTTGTGTGCGTACTCCATGACCGAATAGTTCATCGAGCAGAACGAGCGTGAGCGCGTGCCCTCGTAATCCACGCCCAGGCCGCCGCCCACGTTGACGATGCGAAGGCGTGCCCCCTGACGATGCAGCTCGGCATAGTAGCGCGCCACCTCGCGCATGCCGGACTGGATATGCTGGATGTTGGCGATCTGCGAACCCATGTGGCAGTGCAACATCGTCAGGCTGTCCAGCAGTTGCGCGTCGCGCAGCCGCTCGACGCAACGCAGCGCCTCGCTCGCCGTCAGCCCAAACTTGGATTTGTCGCCGCCGGTGTTCTGCCACTTGCCGGCCCCAATCGACGCCAGGCGCACGCGCAGGCCAAGCAGCGGGGTGATGCCGAGCGACGCGGACTCTGCGATCACCATGTCGAGTTCGGACAGTTTCTCGATAACGATGTGCACGCGCATGCCGAGTCGCCGGCCGATGAGCGCCAGACGAATGAACTCGCGGTCCTTGTAGCCATTGCAAACGATGATGCCGTCGGAACGCGAGCGCGCCAGCACCGCCAACAGCTCCGGCTTGCTGCCGGCTTCAAGGCCGAGGCGTTCGCCGCCGTGCGCGAGCAACGCGTCCACCACGCTGGACTGCTGATTGACCTTGATCGGATAGACCGCGGTATAGCCACCGCGGTAGTTATTGGACGCCGCCGCCTGCGCGAAGGCCTCGGTGAGCGTGTCGATGCGGTGGTGCAGAATGCCGGAGAAACGTACCAGCACCGGCAACTTCAGTCCCTGATCGGTGGCTTGGCGCGCGAGTTCGTGCAGGTCGATGCCCGGCTGCGGACTGGCTGGGTCGGGGCGGGCAATGACGTGCCCGGCCGGGTTGATGTCGAAGTAGCCATTACCCCAGTGGGCGACGTTATAGGTGTCGCGCGCGCGCTCGATGCTCCATTTCATGGCGCGAAGTATTCAGTAGCCAATATCAAGTAGCAAGGGGCGGAACGTATATATAGAATCGCCCTACCGATCACCCTCCATGCCCACCATGTCGCTCGACAACACCTGGTACACCGAACAATGGGCCGAACAGGGCTCGGCCATCTCGCTCAAGATCAAGCGCAAGCTGCACGACGAGCAAAGCACCTACCAGCACATCGAGATCTGGGAGACCGAGAGTTTCGGGCGGCTGATGACGCTCGACGGCCTGGTCATGGTCACCGACCGCGACAATTTCATTTATCACGAAATGATGTCGCATCCGGCGCTGTTCACCCATCCCGACCCGCGCCGCGTACTGGTCATCGGCGGCGGCGACTGCGGCACGCTGCGCGAGGTGCTGCGCCACCCGGGCGTGGAGCTGGCCGAACAGGTCGAACTCGACGAGCGCGTCACGCGCGTGGCCGAGCAATTCTTTCCGGCCCTGTGCGAGGCCAACAGCGACCCGCGCGCCAGGCTGCTCTTTACCGATGGCATCCGCTGGGCGGCACAGGCGGCCGAGGGCAGCTACGACGTGATTATCGTCGATTCGACGGACCCGGTCGGGCCGGCGGCCGGCCTGTTCTCCGAAACGTTCTACCGCGACTGCTGCCGCGCGCTCGGCCCGCACGGCGTGCTGGTCGGGCAGAGCGAGTCGCCGCTGTTCCATGCCGACCTGATCCGCCGCATGCAGGCGGCCATGCGCGCCGCCGGCTTTGCCGCCGCCGCCACTGTGCATTTCCCGCAGTGCACCTATCCCTCCGGCTGGTGGAGTGCCACCCTGGCCGGCAAGTCGGGCCCGCCGGCCGGGTCGATCCGGCGGGAGGCGGCCCGGCACAAACCCTTCCCAACCCGCTACTACAACCTCGATATTCACCTGGCCGCGCTGGCCCTGCCGGAATACCTGATAAAGCCCTGAGGTCCCACCGGGTTATGGCGGGGACTGCGGGTGTTGCCGGGAATTCGATCGGATTTTCGGCTATTACTTTAAGCTTGCAGCGCAATGAAAACCCGGGCCAAACAGCCCGGACCATCGAGGAGGGGAAACCCGCATGTCCCTGACCCGGACCTGGCGTGCCGGCCTGCTGTTCAGCCTGGTGGCCATAACCGTACCGGCCGCGGCGCTGGCCGAGCGGCTGTTCGGCGTGGTGCCGCAGTATTCCCCGAGTGTCACCGTCCAGCGCTGGCAGCCGCTGCTCAATCACCTCTCCCGCCAGACCGGTGGCGAGCTGCGCTTCGTCACCGCCAGCAACGTGACGACTTTCGAAGAACGGGTGTTGGCGGGCGGCTACGACTACGTATTTTTGAACCCGCTGCTGTTCCGACAGGCACAACACCAGATCGGCTACCGTGCCCTGGGCCGCCACGATGAGGCCCTGTCCGGCGTGCTGGTCGTGCGCCGGGACGGCCCGGCCTCGTTGGCCGGACTCCGCAACCGCGTCATCGCCTTTCCGGCCCCGCGCGCCCTGGCCGCCACCCTGTTGGTGCGCCGCGACCTGCAACGCGCCGGGGTCGCGCACGGCGTGATCTATCTCGGCACGCACGAATCGGTGTTTCGCTCGGTCCGCCAGGGGGAACACGTCGCCGGCGGCGGCAGCCTGCGCACCTTCGAGCTGCTGCCCGAGGCCGAGCGTGCCGAGCTGCGCATTCTGCATCGCACCGCACCGGTGGTGTCGCACATCTTTGCGGTGCATCCGCGCGTGCCGCGGGCCGAGGCCGAGCGCGTACAACAGGCGCTGTTCCAGCTGCACCGCCACCCGCAGGGCGAAGCGCTGCTGCGTGCCGTCGGCATGAAGCAGGTGGTGTTCGCCCGCGAGGAGGAGTTCCGCACGCTCGAGGGCCTGCGCTTTCCGGAGCGCCCCCGGCGGCTGGCCATGTACGTGCTCCCGCGTCTCGGCACCGATGCCACCCGCCAGGCCATGTTGCCGCTCGCCACCGCCCTGAAGCAGAAGCTCGAGCTCGATGTCGTGCTGCATGTCTACCCGAACATGGGCGAGTTTGAAAAAGGCCTGCGCGCCAACCGCGGACCGGCGCTGATCAACGCCAACCCGCTGCAGGCCGTGCAGCTGATCGACCGTCGCTACGAGGTCATCGCCCAGCAGTTGCCGGCCCAGTCGCCGCAGGGCATGCGCGCGCTCATCTTCGTGCGCCAGGACAGTCCCTACCGCGCGCTCAAGGACCTGCACGGCAAGCGCATCGCCTTCGGCGGCGACCGCCAGGCCTTCTTCGCCTCGGTGGTGCCGCGCCTCATGCTCGATCGCGCCGGGCTCGCCGGGCGTTACGAGGCGGTCTACCCGGGCAACGCCGTCAGTGCCGTGATCCAGCCGCTGCTGGACGGCACGGTGGAGGCCGCCGGCGCCGGCAGCTTCCTCCTCGAAACCGAGGAGATCGCCCGCCAGATCAAGGGCCGGCTGCGCGTGCTGGCCGAAAGCGAGCCGTTTCCCGGCCTCGCCTGGCTGGTGGGGCCGGATCTCGATCCCGAGCTGCGCGAGGAAATCCGTTTTCACCTGCTGAATTACACTGTCGACGTGCCGGGACACGAGGCCCTGCGCCAGGCGGCGGCCGCCCACCTGCGGCGTGCCGACAACCGCACCTTCGACGTCATCCGCCGTTACCAGCCGGCCACCGCCCCATGAAACTCTCGCTGCGCTACAAGGCGGCGGTGCTGATCGCCGTAACCGAGCTGGCCCTGTTGAGCCTGCTGGTCATCACCAACCTTTACCAGACGCGCGAGGACCTGGAGGCGGAGCTGCTGCGCCGCGCGCGCTCCAACGCCGAACTGGTGGCGGCCTCGGCCACCGAACCGCTGCTCGGTCACGACCTCGCCCAGCTCAACAACCTGCTCACCAACGTGGTCGGCAAACACCAGATCGTCCACGCCGAGATCACCGACCATCGCGGTCGCCGGCTGGCCGCCGCCGGCGCCTCCGCGGACGGGGAGGTCGTCCGCGCCGAGCGCCCCATCGAGGTGGCCGGCACGCGCTTCGGGGCCGTGCGCCTGGAGGTCTCGCGCGCCGAGGCCGAGGCGGCGCTGGCCAAGACCATGCGCTTCAATATTGTCATCGTCGGCGCCGAGATGCTGCTGGTGGGGCTGATCTCGCTGAGTCTCGGCTGGTTCCTGACCCGTCACCTCGACGAACTGACGCGCGGCACCGAGGCGCTGGCGCGGCGCGATTTCCGCGCGCGCGTCCCCGTCCACAGCCAGGATGAACTCGGCACGCTGGCGACGCGTTTCAACGACATGGCCGGTGAACTCGAACGCAGCGAGGCGGAGCTGCTGCGCTCACACCGCCGTTTCCGCGACATGGCCGACAATGTCGCCGACTGGGTGTGGGAGACCGACGCCGACGCCCGTTTCACCTATTGTTCAAACAAGGTCGGCAATCTGCTCGGTTTCGAACCGCCGGAACTCGTCGGCCGGCGCGTCTTCGATCTCATGCACCCCGACGACGCCGCCCGGCTGGAGCGCCTGTTCGTCGAACTGCGCGAACTGCGCCAGTCGTTTTACGGTTTCGAATTCCGCGCCCGCCACCGTGACGGCATGCTGGTGAGCTTCGAGGCCAACGGCACGCCGATCCTGGATGAGAGTGGCACGCTGATCGGCTACCGCGGCGTCAGCCGCGATATCACCCGCCGCAAGGAAGACGAATCGCGGCTCGTCTACCTGGCCGAGCACGACGTGCTGACCGGTCTGCTGGCGCGCGCCCGGTTTCTGGAAATCCTGGAAGACGAGGTGCGCCTATCCCACAACAGCGGCCAGCCGCTGACCCTGCTGTTCATCGACCTCGACGACTTCAAGCTGATCAACGACACCCACGGTCACCTGACCGGCGACGCGCTGCTGCGGCTGGTAACCGACACGCTGCGATCCACGGCCGGCGAGGGAACCCCGGTGGCGCGCCTGGGCGGCGACGAATTCGGTATCCTGCGACGCGGGACCGGCGCCGACGGGGCGGTCCTGTTCGCCCAGCTGCTGCTCGATACGCTCGCCTCCACCCCGCTGGCGGCGGGCGGTTCACCGTTGCGGCTGACCGCCAGCATCGGCGCCTGTGTCTGTCCGTTGGCCGGGCTCGACGCGCAGACGCTGCTCGCCCATGCCGACATGGCGCTGTCCCATGCCAAGGGATTGGGTCACAACCGCTATCACCTGTATGAGCGCGGCGACCGCGAGGCCGAGTCCATGCGCCACACGGTCAACTGGCAGGGCCTGCTGCACGAAGCGCTCAGCCAACAACGCATCGCCCTCACCTTTCAGCCGATGATGCGGGTCTCGCACGGTTCCGAGCCGATGCTGTTCGAGGCGCTCGCTTGCCTGCACGATCGCGAAGGGCGCCTGCAAACGGCCGCGCATTTCATCCCCACCGCCGAATACACCGGCCAGATCGCGGAACTGGACCTGCTGGTGCTGGCCCGCATCGCCGATCTGCTGGATGATGAGCGTCACGGCGATCTGCGGATATCCATGAACGTTTCCGGACGGTCGCTCGGTTCGCCGGGGTTCAACGACGCCGTCGAGGCCTTCCTGAAGGCGCGCGAAATCAACCCGCACCAGCTGATCTTTGAAATCACCGAGACGGCGGCGGTGGCGGAAATGGCCCGCGCCAGCAGCTTCATCGGCCGCATGAAGCGCCTCGGCTACCGTTTCGCGCTCGACGACTTCGGCGTCGGGTTCTCGTCCTTTTCCTACCTCAAGCACCTGCCGGCCGATATCATCAAGATCGACGGCAGCTTCATCCGTCACCTGGACCGCAACCGCGAAGACGAGATTTTCGTGCGCGCCATCCTGCAGGTGGCGCGTGAACTCGGCCTCCAGACCGTGGCCGAATATGTGGAAAGCCAGTCGGTCTATCGTATGCTGTGCGAGATGGGCGTCGACTACGTGCAGGGTATGTACATCGGCAAACCCGATCCGGCGATCGTGTTGCCCCGGATCGCGCGACCGGCGACCGGCACCGAGGCACAACGGCCGCGACTCGCCCCCTGATCGTCATTCCCGGATCCGGTCTCCCATGAAGAAAATCCTGCTGTCCCTGGCGGTCATCGTGCCGGTGTTGTCGGCGGCCGCACTGCCCTGGTGGTTCGGCCTGGAAACCGAAAAGGCCTTTCGTGCCCTGCTCAAGGCCGGCGACGAGCGGAGCGGGTTGTCGACCGAGATCGTGCGCTACCAGCGCGGCTGGCTGAGCGCCTCGGCCGAGACGCTGCTCCGCCATCCGACCCTGCCGCTCGCCTTGCATGCCCGCCACGATATCCACCATGGCCCGCTGCCGCTGGGCAAGGGATCGATGGGGCTTCAGCTTACCCGCGTTGAAAGCCGGCTGAGCCTGCAGACCAGCGAGGCCCGGCTGCGCGAGGAGATCGACAGCCTTCCCCCCATCCAGGCAATCACCACGGTCGATCTTGACGGCCGGGGCGTGATGCACCTGGAACAGCCCGCCTGGACCCGGCCGGGGGCCCCGACCCTGACCTGGGATGGGCTGCGCGGCGAGATCCGCTTCGATCGCGACTGGAAAAATCTGCAAAGCGACGTGCGCATGCCGGGCGCGCGGCTGTCGGTCGAACGCGTGGATGTAATGCGGATCGACAACATCCATCTCACCAGCAACCTCCGGCAGGGCGCGGCCGGGATCTATCTGGGCGACAACGCGCTGACCCTTGAGCGTTTCACGCTGCGCCCGCCCTCGCGGGCGATGCCGGTGGAGCTGCACGGCCTGAGTGCCAGCAGCCAGACGCGCGCCAGCGGCCCCGACACCATCGACATCACCGTACGCTACACCCTGCGCGAGGCGCGGCTGGAAGGCGAGCGGCACGGCCCAGGCGAACTGCTGTTCGAGCTGCGCCGTCTCGACGCCGCCGCCCTGCATAAATTCGAAAAACAGATGCAGCAGACGGCGCGTCAGGGCGTCCCCCTGGAACAGGCCTCGCTGATGATGGTGGGCAAGTCGCTCGAACTGCTGGGCGTGCTGGCCCGTCGCTCGCCTGAGTTCGAGATCAAGCGCCTGAGCCTGCACTCGGAGCGGGGCGAGCTGACCGGCCGCGCCAAGCTGGTGATCGACGGCAGTCGCAGCAACATCGCCGAAAACCCGTTGCTGCTGCTGACCGCGGTGCGCGGTGATGCGGAACTGCACGTCCCGGCCGGCTACGTCCGCCCGCTGCTGGCGCCCATCATCCGCCAGGACTTCGAGGCCCTCGGCCGCGCGCGCCGGGTCGGTCGCGAGGACGTGAAGTCGCTGTCGCTGGAGCGGCTGAACACCATCATCGACCAAGCCATGCCGCATTATCTCGCGCGGCATCCGCTCACCCGCTACCTGGTCGCCGATGGCCAGCACTTCCGCCTGCAAGCCACCCTGCAGCGCGGCGAACTGCTCATCAACGGCCAGCCGTGGAGCGGCGGCGCGCCGTTGCCGCTGGCCATGCCCGGGCCATAAAAAAGGGCGGGCGCCTTGCGGCGCCCGCCCGTGGTCCTACCAACCGTCTTCTTACAGTATGTAACCGCGTTCGTCGTGCTGCGAAAGGTCGAGACCTTCGGTCTCCTGCTCGTCGCTGACCCGCAACCCGATGGTCCAGTCGATCAACTTCAGGATGATATAGCTGGCAACTGCCGTGTAGACCACGGTCATGGCCACACCCTTGAATTGAATCCACAGCTGGGCGCCGATCGTGATCCCGTCCTTGAAGCCACCGAACACACCCAGGCCCTTGGCCGCGAACACACCGGTCAGCAACGCGCCGATGATTCCGCCCACGGCGTGCACGCCGAAGACATCGAGCGAGTCATCGTAACCGAGCGCGCGCTTGATCCGGGCCGAGGCGATATAGCAACCGACGCCGGCCGTGATGCCGATCACCAGCGCGCCCATGGGGCCGACGAAACCGGAGGCCGGCGTGATGGCCACCAGACCCGCCACCGCGCCGGAAGCGATCCCGAGCACCGACGGCTTGCCGTGCGACAACCACTCCGAGAACATCCAGGCCAGTGCCGCGCCGGCGGTGGCGATCTGCGTGACGGCCATCGCCATGCCGGCGGTGCCGTTGGCAGCCACCGCCGAACCGGCGTTAAAGCCGAACCAGCCGACCCACAGCATCGACGCACCCACCAGGGTGTAGCCGAGGTTGTGCGGCGGCATCGCCGTCTTCGGGTAGCCCTTGCGCTTGCCCAGCACCAGCGCCGCCACCAGGCCGGCGATACCGGCGTTGATGTGCACCACCGTGCCACCGGCAAAGTCCAGCACGCCCCAGTCGAACATCAGTCCGCCCTTGCCCGACCACACCATGTGAGCGATGGGCGCGTACACGGCCACGCCCCACACGGCCATGAACAGCAGCATGGCCGAGAACTTCATGCGCTCGGCGAAGGCACCGACTATCAGCGCCGGGGTGATGATGGCGAAGGTCATCTGGAAGACCATGAACACCGACTCGGGAATGGCATTGGCCACGGTCGGATCCGGCTGCCAGAGGGCGTCCACGGTGACGCCTTTCAGGAACGCCTTGTCGAGCTGACCGATGAAGGAGTTCAGGTTGACGACCCCTTCCTTCATGCCTTCGCCCGAGAACGCCAGGCTGTAGCCCACCAATGACCACAACACGGTGATCAGGGCGGTGATGGCGAAGCACTGCATCATGACCGACAGGACGTTCTTGGCCCGCACCATGCCGGCGTAGAACAGCGCCAGACCCGGGATGGTCATGAACAACACCAGCGCCACCGAGGTCAGCATCCAGGCGGTATCGCCGCTGTTCAGCACCGGCTTGACGACAGCCGGGGCCGCAGCCGCCGCGGGTGCCGCCACGTCGGCCGAGACCAGCCACGGCAGACCCGCCAGCACCAGCGCCGCCAGGGCGCCCCACAGAGTTTTTGGATTGAGGAATGACATGTTTGGATTCTCCTGTCTCACAGTGCACCCTTTCCGGACTCACCGGTGCGGATGCGGACGACCTGTTCGAGATCGAAAACGAAGATTTTGCCGTCGCCGATCTTGTCGGTACGCGCCGATTTGGTGAGGGCTTCGATTACGCGATCGAGCATCTTGGCATCGATGGCGATCTCGATCTTCACCTTCGGCAGGAAATCCACGACATATTCCGCCCCGCGGTAGAGTTCGGTGTGGCCTTTTTGCCGCCCGAATCCCTTGACCTCGGTCACGGTCATGCCTTGGACGCCAATCTCGGCCAGTGCGTCACGCACGTCGTCGAGTTTGAACGGCTTGATAATGGCAGTGACAAGTTTCATTGCTGTCTCCTGTGAAAGGGAGGCCGGCCATTGCCGGCCGGCCTCGTGGACTTACAGACTCTTCGAGACGGTCAGGATGACCATGCCATCGTTGGCGGATACACCCTTCTTGATCTGCTGGGCGCCACTCATGTTGGTATCCGTGTAGGCGACACCGAAGGTGAAACCACCGAACTCCTTCGACAGGCCGACCTTGTAGTCGGTGTACTTCTTGCCGAAGGCGAACTGCACACCGTCACCGCCTGACTTGCCGACGTGCAGGGTCAGTTTGGCCACCTTCAGATCGAACTCAGCGCCGAGATCGAGATACGTACCCGATTGGCTGGTCACGCCCTGGTAGTTGGAGGCATTGTAAAATTTGGCCGTGAACGGACCGTAGCCGGCGCCGACGTAAATCTCGGTAAAGTCGTACTTGAGGCTGCTGGCAGCGCCCGGGTAACGGTAATTGATGAAGCCGACGTCGAGGTCCAGCGGCCCGGCCTTGAACTTGTAACCACCGTAGAGATCGAGCTCCATCGACGCGCCATCGCCGTTCGCTGAGGTCACGGCATCGTTACCGAAGTTCACGTTCGAACCCCAGGCGCCGAGATAGAAACCGCTCGGGCCTTCGTGACCCTTGGCCCCGCCAACGTGGGCGTAATCGATACCGCCCTGGATGGCCATGTTCTCAGCGGTCTGGCTTACTCCGCGCCAGACGTAGTTGCTGGTCAGCGCCACGTTGGTGCTGAACGGCGACTTGTCGGCGGCCATGGCCGAGGTCGCGGCCAGCAGGCTGGTGACAAGAATGGCTTTCTGCAAATGTCTCATGTTGATCTCCCGGCCTTGCGGCCTGTCGTGTGTCGATTATTGATGATTCGATTCGGTGACGGCCATGTCGTGAATCCTGAAAAACACTGCTCCAATTGCAGTTCGCGTGCCAAGGGATTTTCATATGTGTAAACAAACTGTTACAGGTTTTACCGTGCTGCAGGACGCACATGCCTGCACCAGGATGGTGAGCAGAATTCACCGGATGCACCCGGCTGGTGCACAAATCGGCCGGCGGCGGGGGATATACATATCTGGCACAATCGCCACATGAACCCCCGCGATCCTGTCGCCGACATGCTCGCCGCCATCGGCCGGGTGCTGCCGCGCATGCCGGCAGACCTGGAGCACAACCTGCGTGCCGCCCTGAGCGGTGTTTTTCAGCGTCTCGATCTGGTCACACGCGAGGAATTCGATGTCCAGCGCGAGGTGCTGGCGCGTGCTCGCGCGCGACTGGCTGAACTGGAACAGCGCCTCGCCGAACTCGAGCAAAAGCACCCGCGCTGAATCCGCGCCTCGTCAGGGATGACATGTCACTCGCCGTCGTAAACAGCCGCGCCCAAGTCGGGCTGGAAGCCCCACCGGTTACCGTGGAGGTTCATCTCTCACCGGGATTACCGGCGCTCAACATCGTCGGCCTGCCGGAAATGGAGGTGAAGGAGGCCAAGGACCGGGTGCGCAGCGCCATCCTGAATGCGCACTTCGATTTTCCGGCGCGCCGGATCACGGTCAACCTGGCGCCCGCCGACCTTCCCAAGGAGGGCGGGCGTTTCGACCTGCCGATGGCCATCGGCATCCTGGCGGCCTCGGGCCAGATTCCGAATGGGATGCTGGCGCAACACGAGTTCGTCGGCGAGCTGGCGCTGAGCGGCGAACTGCGCGCCGTGCGCGGCGCACTGAGCGTGGCGCTGGCGGCGGCGCGCGAGCGGCGCGCGCTGATCCTGCCCTTGGCCAACGTCGACGAAGCCAGCCTGATCCGGCGGCAGACGCTGTTGCCGGCGGAACACCTGTTGCAAGTGACCGCCCACCTGTGCGGCGGCAAACCGTTGACAGCGGTCAACGGGTCGGACCGGCCGGTGGATTCGATCGTGCCCGGGGGGCCCGATCTGCTGGACGTCAAGGGACAGCGTCAGGCCAAGCGCGCCCTGGAGATCGCCGCGGCCGGCGCCCACAGCCTGCTGCTGGTGGGCCCGCCCGGCACCGGCAAGAGTCTGCTGGCCGCGCGCCTGCCGGGATTGTTGCCGCCGATGAGCGAACCGGAAGCCATCGAGACCGCCACCCTGCAGTCACTCGCCGGTCTGTTCTCACCCGAGCACTGGTGCCGGCGGCCCTACCGGGCCCCGCATCACACCGCGTCGGCGGTCGCGCTGGTGGGTG
>CAKKRZ010000078.1 GCA_919902925.1 Acidiferrobacterales bacterium | reverse complement strand
ACGATAATGAAACACGACACACGACCCGCGTTCAATCTTCATGCCGGGCGTCTCGGGCGCAGGTTGAACGCGTCCATCGCCAGCATGACGGCACCGATCGAGATGGCGGCATCGGCTACGTTGAAGGTCCAGAAGTGCCAGGTTCCAATATAAAAATCTATAAAATCAATCACATACCCGTGGATCAGACGATCGAGCAGATTGCCGATCGCACCGCCCAGAATCAACGACAGCGATAATTGCATGAACCAGTCCCGGCGCGGGACCTTTCGCAACATGACCACAATCACGATCGTGGCCAGTACAGCAATTCCCACAAAAAATAATTTCTGCCAGCCACCGGCGGTGCTGAGAAAACCAAAAGCGGCACCGGTGTTGTGGACCAGGGCGAAGTTCAGGAACGGCAAGATTTCCACCGGACCCTGCGCCAGCCCGGCAGTGGCAGCGAATTTGGTCAGCTGGTCTGCGACGATCACGACCAGGGCGAAGGCCAGGGCGCGGACCATCATGCGATCAGGCGCCGTTCGCCGCCACGGGCGACATTTTCCACACAACGGCTGCAGAGCTGGGGATGGGCCGAGTCGCGTCCGACGTCCTCACGATGGTGCCAGCAACGCACGCACTTGGCATGCGCCGACGGCGCCACGGCCAGCGCCAGGCCCTCGATCCCGGAATCGACCGCCTCGGCCGCGCGCCGTGCGAGCGGATGCAGACGCGCCGCCGACGTGATCAGCAAAAAATGCAACTCGGCGGCGGCGGGTTGCAGGCGTTCCAGCAATGCCGGCGCGCAATAAAGATCGACCTCGGCATCGAGGCCGGAGCCGATGTTGCCAGTGACACGCAATTTTTCGAGCTGCTTCTTGGCCGCTTCACGGATATTCACGATCTCGTCCCAGAGGGTCATGTCGATAGCCTCGCCAGGAACGGCATCGGGCAGGGAATACCAGCGTTCGGTAAAGATCGATCCGGTCCGCCGGCCGGGCATGTGCTGCCAGATTTCCTCGGCCGTGAAGCTCAGCACCGGGGCCAGCCAGCGCACCAGCGCTTCCAGGATGTGGTGCATCGCGGTTTGCGCCGAACGCCGGCCACGACTGTCAGTCGGCATGGTGTACATCCGGTCCTTGAGGACATCGAGATAAAAACTGCCCAGCTCGACCACGCAGAAGGCATGCACCTTCTGGTAGATCAGATGGAATTCGAACGTCTCGTAGGCCTTGCGCACCTGGTGGTTCAGCTCAGCCGCCTTGGCCAGCACCCAGCGATCCAGCGCCAGCATGTCCGCCGGTGCAACCCGATGGTCGGCCGGATCGAAGCCGTCGAGGTTGGCCAGCAGGTAACGCGCCGTGTTGCGGATGCGGCGATAGGAATCGGCGGTGCGCGTCAGAATCTCATCCGAGATATTCATCTCGGAGCGGTAGTCAGTGGCCGCCACCCACAGGCGCAGGATGTCCGCGCCCAGGGTCTTGATCACCTGCTGAGGAGCCACGACGTTGCCTTTGGACTTGGACATCTTCTGTCCCTTGGCGTCCACGGTAAAACCGTGCGTCAACACGCTCTTGTAGGGTGCCCGTCCGTGCATGGCCACTGACGTCAGCAGGGATGACTGGAACCAGCCGCGATGCTGGTCGGAGCCCTCCAGATAGAGATCGGCCGGCACGTGCAGCTCCTCGCGCGGTTCCAGCACGCAGGCGTGACTGACGCCCGAGTCGAACCAGACGTCGAGGGTATCGCCGGTCTTGCTGTACTCAGCAGCCGCACCGCCGAGCAGCTCGGCCGGATCGAGATCGAACCAGGCGTCGATGCCCTTCTGCTCGATGCGCTGGGCGACCGCTTCGATCAGCCGGGCGGTGTCGGGATGAAGCTTGCCGGTTTCCTTGTGCAGGAATAGCGGGATCGGCACACCCCAGGCCCGCTGGCGCGAGACACACCAGTCCGGTCGATCCTCCACCATGCCGCGGATACGCGCCTCGCCCCAATCCGGCAACCAGCGGGTGGCGGCGATTGCGCGCAACGCGTCAGGGCGGAGCCTGTCCATGCTGATAAACCACTGTGATGTCGCGCGAAAAATGATCGGCGTCTTGTGCCGCCAGCAATGCGGGTAGCTGTGCGTGAGTGCCTCATGGTGCACCAGTTTCCCGCGTGCCTTCAGCGTTTCGATAACGTGATCGTTGGCCTTGAACACATGCTCGCCGGCGAACAACTCGGTGTGAGGCAGAAAACATCCATTTTCACCGACCGGATTATCAACGGCGAGGCGATAGCGCAGACCGACGACAAAGTCCTCAACGCCGTGGCCGGGCGCCGTGTGCACGGCGCCGGTGCCGGCTTCGGTGGTGACGTGCTCGCCCAGCACCACCGGCACCTCGCGGGCATAGAACGGATGGCGCAGGCGCAAGCCTTCGAGATCGCGACCGCGGGCGTTGGCGATAACACGATACTCGCCAATTCCATATCGAAGCAGGACGGCCTTGAGCAGCGGTTCGGCCAGCAGCAGGCGCTCGTGGCCCTGCGCACCCTCGCACTGGACCACGACGTACTCCAGATCCGGGTGCAGGGCGACCGCCTGGTTGGCCGGCAACGTCCACGGCGTGGTCGTCCAGATCACCACCGACAGCGGGCCATGCCCTTCGTGTCCGGCCGGGTGCTCGCAACGAGCCAGAAACGCCTCTGGATCGGCAGCCTCGAAGCGCACGTCGATGGCCGGCGAGGACTTGTCCTGATACTCGACCTCGGCCTCGGCCAGCGCCGAACCGCAATCGGCGCACCAGTGCACCGGTTTGTGGCCGCGCTCCAGGTGGCCGTTGGCGATGATGCGGCCAAGGGCGCGCACGATGTCGGCCTCGTAGCGGAAATCCATGGTGAGATAGGGATGCTGCCAGTCGCCGAGCACGCCCAGCCGGATGAAATCGACGCGCTGGCGTTCCATCTGGGCGCGCGCGTATTCGCGGCAGGCCTGGCGGAACTTGTCGGCCGCCACCTGGCGGCCGGCCTTGCCGATTTTCTTTTCCACCGCCAGCTCGATCGGCAGACCGTGGCAATCCCAGCCGGGCACGAAGGGAACGTCGAAGCCATCCAGCAGCTTGGCCTTGACGATAATGTCCTTGAGGATCTTGTTGACGGCGTGACCGATGTGAATGTCGCCGTTGGCGTACGGCGGACCGTCGTGCAGGATGTACTTCGGCCTTCCGGCGCGCGCCTCGCGCACGCGACGATAGAGGTCCGTCTGTTGCCAATCTTCCAGCGTCTTGGGCTCGCGCGCGGCCAGGTTGGCCTTCATCGGAAAATCCGTGCGCGGAAGGTTCAGGGTGTTCTTGTAATCGTGTTCGGCCACAACTTTACTCCGGGGGGTGATGCATTAGGGAACCTCTGATTAACTATCATCTGCCGCAAAGACGCGAAGGACGCAAAGAAAAACATGAGTTTTTATCGAGAAAACCTTCGCGTTCTTTGCGTCTTTGCGGCGAAAAATATTATTTTTATGAATTATTCAGAACTTCCTTAGCGGCGGCGGCCGGCCTCGCTGGCGGGGGCGGACGGATCGCGGTCGCGGCGATGGAAGAAGTCGCGCGCCTGGGCGATGTCATCGTGGATGCGGCGCACCATCTCGTCGATCGAGTCGAACCGCTTCTCCTCGCGCAGCTTGTGCAGAAAATTGACGTGCACGTGGGCGCCATAGAGGTCGCGATCGAAATCGAGCAGGTGCACCTCCAGCAGCACGCGCGTGCCATTGACGGTCGGGCGCGTGCCGATGCTGGCCACTCCCGGCCATGGCTCGCCGTCAATGCCGAACAGCTCGACCACGAACACGCCGCGGATCGGCGTCTCGCGGCGGTGCAGGTGAATGTTGGCGGTGGGGATACCCAGGCGCCGGCCGAGCTTGTCGCCGTGGGCGACTCGCCCGCTCATGCGATACGGCCGGCCGAGCAGGCGCTCGGCCCCGGCCAGATCGCCGGCGGCCAGCCGGTCGCGAACGCGCGTGCTCGACACGCGCTCGCCATCCACGGCGTAGGTATGCACGTTGACGACCGGGAAACCGTGGCGCTGCCCGGCCGCGGCCAGCATGGCGAAGTCGCCGCGGCGCTCGCGCCCGAACCGGAAATCATCGCCCACCACCAGGTAGCGCACGCCGAGTTTCTCGACGAGCACGCGATCGATGAAGTCTTCCGCCGTCATGGCGGCAAATGTCTGGTCGAAGCGCACGATCAGCACGCGATCGACGGAGTAGCGCCGCAGCGCCATGAGTTTTTCGCGCAGCCGCGTCAGGCGCGCCGGCACCGGTGGCGGCCGGAAATATTCGAGCGGTTGCGGTTCGAAGATCATCGCCAGCGTTGGCAAACGGAGTTCCTGCGCCTTTTCCGCGAGCTGGCCGATGACCACTTGGTGACCAAGATGCACCCCGTCGAAATTGCCGAGGGTGGCGACGCATCCCCGGTGGCGGGGACGCAGATTGTGAAGACCGCGCACGACTTCCATGCCCGGGATTTTACACGGGAAACGACAGGGTGGACGCCGTCCGGCTCAGCCGTGGGCCCAGTCCGGGTCGATTTCCTCCACGACCTCGTCGATCGGGCGGCGGTCGGTATAGGCCTTGCCGTAGGCGTAGTAATGGCCGACCTTGAGCTGCGGGAAGCGCCAGCACAGGAAACCGTCGCCGGTGTCGAAATCCACCAGCCACAGACCCCGCACCAGCAGGCCCAACCGCTGCATCTTGCCCAGCCAGCGGCGGACGATGGTCTCGTAGACTGCCTCCACCTCGCGCTGCGCCGGATGTCCCGGCACCAGCCGGGCCATGCGCCGGCGGACCGGATCGAGTTCGAAGTAGGCGTGGCGGGTGATGCGCTGCACGAGCGGGAACAGCGCGCGCACCTCGGCCAGCGAGAACACGCGATGATCGTCGCGGGCGACGATCTCGGCCATGGACCAGGGTTCACTCATTGTCGGGTCTGCCCTCTTCGCGCCTCAGCAGCAGCTGCGCGGGGCGGATCCCGAGCAGCACGATGGTGGCGATGTACACCACGATACCGGCCACGATCCAGAATGACAAATGACCCGCCCGCTGCCAGGCGTTCATCTCCAACCAGTGCTCCAATGCGCCGGTGCCGAAGAACAGCAAGGCGCCCATGACGGCGCTGGCCGTCACCGTCCGCGCCGCCAATCCGGCCCAGCCCGGCAACGGCCGGTAGGCGTTCCCGCGACGAAGATGGTGATAGAGGAGTCCGGCATTGACGAACGCCGCCAGCGAGATGGCCAGCGCCAGCCCGACGTGTTTCAGCGGCCAAACCAGCACCAGGCTGAGCACGATATTCACCACCATGGCGATCACGCCGATGCGCATCGGCGTGCGCGTGTCCTCGCGGGCATAGAAACCAGGCGCCAGCACCTTGACGGCGATGAATCCGAGCAGCCCCAGCGAAAAGGCCATGAGTGCATGCGTGCTCATCAGCACGTCGTGACCGTGGAAGGCGCCGTAGTGAAACAGCGTCGTCAACATCGGCCCGGCCAGCACCATCAGCCCGACCGTGGCCGGCAGGCCGATCAGCAACACCCAGCGCAGCGCCCAATCGATCAGATGCGAGAAATCCTCGTGCGAGTTGGCCGCGTGCCGGCGCGACAACGACGGCAGGATCACCGTCGCCAGCGCGATGCCGAAGATGCCGAGCGGAAACTCCATCAGCCGGTCGGCGTAATAAAGCCAGGCCACGCTGCCGGTCACCAGGAACGAGGCCAGCAGTGTGTTGATCAGCAGGTTCACCTGCGCCACCGACACGCCGAAGATGGCCGGGCCCATGAGCCGCAGCACGCGCGCCACCCCTTCGTGGACCGGGCGCCAGGAAAGACGCGGCCGGGGCAGAAGCCCAAGGCGCACCAGGAACGGAATCTGGAACAACAGTTGCGCCACCCCGGCTACGAACACCCCCCAGGCCAGGGCCTTGACGGCGGGCGTGGTGTGCCGCGCCCACCACAGCGCCGCAACGATCAGGCACAGATTGAGCAGCACCGGGGTGATGGCCGCAGCAGCGAATCGCCCCCAGGCGTTGAGCACACCCGCTGACATCGCCACCAGCGAGACAAAGAAGATATACGGGAACATGATGCGCAGCATGTCCACCGTCAGGGCGAACTTGTCCGGGGCGCTGAGAAAACCCGGTGCCAACACGGTCACCAGCAGCGGCGCCGCCAGCACGCCCAGCACGGTCACGATCAGCAGCGCCAGGACCAGCCAGCCGGTCATGTAGTCGAGGAAGGCGCGGGTCGCCTCGCCGTCGTCGCGGGTGCGATATTGCGACAGCACCGGCACGAAGGCCTGCGAGAAGGCGCCCTCGCCGAAGATACGGCGCAGGAAATTGGGGATGCGGAAAGCGACGTAGAAGGCATCGGCGGCAATGCCGCTGCCGGCGCCGATCAGATTAGCGAACGCCACGTCGCGGACGAGGCCCGATATCCGCGATATCAGCGTCATGCCGCCGGTGACGGCCGTGGATGTCAGGAGTTTGCGCGACACGACAGGTTTCCAGGCTTGCAGCCGATCATACGGGAAGCCCCGGGGCGCGAAAACCGCCATATTTCACCGCCCGACACCCTCTAAGCGGTTGACAAAATGGCTGAAAATCCGGATAGTGGCGCCCCTTGCCGGGCCGGGTACGCCCCCCGGCCGCCTTGTCAGACTAAATTAGTGAAAGATCAGGAGTGACTCTTGGCCAATACCGTACAAGCAAAAAAACGCGCCCGCCAGGCTGAGGTCCATCGCGCCCGCAACACCGAGCAGATGACCTTCATGCGGACCCAGATCAAGAAGGTCCGCGCCGCCATCGACAAGAAGGACAAGACCGCCGCCCAGACGGCGTACCGCAACGCCAGTTCGGTCATCGACCGTCTGGCCGGCAAGGGCCGCATCCACAAGAACGCCGCCGCCCGTTACAAGAGCAACCTCAACCAGCGTGTGCGCGCGCTGGCCTGAGTCCTCTCTTCAGCAAAAAACAAAAAAGCCGGCCCTGTGCCGGCTTTTTTAGTTTTGCCTCTGTTGAAAAACGAGTGGGTAGTCGCCAGAGCCGACGGTCCGCCGCAACATACTCCCTCCCCCTCGACGGGGGAGGGTCGGGGTGGGGGTGGCGGACCGACACGCTGTAAAACCCGGATCCCTTGTTACTTTGCGACGATGCTCACCCTCCCCCTCGCCCCCTCCCGTCAAGGGAGGGGGTTTCCATTTTTTCCTGCCGAGCCTTTTTCGCCCACTCAAAATTCAACAGAGCCTTAGTTTTGGGAATCCCCCCTTTCAACCGACGGCGGGATCGCTCACAGCACTACCATATTATCGCGGTGAATCAGCTCCGGTCCGTCGACGTAACCCAACAGCGTCTCAATGCGCTCGCTGGGCTGTCCTAAAATGCGCCGCGTCTCCTCGGCGCTGTAATTCACCAGTCCGCGCGCCACCTCACGACCTTCCGGGTCGTGACAGGAAACCAGTTCGCCGCGCGGAAAGGTCCCCTCCACCGCCTTCACACCGACCGGCAGCAGGCTCTTGCCGCCTTCGCGCAACACGCGCACGGCGCCGGCATCGAGCGTCAGCCGTCCGGAGACGCGCAGCTGGCCGGCGAGCCACTGTTTGCGCGCCGCCACGCGCCCCTGGGCCGGCGACAGGCAGGTGCCGATCGATTCGCCCGCGAGCACGCGGGTAACGACCCGCTCACTCCGCCCCGGTGCGATCACCGTGATGGCGCCGGAGCGTGCCGCCTTTTCCGCCGCCATCAACTTGCTGCGCATGCCGCCGCGACCCAGGGCGCCGGCGTCGCCGGCCATGGCCAGCAGCCGTGCATCACCGGCGTTGCCCTCGGGCACCAGCACCGCGCCGATGGCGGTACGCGGGTCGGTTTCGTACAGACCTTCCTGGTCGGTGAGGATGATGAGCACATCGGCCTCGACCAGATTGGCGACCAACGCCGCCAGCGTGTCGTTGTCGCCGAAACGGATTTCATCGGTGGCCACGGTGTCGTTCTCGTTGATGACCGGCACCACCCCGAAGTCGAGCAGGGTGCGAAACGTGCTGCGCACGTTCAGATAGCGTTCGCGATCGACGAAATCTTCGTGCGTCAGCAGCACCTGCGCCGTGTGCAGTCCGTGCCGCTGGAAGGAGCTCTCGTAGGCTTGCACCAGCCCCATCTGGCCGACCGCCGCCATGGCCTGCAGCTCGTGCAGGGCGTGGGGACGCTGCTTCACGCCCAGGCGTTGCATGCCCGAGGCCACCGCGCCCGACGTGACCAGCAACAGCTTGAGGCCGCGGCCGACCAGCGCGCTCAGTTCGTCCACCCAGCCATCGAGCGCCTGGCGATTGAGTCCGCGCCCGTCGTCGGTCAGCAGCGAGCTGCCGATCTTCACCACCACGCGTCTGGCCTTGGCCAGCGCGGCACGTCCTTCCGGTTTAGTCTGACTCATGGATTTCGGTCTTCATGGCTTCCAACCGCTTCATCAGATCCTGGGTGAGCGCGGCACAGCCCGCGCCGCTGATGGCCGAGATTGTATAGATCGGGCCGTTCCAGGAAAGGGCCTCGCGCACGGCCTGCATCTGCGTGGCCCGCTCATCCTCGGGCAACAGGTCCATCTTGTTCAACACCAGCCAGCGTTCCCGTGCGGCCAGCGATATGGAGCCCTCTTCGGGCGGATAACGCTGGTCGAAACCAACCAACTCCTGTTCGATGGCCCGGATGACCTTGGCCGGTTCCTGTTCGGGATCGAACGGTGCCATGTCCACCAGGTGCAGCAACAAGCGCGTGCGCTTGAGGTGACGCAGAAACTGGATGCCGAGACCGACACCCTGCGAGGCCCCCTCGATCAGCCCCGGGATGTCGGCGATCACGAAACTGCGCGACTCGCCGACCCGCACCACGCCGAGGTGCGGGTGCAGCGTGGTAAACGGATAATCCGCCACCTTGGGGCGCGCATCCGAAACCGCGCGCAGGAAGGTCGACTTGCCGGCATTGGGCAGGCCGAGCAGGCCGACGTCGGCCAGCACCTGCAGCTCCAGCGCCAACTCGCGTTCCTCGCCTGCCTCACCGGGGGTGGTGCGGCGCGGGGCGCGGTTCACGCTCGATTTGAAATGCTCGTTGCCGAAGCCGCCGCGCCCGCCGCGCGCCACCAGCAACGTTGCGCCCTCGTGCGTCACTTCGCCGATCAGCTCCTGGGTGCCGGCATCGATCACGCGCGTGCCGAGCGGGACGGCCAGAAACAGATCTTCGCCGCCGCGACCGGTGCAACCCTTGCCGCCGCCGCGGTCGCCGAGCTTGGCGCGGAACTGGCGCGCGTGGCGGAAGTCGGCGAGGGTATTCAGCCCCTCGCGACCGATCAGGTAGATCGACCCGCCGGTGCCACCGTTGCCGCCATCGGGCCCGCCCATGGGCGCGCGCTTTTCGCGCCGGAACGAATGGCAACCATCCCCGCCCTTGCCGGCGGTGACGGTGATTGTGGCTTCATCGACGAATTTCATGAATCAACGGAACCTCTAAAAATTGGCTTCTCATACAAAAAACGAGTGGCTGCCCGGCACCGCCTGACGGGCGACGATGAACTTACCCCTTCCCCCTTGACGGGGGAAGGCTGGGATGGGGGTGGTGCCGAAGGGGGCGTAAAGACAACGGCCACTGCGGCGGTAGTGATTCGCTTTACGCTCACCCTCCCCCTCGCCCCCTCCCGTCGAGGGAGGGGAAAACCCTTTTCAGCGCCCGGCCGGGCGGACAGTACCCACTCAGATTTCAACAGAGGCAAAAATTGAAAATTCCTTCTCCATCCGGGAGAAAGCGAGGATGAGGGAATTATTAATTCATGTGCTTACTCCCCTCACCCCAACCCTCTCCCGGAGTGAGAGGGGATTTTTCTGAGGTTCCCTTAAGCTTGAAGCTTCAAGCTTGAAAAAAACAAACCCCGCCGAGTTGCCAGGGCGGGGTTCCGGAATTGCGAATCGACTGGCTTCAGGCTGGCACGATACTGACGGTACGGCGCTTGCGCGGACCCTTGATCTCGAACTTGACGGTGCCGGTGGCAGTCGCGAACAGCGTGTCGTCCTTGCCGATGGACACGTTGACGCCGGGATGGAACTGCGTGCCGCGTTGACGGATCAGGATGTTGCCGGCCAGTACGTGCTGTCCGGCAAAACGCTTCACCCCCAGACGCTGGGCGTGTGAGTCGCGGCCGTTGCGGGAACTGCCGCCTGCTTTTTTATGTGCCATCGTGAATATCCTCGGTGCTGCCGTCAGCCCATCCCTCTTCCGGAGGGAGAGAGGAGATGAGCCATGTTCGTTGCATTGTTAAACCTGTGCTTCCGCCCTCACCCCATCCCTCTCCCGCCCTCACCCTCATTCCCTCTCCCGGAAGGAGAGGGAGGCGAGCCGTAGCGCGCTTGCACGCGCACCTTTTCACTCTGGGAGAGGGGGAGCGTGTGAAAATCTCTTTTATTGAATGGCGGTGATTTCGATCTCGGTGTAGTCCTGCCGATGGCCCTGGCTGCGGCGGTAGTTCTTGCGACGGCGCATCTTGAAGATGTGAATCTTCTCGCCACGGCCATGGCTGCGCACCTTGGCGGTGACGCTGGCGCCGGACAGCACCGGGCTGCCCACGCGCACCTCGCCGTTGTTGTTGACCATCAGCACATGGCTGAGTGACAGGTTGTCGCCGGCCTCGACCTCGAGCTTCTCGACCCGAATGACGTCGCCGACGACGACGCGATACTGTTTGCCGCCCGTTTGAATCACTGCGTACATGGTTATGGCTCCTGGCCTCCGGAACCGCCCGGACGCCCTTGAAAGAGCGCGGATTTTACTGATCGGCCCCCCTGCGGTCAAACCCGCTGACGGCCGCCAAAACCTGCCTTGACAGGCCGTGAACCCAACCCCTAGCATCCGGGCCCTTCCCACCCCCCCTCCCCCGGCATGGACTTCGAGGCCATCAAGGCACTGGTACGCGACGATCTCGCCGCCGTCGACCAGGAAATCCGCGATCGCCTGCGCTCCGACGTGGCGTTGATCAACGAGCTGTCGGCCTACCTGATCGGGGCCGGCGGCAAGCGTCTGCGGCCCCTGCTGGTGCTGCTGGCCAGCCACGCCCTGGCCTACCGGGGCGGTCACCACGTCACCCTGGCGGCCATTGTTGAATTCATCCACACCGCCACCCTGCTGCACGACGACGTGGTCGACGACTCCGATCTGCGTCGTGGGCGGCGCACGGCCAATGCCGTCTGGGGCAATCCGGCGAGCGTGCTGGTCGGCGATTTCCTCTACTCGCGCGCCTTCGAAATGATGGTCAGCGTGCAGAACATGCGGGTCATGGAAATTCTGGCCCAGACCACCAACACCATCGCGCGCGGCGAAATCCTGCAACTCATCAACTGCCATGACCCGGACACCACCGAGGATCGCTACCTGGACGTGATCCGTTCCAAGACCGCCAAGCTGTTCGAGGCCTCGGCCAGGCTCGGCGCCGTGCTGACCGGCCAGAACCGCGAGATCGAAGACGCGCTGGGACGATACGGCATGCACCTGGGGGCGGCGTTCCAGCTGATCGACGACGTGCTCGACTACGGGCGCCACAACCCGGAGCTGGGCAAGAACGTGGGCGATGATCTGGCCGAGGGCAAACCCACCCTGCCGCTCATTCATGCCCTGAAACACGGCACGCACGACCAACAGACCCTGCTGCGCGCCGTCATTACGGAAGGCGGCGGCGAGCGGATCGACAGCGTCGTGGATATTATTGAATCGACAGGGTCCATCGCGTACACTGCGCGCCGGGCCGAGGACGAGGCCACCCGCGCGGCCGATGCGCTGACCGCCATACCGGCGTCACCCTATCGGCAGGCACTGGCCGATCTTGCCCGGTTTTCCGTTCACCGCAATCACTGACGCCCGCACGGTCAGCGGTTCGCCATTTTTTTCGGGGTGTAGCTCAGCCTGGTAGAGCACTTGCTTCGGGAGCAAGGGGCCGGAGGTTCAAATCCTCTC
>CAKKRZ010000077.1 GCA_919902925.1 Acidiferrobacterales bacterium | reverse complement strand
GCCGCCTTTTCATCACTGCGAGTAACGTCGCTTACTGCGATGCCTTGACCATGTAATCAACGGCGGCCTTTACGTCTGCATCCGGGCCCGTGTAGGTACCCTTCGGCGGCATCGCGCCTTTGCCCTTGAGGGTATTGGCGTAGACGGCGTCCATACCGGGCTTGAGGCGCGGCGCCCAGGCGGCCTTGTCGCCCATCTTCGGCGCACCGGCCACACCGGCATCATGGCAAACCTTACAGCTCTTTTCGTACACCGACTTGCCATCGGCGGCCGCGTGGGCTGCCGGGATCAGTGCATTGACCACCGGGTTGCTCGAAGCCAGCGTGACTTCGCCGACCGGCTTGATGCGCTCGGCGATCTGCTGGCCGTTGACCGCGGCCTTCTGGGTCTTCGGCTTGGCGCCGATGATGTTGGCGGAAATAATCAGCACCACGGTCAGTGCGGCCAGCGCACCGATGATGCCCGCGAAATATTTGAGAAATTCACGATCACTCATTGATGTTCCTTACCCTCTATGCTGAATGTGGAAAATCGTTTGTATTCCCCCGCCGCGGCGGGTACCCGAAATCCGATTACGAGTCATTACGACCCTACAATTCTAGTGCAAGATACACGCCGTCACGCTTGGCATGGACGGCGCGACCAGAGACAAGTATCCTTTGTTCGACCATCACCGGGTATATCCCGGTTGGGATAAATCTCAATCTATACGCGCCCTTAGCTCAGCTGGATAGAGCGTCAGCCTCCGACGCTGAAGGTCAGAGGTTCGAATCCTCTAGGGCGCGCCAGTTCCCATCCCATCCGCGGCATAAGTCGCCGCATGCCGTCCGGTGGTTCGAAATACCCCTTCCTGTAGCTCTAAAGATATAGAAGAATTTTCGTATTCTTCCCGCCAGTCTTGAGGATATCGGGCCAGCACTTCAATCTCGTAGATGAGGCCGGCGATAACCATTTCATAGTAGTAAGGAATTGGCCTGATCTTTGCTGTTGGTCAATCTGCCCAATGGAAATTCAAGGGATCAGCGGACAGGTCCAAGTGGATGTAAATAAACAGAAATCTTTCCGTCTGGCCGGCCTGGCTCAGGCCGGTCTATGGCTGTTACTGACGCTGGGCGTCACTGCCGGGCACGCCGAACCGGCCAAAACACCCAAAGCCGGGGCTCCCCCTTACACCCTCATGGTCGCCCCGCGGCAATCGCGGATAGTCTTGCAGCGTCAATGGTCGCCCTTCGCCCAGGCCCTGTCCCGGGAACTCGGGCGTGAGGTGCAACTGCTGATCCCGATGAACTTCGGCGAATTTGAATCCCTGCTGGCCCAAGGGCGTGCGGATCTCGCCTACATGGACCCCTACCAGGCGGTCGTCCACCATCGACGCCCCGGCTACCGGCCTTTACTGCGCGACGGTTCAAAAAAACTGGTCGGCATCCTCGTGGTCCGTGACGATCATCCGGCCCGTCGCCTGGCCGATCTGCCGCGTCCGGC
>CAKKRZ010000076.1:7180-10190 GCA_919902925.1 Acidiferrobacterales bacterium | reverse complement strand
GCATGAGGTTCTCGGCGGTCTGGGAATCGAGGTTGGCGGTCGGCTCGTCGGCCAGTACCAGCGCGGGTTCGGAGACGATGGCGCGCGCCACGGCCACACGCTGTTGCTGCCCACCGGACAGCTCGGCCGGGCGGCGATCCTCCAGGCCCGACAGCCCCACTTCTTTCAGGATATCCGCGGTGCGGCGCGTGCGTTCGACGACCGGCACACCCTGCAACTGCATGACGAACTCGACGTTCTCGCGCGCACTCAGCACCGGGATGAGATTGTAGGCCTGGAACACAAAACCGATGCGACGCAGACGCAGCTCGGCCAGCGCGCCCTTGTCGAGCCGGTCGACGCGCCGGCCGTCGACCGTGATCTCGCCGGTGGTCGGCGCATCCAGCCCGCCGATGAGGTTGAGCAAGGTGCTCTTGCCGGAACCGGACGGGCCGGACAGGCAGGCGAAATCGAGCCGCGGGATGTCGAGGTTGATGTCCGCCAGCGCCTGCACGGCCACCACCGCCTGGCGATAAACCTTAGACACACCCCGCAGACTGACAACGTTGTCGTCGTTCTTGGTCATATCCGTGTCATCGCCTCGACCGGCACGTGGCGCGCGGCCCGCCACACCGGCCACAGGCTCGCCAGCAGGCCGAGCGCCAGCACCAGGCCGTTCGCGCTCGCCACATCGCCCAGGGTGAGCGACGGAATAATAATCGGACTCACGCCGATCATGTCGAAACCCTCGGCGAACGCACTCAGGTCGAGGCCGTCGCGCAACGCGAACAAGGTAGCCGCCGTCAGCAGGTTACCGAGCCCAAGCGCCAGCAGCAGCAGAAACAGCGACTCGATGAAGACCTGCCCCATGATGCGCCCCGGGCGCATGCCCAGCGACTGCACCAGGCCGAACTCGCGCGTGCGTTCGTAGACGGCCATCAGCAGGGTATTGACGAGACCAAACGACATGGCGGCAAAGACGATCGCATACCAGATGACGAGGATGACTTCGGTGAGGCTTTCGGTGAGCACCAGCAAAGGCTCGATGGTGGTCCACGGCTCGACCGCCAACCCGGGAGCGGCGGCGCGCATCCGTTGCACCAGCGCGTCGAGATGTTTTCGGTCGGGCGTGATCACGGCCAGCTCCGAGACGCTGTCCTGCATCCTGAGCAGGCGCTGCGCCGGCGCGCGCCCGACAAAGACATAACCGGTTTCCATGGCCGTCGGTTGGCCGGCGAAAATGCCGACCACGCGGAAACCGCGCTCGGCGATGCGGTTGTTCACGTCCTGGCTCAGGATCACCACGCGCCGCCCGAGCCCGGTCTCCAGCCGCTCGGCCAGCTTGCGTCCGAGCAGCAGGCCATCGTCCCCGACATCGCCGAGCCCACGGCCCTCGACGATCGCGCCGCTGATAAACGACAGCTTCAGTTCGGCCGCCGGATCGATGCCGACCAGGGTCACGCCGGCCGACTCGCGTTCGCTGGCGATCACCGCCGGCACGCGTACGCGTGTACTCCAAGCGCTGACCGGGGAGGCACGCAGAGCTTCCACCAGCGCCGGCGGCGGCACGAAACGGTGGTCGATCACCGGATCGTCGCGATAGCCGCGGGCATGAACCTGAACGTGGCCGGTCAGATTGGCGATGCCCTTGTTCACCTGTTGTTCGATCGACCCGCGCGAAATCGCCGCCAGCACGATCATCGACCAGATGCCGAGCGACATCGCCACCAGGATCAACGCCGTGCGTCGGCGATGGCGCCACAGGTTGCGCCAGGCCAAACGCGTGATGAGAAGCAACGTATCCATGTCAGACCGTGTGCATCGCCTCGACCGGGTCGAGTTTTCGCAGGCGCGTGGCCGGGTACAGTGCCGCCAGCAGTGTGGCCGACAGGATCACCAGCGGCCCGAGCGCCATCGACGCCAGTGTGATCTTGGGATAGATCACGCCGGGCAGACCGAACTGGGCGTGGATCTCCTTCAACCCCGGGAAGGTGAATCCATAGCGCAGGAAGTACAGCGACACGGCCAATCCCAGCAGCATGCCGATCGCCAACCCGAGCAGGGTCAGCAACAGCGACTCCAGCAGCACCATCGTTCCGATGCGCCGCGGCGTCGCGCCGAGCGCCAGCAGCAGGCCGAACTCGCGCGTGCGTTCCAGCACCGACATGAGAAAGGTGTTGAGGATGCTGAGCGTCACCACCACGATCAGCACTATATAAGTGAACCAGTTCTGCACCGTGTCGGCCTCGATCAGCTGCTTGAGCCCGGGGATCAGCTCCGGCCAGCCGCGCACGCGCAGGTCGGCGGACGGCGGCAGTGCCGACGCCACCTTCGCCTGCAAGGCGGCCAGCGCGTCGAGACCGGCGCCGCCGATCACGATGACGTGTGCATGGTCGCCCATGCTGAAGACCTCCTGGAACGCGCCCAACGGAAGCTGCACGAGATTGCGATCGATATCCGGCATGCCGGTGGCAAAAATTCCCACCACCGGCACCACGGTCGCGGCCACCGAACCGTCGCGCCCGGCACCGAGCAGCGTGAGTTCCTGGCCGACGTCGATGCGCAGATTCTTCGCCAGGCGCGCGCCGATCACGGCCTCCTGGGCGTGGTCGTCGCGCAGGTAACGGCCGCGCTTGATGAGCCCCGGCAGCGTCGAGACCATCGCTTCACGGGCCGGTTGCACGCCCATCACCGGCACACCGTAGCTGCGGGTACCGCTGGTGGCCAGCGCAAATCCCTGTGCACGCACGGCCATCGCCTGAAGGCCGGTCTTCTCACGCAGTTGCGCGGCGAGTTCCGCGGCGCGCGGGATGCTGGTACGCATCTTCGGCTTTTCGAGATAGGCGGTGCGCTGCACCTGCAACTGGCCGTTAAAAATACGCGTGGCACTGTCGATGGCAGTGTCATAGGCGCCGAGCTGGATGGTGATCATGAACACCAGCAGCAGGGCACTGAAGGCGATGGCCGCGGCGGTAAGCAGCGTGCGGCGCGGATGCCGCCACAGATTCCGCCACGCGAGCCGCAGGATGAG
>CAKKRZ010000076.1:5028-7080 GCA_919902925.1 Acidiferrobacterales bacterium | reverse complement strand
TCGCGCGGGTTGCGGAGGTTGGCTTGGGTAAAGGTGGAAGCGGAAACGGTGATGCCGAAGCGCGCCTCTTTCACGACGATATCGGTCCACTCGCCGGGCTGATCGGCCTTCTGCATGCGTTGCTGCGCGGCGATCAGCTTGCCGCCGTACTGGCCGAATCGCAGCGTCTTCATGGTCTTGACCAGCACGTTGCGCTGGTCGTAGAAGCGGTGCTCCAGCACGATGTGATCGTCGCGGATCGACACCACCTCCCGCCCCCACACCACCGGCGCCGTCTCCTTGGGCGTGGATTCCACCACGTAGACCTTGTGGCCGTTGTGCGTCTCGACGCGCAGCAGCCGGTGCGTGTAGTGCTCGATGAGATCGTCGGCCTTGGCCAGGTCATTATTGGAAAAGTCCGAACCCATCCAGCTCTGGCTCATCATCGACGACGGAATCTTGATGACGCGGTTGATGCGCGGGGTAAAACTCCACATGTCCTTGTCGAGCAGCAGCGTGGCATTACCGGCGTCCTTGGCCGGCGCCGCCACGCGCACCAGCGATTCCTTTTGCCCGCGCGTCCAGACACGGATGGTCATGGTGCGCGTCCAGTCCGGACGGCGGATGGTCATGTCGACCACGGAGTACGAGGAAACGTCACGCCAGTAGTCGATGGCGCGTTTGATGATGGTGGCCGCGTCCGGTTCGGCTGCAAGCGCAGTGTGTGGCACCGATAACGCCGCCAGTCCGATCAACGACAGCCAGAAATGACGTGTCCGTTCCATGGCGTATGCGGTTCATTATCACCCCCGCTGCCATGACAAACAACGCCACCAGTCAGTTCTTGATGAGCTCCATCCGGTTGCTGTCGCGCTTCATATCGAGCTGGCCCAGGAACGACATGCCGAGCAGCGGGATGAGCGGAAAGCTGCCCTCGATCACACTGGCCTCGACGTTGTGCAGGGTGATCTCACCGACCTGCACCTTGTCGAGCGACAGGTTATAGGTATAAACCAGCCCGGAAGCCGTGGCGGCCCTGCCCACGCGCCCGAGACGCTGGTAGTCGAGACCGATGCTGCGTGCCGTGCTGCCGCTGAGTGCGATCCGGGTGGCACCGGTATCGACCAGGAACTGCACCGGCATTCCGTTGATCGCTCCATCGGCCCGGTAGTGCCCGCCGCCATCGGCGAATAACAATGCCTTCTGTCCGCCGCCACTGGCCAGCGCCCCACGCACCATGCCGAGGCGCAGAGTCTGTTCCTTGCCGTTGATTTCGACCGCGATGGTTTCTTTAAGTGTATCGGTGTGAACCAGCCGGACGCCGTCAACTGGCGGATCGCCGACTTTGAGCATGACCTTGCGACCGTCGAGCGTGACCAGTGCCTTGTTCTTGAATACGACCTGCACGTCGATCGTCTCGACGGCGGCCGCCGGCCACGCGGCCAGCAGCAGAAACAACACCGGCCATCCTGATACCCGTGACGCCATGTTCCGTGCCCCCGAACGAATCGATAGAATGCCCGTCATGCGCGAGATTGTCATCTTCCGTCACGCCGCTCATGAGGGACCGGGATATCTCACCGAATATCTCGACCGGCGGGGACTGCCGTGGCGTCTGGTGCGCGTGGACCGGCGCGAATCCCCTCCCGACAGTTTAGCCGGAGTTTCCGGGCTTGTTCTCATGGGCGGGCCGATGAGCGCCAACGACCATCTGCCGTGGATTCCCCCGGTGTTGCGCCTGATTCGTGAGGCTGTGGATAAAGACATCCCGGTGCTCGGCCACTGCCTCGGCGGGCAGCTGATGGCCAAAGCGCTCGGTGGTCGGGTGACGCGCAGCCGCGTCAAGGAGATCGGCTGGCTGCCGGTGGAAACCGTCGACAACGCCGAGGCACGCGGCTGGGTCAACGGCCTTGCGCCCCAGTTCGAGGTTTTTCATTGGCACGGCGAAACCTTCAGCGAGCTGCCACCCGGCGCGGTGTCGATCCTGAAGAGCCGTGACTGCCGGCATCAGGCCTTCGTGCTCGGCAAACATCTTGGCTTTCAGTGCCACATTGAAATGACGCCCGATCTGGT
>CAKKRZ010000076.1:3485-4928 GCA_919902925.1 Acidiferrobacterales bacterium | reverse complement strand
GAAGGAATCGTCATGGATGCCGGCGGGGCAATCCTGCACCGCGAACGCCGGCCGACTCCGCAGGCCGGCGGTTACGAAGCCATCCTCGGCAACATGCGCGCACTGGTCACCGACCTGGAACAACAGGCGGGGTCGCCCTGCACCGTCGGCATCGGCACGCCGGGGGCTATCTCCACGAAGACCGGCTGCCTCAAGAACTCCAATACCATCTGCCTCAACGGCAGACCGATCAGGAAAGATCTCGAACTTTTACTCGAGCGAGAAATTCGCATTGCCAACGACGCCAACTGTTTCGCGCTGTCCGAGGCCATCGATGGCGCCGGCCAGGGGGCCGGCGTGGTGTTCGGGGTGATCATGGGCACCGGTGTCGGCGGCGGGATTGTCTTTCACGGTCGTCTGCACGAAGGCCCGCAACACATCGCCGGCGAGTGGGGGCACAACGTGCTGGAAGCGGACGGCCCGCCCTGTTACTGCGGCAAACGGGGATGCGTTGAAACATTTCTGTCCGGGCCGGGCCTGCTGCGTGACTACGCCGCGCACGGTGGTGGCGACAGCCTCAATGCCCACGAAATTGTCCTGCAAGCCGGACTAGGTGACGCGAAGGCACAGGCAGCGATGGCCAGATACCTCGACCGCTTCGGCCACGCCTTGTCGATGGTGATCAACATTCTGGATCCGGATGTGATCGTCCTGGGTGGCGGCATGTCGAACATCGACCGGCTCTATACCGACGGCCGCGACGCCGTCGCCAAATATGTATTTAACGATGAATTGCGGACGCGCATCGTGGGCAACCGGCACGGCGATTCCTCGGGGGTGCGTGGTGCGGCGCAGTTGTGGCCGGCCTTGCGCTGAGATTTTCCCTGGCTGCCCTTAATTGGCGCCATCCGATGGCATGGGACCGGGAGGCGACGGACGAGCCAACCGTTATGCCAAAAACCCGAAAGCATCCCGGTTCGCCTCCTTACTTGACCGGCGTCAAGGCGCGCGCCTGATTTTGGGTATGGACTTCTATCATTTCCCGAAACCAGATGAGATCATGGGAATTCACCGACCCACCAACGCGTCCACATCCGAACAACCCACAACAGTCAGGAGGAGACCATGAAAACCCGATTCACCCTGTTTATCCCGTTTCTCACCGCCATCGCGCTGATCGGTCAGGTAGCATGGGCGGCCGACCCAGACGTGGTGCGCTACTCCAAGAAGGCAGCGTTCAACGACGTGCGCGACGACTTGGTCATTGCCATCCAGAACAAGGGGCTGGTCATCGACCACACCTCGCACATCCACAAGATGCTGGAGCGCACCAAGAAGGACATCGGCGCCAAGATGACCGTATACCAGGAAGGCCAGTCTTACTCGTTCTGCAGTGCATTGCTGTCGCGCAAGACCATGGAGGCCGATCCGCACAACATGGCCTTCTGCCCCTACTCCATCGTG
>CAKKRZ010000076.1:0-3385 GCA_919902925.1 Acidiferrobacterales bacterium | reverse complement strand
CTGTGGCTTATACTGCGGCCGTTTCCTCAACCCAACCGGCTGCTTCCTCATGCGTGTTTCGAAATTCCTGCTTTCCACCGTCCGCGAAACCCCGGCCGAGGCTGAGACCATCAGCCATCGGCTGATGCTGCGCGCGGGCATGGTCCGCAAACTCGCCGCCGGCGTGTACAGCTGGCTGCCGCTGGGCCTGCGCGTGCTGCGCAAGGTGGAACGCGTGGTGCGCCAGGAGATGAACCACGCTGGCGCGCTGGAAGTGCTGATGCCGGCGATCCAGCCGGCCGAACTGTGGCAGGAGTCGGGGCGCTGGGAGCAATACGGGCCGGAGCTGCTGCGCCTGAAAGACCGGCACCAGCGCGATTTCTGTTTTGGCCCGACGCACGAGGAAGTCATCACCGACCTTATCCGCCGCGAGATCAAAAGCTACCGCCAGCTGCCGGCCAACTTTTACCAGATCCAGATGAAGTTCCGCGACGAAATCCGCCCGCGCTTTGGCGTGATGCGCGCGCGCGAATTCCTGATGAAGGACGCCTACTCCTTTCACCTCGATGCCACCTCGCTGGGCGAAACCTATAAGGTCATGCATGAGACCTACCGCCGCATCTTCTCGCGCGTGGGACTGGAATTCCGTGCGGTCGAGGCCGATACCGGTGCCATCGGTGGCAGCGCCTCGCAAGAATTCCACGTGCTGGCCGATTCCGGCGAGGACGCCATTGCCCTGTGCGACAAGTGCCAGTACGCCGCCAACGTCGAACTCGCCCCCGCCCTGCCGCCGATGGGCAAGCGCGCCGCGTCCGGCCATCCGAAGACAACGGTCGACACGCCGAACGCCAGAACGATCGAGGAAGTCAGCCGCTTCCTCAAGGTCGATTCGAAGCAAACCGTCAAGACCTTGCTGGTCAAGGGTGTCGGCGGCGCCGTGGCGCTGGTGTTGCGCGGCGATCACGAACTGAACGAGATCAAGGCCGTCAAGCTGCCGCAGCTCGCCAAGCCGCTCGAATTCCTGACACCGGGCGAGGTCGAACTCGCCGCCGGTTGCGAACCGGGATCGATCGGCCCCGTCGGATTACCGATAACCGTGATCGCCGATGAATCCGCCGTGCGCCTGTCGGATTTCGTCTGCGGCGCCAACGTAAACGGCCAGCACCACGTCAACGTCAACTGGGGACGCGACGCGCACGAACCCATCGTGGCCGATCTGCGCAAGGTGGTGGCCGGCGATCCCTGCCCGTCCAACGACGGTCGCTGCGGCGGGACCATCGGCCTGCGGCGCGGTATCGAGGTGGGGCATATCTTCCAGCTCGGAACGAAGTACAGCGAGGCCATGAAGGCCACGGTGCTGGACGAGCACGGCAACAATGTCGCCATGCCGATGGGCTGCTACGGCATCGGCGTCTCGCGCGTCGTGGCCGCCAGCATCGAACAGAACCACGACGACAACGGCATCATCTGGCCGGATTCCATCGCCCCCTTCCACGTTGCCATCGTACCGATTGCGTATCACAAATCCGAAGCGGTGCGCGAAACGGTGCAGACGCTTTACACCGACCTGACCTCCGCCGGGCTCGACGTGCTGCTCGACGACCGCGATGAACGCCCGGGCGTGATGTTCGCCGACATGGACCTGATCGGCATCCCGCACCGCCTCGTCGTCGGCGAAAAGGGTCTGGCCAAGGGTGTCGTGGAATACAAGGGACGGCGCGACGCCAAACCGTCCGACCTTCCCATCGCCTCGGCCGTCTCTGATTTGCGTGGACGAATCAAACTGTAGCGGGTCTCTGTTTTATTTATCATTCTGCTAATATCCACTCGCACATGAACCTCAGGATCGTCAGCAACTTTGCACAGGCAGAGGTGTTGGCCAGAAGTGCCAGGGCATGTTGAGTTTGCGTCGCAGTCCTGTGGCACTGGCTACACTAGACCTTACATTGGAAAATCGAAATAACGGCTTAAAGCCATGGAGCAGCCACTATGAAGCTTTATAGACTCACGCTTTGCATTGCGTTCCTCGCCATTACCACGGCCACGGCCGTCGGGGCGGCAGAAACTACGGAGCGGCGCTTGCCGCTGCCCGATCACGGGTTCTTGCAGATCGCGGTGCCTGTGAGTTGGCAAGATCAACTCCGTCAACCACCAGACCGGCTACCACCAACCATCGCGTTTCGGCCACGCGGTGGACTGCCATTCGACATCCTTATTACGCCTATCTGGCCCGCACACAAGAATGTGGTGCTGCCAACCCCGGTGGAACTGCGCCAGCGAGTAGAGCAGGTCGTCGGGCAGATAAAACCACGGGCGGTCGAGAAGCACATTCAGGTGATCGAGCTGCGTGGCAGCGCCGGGGTCGGCTACTACTACGCGGCCACCGACAAGGCACCGAAGCCCGGCGAATACAAATACCTGACGCAGGGCATCTTGCGTGTCGATAACCTGCTGGTCACCTTCACGATCCTCACCAACGATGGCCAACAGGATGTTGTTGCTGATGCACTGGCTTTGCTGCGAAGCGCCGTGCACAAACGATAATGACTTGAAGGCGCGAACGGTGCTTCCCTGCACCGCGCCCCATCGCTGATGTGCAGGATGCACGAATGCCGCGAAGGCCAGGGATGGCCGAGAGCGGCTCGGTCCGATCGGCGTCGGGATGCGTAACAAGAAACGGCGATTCCATTCGTTGAGCCGCGTTCCCGCGCCCTTTAAAGAAAAGAGCTGCATTTTTTGAAGTTGTTGTTGGGCAAATCCGCCTAAAATCCGAACGAGGCCTTATGGACATCAAAGTTCTGCTGACCGTATTCGCTGTCGTGTTTGTCGCCGAATTGGGCGACAAAACCCAGTTGGCCACGATGCTGTTCGCCGCCGACAAGAACGTCAGCAAGTGGACGGTGTTTCTGGGCGCGTCGCTGGCGCTGATTGTCGCCTCCGGCCTTGGGGTTCTGGCGGGAAGCGCGATCTCCCAGTACGTCAGCGAAAAGTACCTGCACTACATCGCCGGCATCGGCTTCGTGGCCATTGGTATCTGGACGCTGGTGAGGGCATAAACACGCGAAAGCGCGACGGCCATCGTCTGACCGTTGTGCATCAATGCTGCCCGTGCGTAAATGTCATGGGCAACTAATACCCTGGAGACAACATGGAAAAGTTCAAGATTGGCATGGCAATGCGTTTCTTTCTGCTCGCGATGGCGGGCGTGATTCTGCTCGGGATTTGGCTGACTGGCTTCAACACCGTTCATTGGGTGCTGTATTTGCCGGCGGCATTATTCATTCTTGCCGCGGTCACCGGCATTTGTCCGGGCATGGGCTTCAGCCGCCTGCTGTTTCCGCCCAAGAAATAGTCTTACCGGCACCCCCTGAACGGGGGGCAACAACCGGCGGCTGGGTTCTGGTCA
>CAKKRZ010000075.1:6869-29800 GCA_919902925.1 Acidiferrobacterales bacterium | reverse complement strand
CAAACAGGGGGTGGCGGTGAATCCGGCGGGGTATTTGCAGAACGGGCGGAACTGATTTCCACCGCACGCACTTCAAGTCGTCACCTTTTTCCTCCATAATCCTGCGCTTTCATCAGGCGCGCCGTGACGGCGCGCCAGGATTCGTTCATGTTCGTCAACCTGCTTACCAAGATCTTCGGCAGCCGCAACAGCCGGCTCATCAAACGCCTCAGCCATGACGTGGCGAGGATCAACGCGCTTGAACCAGAGCTGCGCGCGCTTAGCGATGAGCAGCTGACCGCCAAGACTGCTGAGTTCCGGGCACGTCTGACCCAAGGCGCCACGCTGGACGATCTGCTGCACGAGGCATTTGCGGTGGTGCGTGAGTCCTCGCGCCGGGTGCTGGGGATGCGTCACTTCGACGTGCAACTGGTCGGCGGCATGGTGCTGAACCAGGGCAAGATCGCCGAGATGCGCACCGGCGAGGGCAAGACGCTGGTGGCGACCCTGGCCACGTACCTGAATGCGTTGCCCGGTCTGGGCGTGCACGTGGTGACGGTCAATGACTACCTGGCCCGGCGCGATTCCGAATGGATGGGCAAGATCTACCGTTTTCTCGGCATGACGGTCGGGGTGGTGGTGTCCGACCAGGCGCAGGACGAGAAGCGCGCGGCCTATGCCGCCGATATCACCTATGGAACGAATAACGAATTCGGTTTCGATTACCTGCGCGACAACATGGCGTTTCGCGCCGATGAGCGCGTTCAGCGCAAGCTGAACTTTGCCATCGTTGACGAGGTGGACTCGATCCTGGTCGACGAAGCGCGCACACCGTTGATCATCTCCGGACCGACGGAAGAGAGTACGGATCTCTACGTCAAGATTAACACCGTCATCCCAAAGCTTGTCCGCCAAAAAATCGAAGATGGGCCTGGCGACTACAGCGTGGACGAGAAGACCCGCCAGGCATTTCTGACCGAGGCCGGGCACGAAAAGGTCGAGGCCCTGCTGGCCAAAGACGGCCTGTTGCCGGAAGGTTCCAGCCTTTACGATGTCTCCAGCCTGTCCCTGATGCATCACCTCAACGCGGCGCTGCGCGCGCACGCGCTCTTCCGGCGCGAGGTGGACTACATCGTTCGCGACGGCGAGATCGTCATCATTGACGAATTCACCGGGCGCATGATGACCGGCCGGCGCTGGTCCGAGGGCCTGCACCAGGCCATCGAAGCCAAGGAGGGGGTGGAGATCCAGCGGGAAAACCAGACGCTCGCGACCATCACCCTGCAGAACCTGTTCCGCCTGTATCGCAAGTTGTCCGGCATGACCGGT
Source organism: Acidiferrobacterales bacterium (assembly GCA_919902925.1). Taxonomy (GTDB): domain Bacteria; phylum Pseudomonadota; class Gammaproteobacteria; order Acidiferrobacterales; family Sulfurifustaceae; genus CAKKRZ01. The sequence continues at coordinate 28,492 of CAKKRZ010000075.1, read as the reverse complement.
ACCGCCGATACCGAGGCGGCCGAGTTCCAGCAGATCTACGGACTTGAGGTGGTGGTGATTCCGACCCACCAGCAGATGATCCGGCTCGATCACGGCGATCAGGTGTATCGCACCCTGAACGAAAAACACGCGGCCATTGTCACCGACCTCAAGGACTGTCACCGGCGCGGTCAGCCGGCCCTGGTGGGCACGATCTCGATCGAATCGTCGGAGTTGTTGTCGCAGTGGCTGGACCGGGAAAAGATCCCGCACCAGGTGCTGAATGCCAAGCACCACGAAAAAGAGGCGTTGATCGTGGCCCAGGCCGGGCGCCCGGGCACGGTGACCATCGCCACCAACATGGCCGGCCGCGGCACTGACATCGTGCTCGGCGGTAACCTGGAAATGGAACTGTCCGCCCTCGGCGATGACACGGCTCGCCGTACAGCCGCCACGACTGAATGGCAGAAGCGGCACAATGCCGTGCTGGCCGCCGGCGGCCTGCACGTGGTGGGCACCGAACGCCACGATTCCCGACGTATCGACAACCAGTTGCGTGGCCGCTCCGGCCGCCAGGGCGACCCGGGTTCGTCGCGTTTCTATCTGTCGCTGGAAGACAACCTGTTGCGCATCTTCGGATCGCAACGCATCGCCGGGCTCATGCAGCGCCTGGGCATGCAGGAGGGGGAGGCCATCGAACACCCGTGGGTGTCAAAGGCGATCGAGAATGCCCAGCGCAAGGTTGAAGGCCGTAACTTCGACATTCGCAAGCAGCTGCTTGAGTACGATGACGTCGCCAACGATCAGCGCAAGGTCGTCTACGAGCAACGCAACCGGCTGATGGATGTTGACGACATCTCGGAGAGCATTGCCGCTATTCGCCATGACGTTGTCACCACTGTCATCAGCCAATACATCCCGCCGGAAAGCCTGGAAGAACAGTGGGACGTGGCCGGCCTGGCGGCCCACCTCGATCGCGACTTCGGCATCGATCTGCCGCTCGCCCAATGGCTGGAGTCCGACGACAATCTGGATGAACAGAAACTGCGCGATCGTGTTCTTCAGGCCTTCGCCGATCGACATGCCGAGAAACAGGAGACGGTCGGAGCGGAGGTCATGCGCCATCTGGAAAAGGCCGTCATGCTGCAGGTCCTCGACCAGGAATGGAAGGACCACCTGGCGGCCATGGACTACCTGCGCCAGGGCATCCACCTGCGCGGTTACGCCCAGAAGAATCCGAAGGAAGAATACAAGCGCGAGGCCTTTGAGCTGTTCTCCTCCATGCTGGATCGCATTAAGCACGAGGTGATTACGCTGCTAGCCAGACTACAGATCGATCGTGCCGCTTCGGAGGTGGAGGAGCTGGAACGACAACAGCATGCCCCGCGCGACATGCAGTTCATCCATCCGTCCGCTGAGCCGGCGGTGGAGGCCGAGGATGGCGGGGACGTCGCGGTCGAGGCCCAGCGCCCGCAGGTGCGCACACAACCCAAGGTTGGCCGCAACCAGCTCTGTCCCTGTGGCAGCGGCAAGAAGTACAAACACTGCCACGGTCAACTCGCCTAGTCGTACTCCCGGCACGCGCGGGTTTGGGATTTCAGATCGAACTGCCATAATCCCGGACCCGAAATCCGGAATCCGCCTCATGGCCGTCGGCCTGACTGGTTTACCTGCTCTTCTTTCCGTGCCCGGCATCCGCCTGGGCACCGCGCGTGCCGCGATCAGGAAGAAGGACCGCCGCGATCTCGTTGTCATCGCCTGCGCACCGGGGACACAGGCGGCGGCCGTTTTTACGCGCAACCGTTTCTGTGCGGCGCCGGTGATCATCGCCCGTGAGCACCTGACCGCCACCCCGCCGCGCGCACTGCTGATCAACACCGGCTATGCCAACGCCGGCACCGGCGATCCGGGCCTGATGGACGCCCGGCGTTGCTGTGAGGCGCTGGCCGGCCGCCTGGGCTGTCAGGCCGCCGAAGTGCTGCCGTTTTCCACCGGCGTGATCGGCGAGCGTTTCCCGCTTGATCGCATCATTGCCGGTCTGCCGGCGGCCATCGAAAACCTGTCGGACGACGGCTGGGCGGAGGCGGCGCACGGGATCATGACCACCGACACGGTGGCGAAAGGGATGTCGCGGCAAGTGCTTGTCGATGGCCGCACGGTGACGATAACCGGGATTGCCAAGGGGTCCGGCATGATTCGACCGGACATGGCGACCATGCTGGTTTTTATCGCCACGGATGCCGCTATCGCGCCACCGGCCCTCAATACCCTGCTGCGTGAAGCCTCTGACCGATCGTTCCACTGCATCACCGTCGATGGTGACACCTCGACCAATGATGCCTGTGTGCTGTTGGCGAGCGGCCGCGCTGGCCATAAGCCCATCGGCGCCGCGGGCGATCCTGGCTACGAGGTTCTGCGGGTGGTGGTGAGCGATCTGTGTCGCGAGCTCGCGCAGATGATCGTGCGCGATGGCGAGGGCGCCAGCAAGTTCATGACCATTACCGTCACCGGCGCTGACAGCGAGGCCGATGCCCGGGAGGTTGCCTTTACGGTTGCCCACTCACCGCTGGTCAAGACCGCCTTCTTTGCCTCGGACCCGAACTGGGGCCGCATCCTGGCGGCCATCGGCCGCGCACCGATCCGTCATCTCGACGTTGCCCGTGTCAGTGTTCGTCTAAATGACGTGAGCGTCGTATCCCGGGGCGCACTCGACCCGACCTATCGCGAGGAACGGGGGGCGGCGGTCATGCGCGAGCCGGAAATCACCGTGCACATCGATCTTGGCGGCGGGTCGCATGCCGCCACCGTTTGGACCTCGGATCTCTCGCACGATTACGTGCGCATCAATGCCGAGTACCGCAGCTGAGCCCAGCCACGACATCGTCGGCCTTCTCGAGCGCGGGGCGACAGTTTTTATGACGTGTTGGTTGTCTCAACCGGCCTTACCGGCGATCTCAAGGTAATGCCGGTGCTGTTGCTGGACGGAATCCTCGAGTTGGGTGAGGTCGGCGTCGTTATGCAGTATGTCGTGAGCGGCCGCCAGGCGTGACTGGCGATCCAGCTGTGTCTGCATGATGTGGCGGATTGCGTCGACGGGTAAGGCGCTGCGCGCCTGGGTGCGGCGAATCTGCTCCTGCTCGTCCGTGTCGACCACCAGTATCCGGTCGACCAGATCGGTAAACCCGGCTTCGATCAGCAAGGGCACGACGATCACCACGTAGGGATATGTCACGCGACCGATGGCCTGTACGACCTCGGCGCGAATCAGCGGATGCAGGATCGCCTCCAGCCGCCGGCGATCGGCCGGATGGCTGAAGACGTGTTCGCGCAGGGCCTGACGGTCTAGTTCACCGCTGCGACCCAGGTATCCATCCCCGAAGGTCGCGACGATTTGCCGGTATCCCCGGGCGTTTTGTTGCGTGAGTTCGTGCGATATCGCGTCGGTGTCGATCACCGGGACGCCGAGCCTGGCGAACAGGGCGGCCACGGTGGACTTGCCGCTGCCGATACCGCCGGTGAGACCGATGCGCAGCATCGCCGCGTCGCCTTACCCCAGCCGGGCGAAGCGCAAATAGGCCTGGGTAATCTGCGGTCCCCACATCATCGCCACCCAACCGGCGGCGCACAGGAACGGGCCAAACGGAATCGGCAGGCGACGATCGCGGCCGCGTCCCAGGATCATCAGCAGGCCGGTGACGGCGCCGATCAGGGAGGCGGCCAGAATAATGAATGGCAGTTGCTGCCAGCCGAGCCAGGCGCCGATGGCGGCAAACAATTTGAAATCGCCATAGCCCATACCCTCCTTGCCGGTCACCAGGCGGAAGCCGTGAAAGACCAGCCACAGCGACAGGTAGCCGGCCACTGCCCCGATAATGGCCTGACTCACGGGCACGAAGATGCCGGACAGATTGACCAGCAGGCCGAGCCAGAGCAACGGCAGGGTCAGATTGTCGGGCAGGTACTGGGTCTCCAGGTCGACAAAGGCCAGCGCAACCAGGGTCCAGGTAAACAACAGCGCGGCCAGTGCCGCCGGTCCGAACCCGAGTCGCCAGGCCACGAGGAAGGAGAGCAGGCCGGTCAGCGCCTCGACCGCCGGGTAACGCCAGCGAATCGGTTGGGCGCAGTTTGAACACTTCCCGCGCAGCCACAGATAACTCAGGAGCGGGATGTTCTCGATGGCGCGAATGGCGTGTCCGCAGTGCGGGCAGCGGGAACGGGGCCGGACCAGTGAGTAAGGCTCCTCGCCAGCGGCGGCTGGCGTGCCGGCTAGTTCGGCACACTGGCGGCGCCACTGGCGCTCGAGCATGACCGGCAGGCGGTGGACGACGACATTGAGGAAGCTGCCGATCACGAGACCGAACAGCGCGGCCACCGCGCCGAACAGCAGCGGTTGCGTGGACAGCAGGTGAAGTCCTTCGTTGATCATCGACCGGCCGGCACGGCAGGCGGCAACGCTGGGGCGTGGCGGTGAATCAGACTGCCGCGGCCAGCTTGAAGATCGGCAGGTACATGGCAATGACCAGTCCGCCGATGACCACGCCGAGGAAGGCCATGATGATGGGTTCGAGCAGACTGGACAGGCCGGCCACGGCGTCGTCGACCTCGCGTTCGTAGAAATCCGCGACCTTGCCGAGCATCTTGTCGAGTTCGCCCGATTCCTCGCCAATGGCCACCATCTGGATGACCATGTTCGGGAACAAGCCGGTGGTGTTCATAGCCGCCTGCAACTGCATGCCGGTGCTGACGTCGGCCTTGACCTGTATCGTGCCCTCGTAATAGACCCGGTTGCCGGAGGCGCCGGCCACCGAGTCGAGTGCCTCGACCAGCGGGACACCGGCGGCAAACATGGTCGCCAGCGTGCGGCAGAAGCGGGCGATGGTGGCTTTTTTGACGATCTCGCCGATTATCGGCGCCTTGAGCAGGAGCCGGTCGACGGTGTGTTGCATCTTGGCACTGCGCTTGTAGACGTAGCCGATGCCCATGACGGGGCCGACTGTGCCGGCAATCATGAGGTACCAATAGTCGCGGAATGTGTGCGAAAGATTCATCACCATCTGGGTGAAGGCCGGCAAATCAGCTCCGAAGCCTTTGAACAGGCTCTCGAACTGGGGAATCACGAATATCATCAGGATGGCGGTGATGATAAAGGCCACCACGATGACGGCGGTCGGATAGAACAGGGCCGATTTGATCTTGCCCTTGATTGCCTCCATCTTCTCCTTGTAGGTGGCGATCTTGTCCAGGATGCTATCGAGAATACCGGCCTGTTCGCCCGCCTGTACCAGGTTACAGAAGAGCGCATCGAAGTAGAGCGGAAACTTGCCGAGTGCGGCGGTGAGATTGGTGCCCGACTCGACATCGGTTTTGATCGCCATGATCAATTCCTGCATGCTCGGGTTTTCATGACCGCGGCCGACGATATCGAAGGATTGGGCTACCGGGATTCCTGCTTCCATCATGGTCGCCAGTTGGCGGGCGAAGATGGCGATGTCTTTGGGTGCGATCTTCTTCTTGAACTTGAAAAGTTCACCACGTCGTTTGGCGACCTTGACAGGACGGATGCCCTGGCGACGCAGCAGGGAGTTGACGAAGGCCACGCCCGAGGCCGACATCTCGCCCTTGACCTTTTTCCCCTGCTTGTCGACTCCTTCCCAGGTATAGAGGTCCAGCGCCTTGACGACGGGTTTTTGCGTTTTGGTTGCGGCGGCAGCTTGAGCCATGGCGTGAGCGGGTGGTAATCCTTCCGGTGATGGTCGTGTGTGAGGGGCTTAAATATCCGTAACGGCCTCAATCTCGGCCAGGCTGGTGACGCCATCCTTGACCTTTTTGAGCCCCGAGATGCGCAGATCGGCAATGCCCTCAGCCAGCGCCTGTTTTTCGATATCGAGCTGGTTGCCGCCGCGCATGATGATCTCTCCCGTTTTCTCCGATACCGGCATGACCTGGTAGATACCCACGCGCCCCTTGTAGCCGTTGGTGCAGGCTTCGCAACCCACCGGCTCATACACCTGGAAGGTGCCGATCTCGGATTGTTTGTAGCCGGCCTTGAGCAGGGCCTCCTTCGGAAGATTGACCGGCCGTTTGCAGTTGGAGCACAGTCGCCGGCCCAGACGCTGGGCGATGATGAGGTGCACGGACGAGGCGATGTTGAACGGTGGAACGCCCATGTTGACCATGCGCGTCAGTGTCGCCGGGGCATCGTTGGTGTGCAGGGTGGACAGCACCAAGTGGCCGGTCTGGGCGGCCTTGATGGCGATCTCGGCGGTTTCGAGATCGCGGATTTCGCCGACCATGATTATGTCCGGATCCTGACGCAGGAAGGCACGCAGCGCCAGGGAGAAGGTCAGCCCGGCCTTTTCATTCATGTTGACCTGGTTGATGCCGCTCAGGTTGATTTCCACCGGGTCTTCGGCGGTGGAGATATTGGTGTCCGTTGTATTAAGGATATTGAGCGCGGTATAAAGCGTAACCGTCTTACCGCTGCCGGTCGGGCCGGTGACCAGTACCATGCCCTGGGGACGGGCGATGGCCTCCAGGAAATGGGCCTTCTGGACCTCCTCGAATCCGAGCTTCTCGACACCGAGCGTGGCCGAGCTTGGATCGAGGATGCGCATGACCACCTTTTCGCCCCACAAGGTGGGGAGGGTGCTCACGCGAAAATCGATGGAGCGGTTCTTGGAAATGCGCATCTTGATGCGCCCGTCCTGCGGGACGCGGCGCTCGGCGATGTCCAGCCTGGATAGAATCTTGATGCGCGCCGAGATACGCGGCGCCAGCTGCAGGGGAGGTTTGGCAATCTCGTGGAGTATTCCGTCTATGCGCAGCCGGACGCGATAATCCTTTTCATAGGGCTCGATGTGAATATCCGAGGCGCCTTTGTTGATGGCGTCCATGAGGATCTTGTTCACAAACTTTACGATGGGTGCTTCGTTGATGCCTTCTTCGCCTCCAGTCGCTGCCGCGGCGGCGACGGCATCGTCGTCGTCCGAGATCAGGTCCAGGTTGTCGAGCCCGTCTTCGGAGGACAGATTCTTGAAGGTGGTATCCTGGGACTCAAGCATCTTCTCGATGGCGGTGCTGAGCTTGTCGTGCTCAACGAGGATCGGTTCAGTGGTGAGTCCGGTGCTGAACTTGATCTCGTCGAGCGCTGGCAGAACGGTCGGATCCGAGACCGCTACGTACAGACGACTGCCCCGCTTGAAGAGCGGCAGCACCTGATGGCGTCGGATGATCTTCTCGTCCACCAGTTTGGACGGAGCGACGTCGAAGTCCAGCGAATTGATCTCGAAGAGAGGGACTCCGAATTCCTCCGAGGCGGCGCGGGCAATTGCCTTGCCGTCCATCTTTTTGCTCTCGACCAACCGGCTCACAAACGAAGTTTTCTGGGACAACGCCTCAGCGTTAATGCGTTCAGCATCGGCTGAAGAGAGCAGATTGTCGCGAACCAGTCGAGCGGCGAGACCGCCCAGATTGGAGGAGGTGCTTGGGATAGCCATCAAAGTAGTTATAGATGATTGAGGGTGCGAGACCCTCTTTTTGCCCTGAGCTTTAGATACTGGTAGTCCAAAGATACACGGTTTTGCCAGAATTTCCTGCGAGCGACAATGCGTGTAGCGTATTTAGACCCACTCCCTGTATAGCGTCGGTCGTGGTGACTGCCCCTTCCATCAGGGCGTTCCAGCCTAAATCAACGCTTTTCTTGATCCCCGACAAAGTGAGCTTTACGGGTGGATGGTATGTAACGCGTAGTGAGCTTGCTATTCACTTTTGACTAATTTAGAATTATTCTAAATCGATCACTCGATTTATTATTATTCATTTAATTCAATAGTTTGAATACAGGAGACCATTGTCATGTTGAAACTGAAAGGATCCAAGACCGAAGAGAATCTCAAGGCTGCCTTTGCGGGCGAGTCGCAGGCAAACCGCCGCTATCTGTATTTTGCCAGCAAGGCCGACGTCGAGGGCTACAACGATGTGTCCACCGTGTTTCGTTCCACGGCGGAAGGCGAGACCGGCCACGCCCACGGCCACCTCGAATACCTCGAGCAGTGCGGGGATCCGGCCACCGGTATGCCGTTCGGCGGCACCGCCGACAACCTGAAGACCGCGATCGCCGGTGAGACCCATGAGTACACCGATATGTACCCGGGCATGGCCAAGGCCGCCCGGAGCGAGGGTTTCAGCGAGATCGCTGACTGGTTCGAGACGCTGGCCAAGGCCGAGCGCTCGCATGCCAACCGTTTCCAGAAGGCGCTCGACACTCTCGGAAAGTAATCAGTCTGTTCGGAAAGTGATGCACCGCGGGGCTGGTGGTACCGGCCCCGCTGTTTTCCGAGTCCCGTGAAGCAAGCTGTCGGGTGCATGTCGACAGGTTGCTTCACCGTTACTCTGCTTTTTTGTCAAAGGAGTCCAGTGTGGGAAAACCAACCGGTGGCGCGCGCGAAGGCTCAACCGAGACTGAGCGTATGGCAGGACGAACGAGCGAAGCGAGTAGGGCTTCCGTCCCGTCTCGTGCCCCTCGCCTCAGTCCAGTCGGCGAAGGCAATCTTGAGGCGCCGACCCGCCATGCGCTTGATTGGCGCAATCCGTCTTTCTACGATGATGAATCGCTGCTCAAGGAGTTGGAGCGCGTCTTCGACATCTGTCACGGCTGCCGCCGTTGCGTCAGTCTTTGCCAGTCTTTCCCGACGCTGTTCGACCTGGTGGACGAGTCCCCGACCCTGGAGGTCGACGGCATAAAGAAGGAAGACTACGGGAAGGTCGTTGACCACTGTTACCTTTGCGATCTCTGTTACATGACCAAGTGTCCGTACGTGCCTCCGCACGAATGGAACGTGGATTTCCCGCACCTCATGTTGCGCGCCAAGGCCGTGAAGTTCCGCAAAGGCGAAGTGAAAACGCGCGACCGGATCCTGACCAGCACCGACGCGGTTGGCAGGCTCGCCGGTATTCCAGTGGTGGTGCAGGCCGTGAATGCCGCCAACCGGTCGCCAGTATTCCGCAAGGTTCTTGATACCGCGCTGGGTGTACATCCCGGCGCGCTCTTGCCCGAGTACCACAGCCGACCCTACCGCAAACGGTACGATCCTGGCGCGGCGGCAGGTACCGCCAGTCCGACCGCCTCTACCCAGGGCCGCGTGGCGCTGTTTGCCACCTGCTACGGGAACTACAACGAACCGATGGTGAACGAGGACCTGGTGGCCGTGTTTCGTCATAACGGCATCCCCGTGACCCTGGCAGAGAAAGAACGGTGTTGCGGCATGCCCAAGCTCGAACTTGGCGATCTGGAGGCGGTGGAACGCGCCAAGAACGCCAATATCCCGGTATTGGCGAAACTGGTCGACGCCGGCTGGGATATCGTCGCGCCGGTGCCGTCCTGTGCGCTCATGTTCAAACAGGAGCTGCCGCTGATGTTCCCCGACGACCCGGATGTGCTGAAGGTGAAGGCCGCCATGTACGACCCGTTCGAATACCTGGCATTGCGGCACAAGGAAGGCAAGCTGAATACCAATTTCAGCAAATCGCTTGGCAAGATTGCGTATCACGTATCCTGCCATCTGCGTGTGCAGAACATCGGGCCCAAGACCCGCGAAATCCTGTCCCTGGTGCCGGACACAACCATTGAAACCATCGAGCGTTGTTCGGGGCATGACGGTACTTATGCCGTCAAGAGCGAGTTCCACGAGACCTCGATGAAGATCTGCCGCCCGGTGGTGGACCGTGTGAAGGCCGCGGACTGCGATCACTACGGCAGCGACTGCCCCATGGCCGGTCACCAGATCGAGAACGGCCTCAAGAATGGCAAGCGGCCGGAACATCCGATGTCGCTGCTCCGCACCGCCTACGGAATCTGATTCATTCAGCTGACCAGGGGAGAACATGGCTAACGAGGGCTACCACGAAACCAGCCTGCGCGAGGAAACGCGCGATATGCATCGCGCCATTGTTTCCCTGATGGAAGAACTGGAGGCGGTGGATTGGTACAATCAGCGTGTAGACGCCTGCCGGGACGAGGACTTGCGCGCGATTCTGATACACAACCGCGATGAGGAAAAGGAGCACGCCGCCATGATGCTCGAATGGATTCGCCGCCGCGATCCTGTTTTCGACAAGGAGCTGCGCGATTATCTTTTCACGAGCAAGCCGATCGCCAAGATCGAGAGCCACCACAAACCCTGAAGACGGCCGCGCGTCCGCCCGCAGCAGGCGCTATTGAAATTGAAGGTGAACCCATGACGACAGGAATTGCCCCCATGCAGAAACTTGCCCATAGTGACTTGCTGACCCTCGAACAGTACGCCAAGGCGCGGAACGATTTCCGCGCCCGCGTGATGGCCCACAAGAAAGACCGCCAGGTAGCGGTTGGCCCCAGTGCCACCCTCTATTTCGAAGACCGGGTTACCATGCAATACCAGATACAGGAGATGCTGCGCGCAGAGCGGATCTTCGAGGAGCAGGGCATCCAGGATGAGTTGGATGTCTACAATCCGATGATCCCGGACGGCGGCAACTGGAAGGCCACGTTCATGATCGAGATCCCGGAGGTGGAGGCACGCCGGAAGGCGTTGGCTCAAATGAAGGGGATCGAGCAGAAGGTCTGGGTTCAGGTTGCCGATTTCGCCCGTGTCTATGCTGTCGCCGATGAGGACATGGAACGCGACAACGAAGAGAAGACCTCGTCGGTTCACTTTCTGCGGTTTGAGCTCGGCGCGCCGATGACCAGCGCCATCAAACAGGGGGCGTCGATCGCGATGGGTATCGATCATCCGGCCTACCGGCACCAGATCGATGCCGTCGATGATGGGGTGAGGAACTCGCTCGCCAACGACCTCGGCGGCTGAGGATCGTCTCGTAGTCGCATTCACTCTGCGCTATACTGCCGCGCCGTGACGAGTCGGCAGTGGTCGTGGCAGCGTATCAACGAGGGGGCATTCGTGCTTTTCGCCCTCGTTGCCGTCTTTCTTCCATCCCCCGTGCTGGCGGCTCGCAACGACGTCGAGGGTCCGGGGTTTGACCCGTCCCTGGTTGAGCAGTGGAAGGAGAGCCCCACGTCGTTACCGGCTCCACCGCCGGCAAGCGAGCGCCTGTTGCGCGTTCCGCTCGGACCGGCCGATACCCTCAACGTGTATGTCGATCCCGCCTCGCTGTCGCGCCTCAAGGACGGTGTCGCACGCCTGACCATCGTGGTCGAATCGTCGAGCGGTGTCCGTAATATCTTTCATGATGGATTTCGCTGCGAGACCAGGGAATACAAGACCTACGCGATCGGCAGGTCGGACGGGACCTGGCTGTCGCTCAAGAACCCGGAATGGCAGAAGGTGGAGTTCTTTCCAACCAACGCCTTTCGACATCATCTTCAGCGACATCTGATCTGCGACGGGAACTCCACGGCGCGCAAGCCGGCGGACCTGATCCGCCTGATCAAGTATCCACCGCTGTACAACGAGTGAACGCGATACATCGGCCGTGAGTGCGAACTACGATTCCTCCGCCATCGAGGTCTTGACCGGCCTTGAGCCCGTACGCAAGCGCCCGGGCATGTATACGGACACCCAACGCCCGAACCACCTGGCCCAGGAAGTCATCGACAACTCGGTCGATGAGGCCATTGCCGGCCACGCCAAACGTATCGATGTTGTGCTCTATAAGGATGGCTCGCTCGCCGCCAGCGACGATGGCCGCGGCATGCCGGTGGACAAGCACAAGGGCGAGGGCGTGTCGGGCGTGGAGGTGATCCTCACGCGCCTGCACGCCGGCGGCAAGTTCTCGAACAAGAGTTACAGCTTCTCTGGCGGCCTGCACGGTGTCGGCGTGTCGGTGGTGAACGCGCTCTCCAAGAAGCTCGAGGTGTACATCAAACGTGGCGGCAAGGAATACCGGATGGTCTTCGCCGGCGGCCAGAAGACCAGCGAGCTCAAGGCCATCGGTTCAGCGGGCGCGCGCCAGACCGGCACCACCGTGCACTTCTGGCCGGACGAGAAGTTTTTCGACAGCCCCAAGTTCAATGTCCCGAAGCTCAAGCACGTACTGCGCGCCAAGGCAGTGCTGTGCCCGGGTCTTAAGATCAGCTTCACCGACGAGGGCGACAAGAAGAACAACGAGACGTGGTGCTACGAGGACGGTCTCAAGGACTATCTGCTCAGCGAACTCGGCAAGCAGGAGCTGATCCCGGCCGATCCTTTCGTGGGCCGCTTCAAGGACAACGACGGCGAACTCGACTGGGCGGTCGTGTGGGCGCCTGAGAACGAATCGCCGATCATGGAGAGCTACGTCAACCTGATCCCAACTTCGCAGGACGGCACGCACGTAAACGGCTTCCGCCAGGGACTTACCGACGCCTTGCGCGAGTTCTGCGAGTTTCGCACCCTGTTGCCGCGCGGGGTGAAGCTGGCACCGGAAGACGTGTGGGGCCAGAGCGCCTACGTGTTGTCCTACAAGATGCACGACCCGCAGTTCTCCGGCCAGACCAAGGAGCGTCTGACCTCGCGCGAGGCGGCGGCCTTCGTCGGCACCGTCACCAAGGATGCCTTTGCCCAGTGGCTCATGCAGCACGTGGCCGACGCCGAACGCATCGCTAACCTGGCCATCGAGTCGGCGCAGGCGCGCCTGCGCACCGCCAAAAAAGTCGAACGCAAGAAAATCGGTCAGGGACCGGTGCTGCCGGGCAAGCTGGCCGACTGTCTCTCCACCGATCTCAACATGACTGAACTGTTTCTGGTCGAGGGCGACTCGGCCGGCGGTTCTGCCAAGCAGGCGCGCGACAAGGATTTCCAGGCGATCATGCCACTGCGTGGCAAGATTCTGAACACCTGGGAAGTGGATTCGGGCGAGGTGCTCGGCTCGCAGGAAGTGCACGACATTGCGGTTGCGCTCGGCGTGGACCCGGGGTCAAGTGACATCAGTGGACTGCGTTACGGCAAGGTGTGCATTCTGGCGGACGCCGACTCGGATGGCGCGCACATTGCGACGCTGTTGTGCGCACTGTTCGTCAAACACTTCAAGCCGTTGGTGGTCGCCGGGCATGTGCATGTCTCCATGCCGCCGCTGTTCCGCATCGATGTCGGCCAGACTGTGTACTACGCGCTTGATGAAAACGAACGCAAGCAGATTCTGGAACGCATCCAAAAAGAAAACCCGCGTGCCCGCCCGGGCATCCAGCGTTTCAAGGGCCTGGGCGAAATGAACCCGCCACAGCTGCGCGAAACAGTTATGGACCCGAACACCCGCCGCCTGGTACAGCTTGAGATCAAGGCCGGGGACAACACCAACCGCGTGATGGACATGATGCTTGCCAAAAAACGAGCCGCCGACCGCAAAGAGTGGCTGGAGAAGAACGGTAACAAGGCGGAAATTGCTTGACACCCGTTTTGAGTTATTCGTGCTGAGTGTTTAGTTTGAATAGTCAGACTACGGCTCAATCAGACGCTCATCACTCAGTAATCGCGTAAGCCATGGCAAAGAAACCCACAGCAAGAAGAAAAAGCGTCAGGAAATCACCCAAGCCTCTGCGCGCGAAAGCGCAGGCGCCTGGGGTGCGGCTGCGTGTCGCCAATATCGAGCGCCTGCCACTCGCCACCTTCACCGAGAAGGCCTATCTCGATTATTCGATGTACGTGGTGTTGGACCGTGCCTTGCCGCACATTGCCGACGGCCTGAAGCCGGTACAGCGCCGCATCGTCTACGCCATGTCCGAGCTCGGGTTGTCGGCGGCCGCCAAGTACAAGAAGTCGGCACGCACCGTCGGTGACGTGCTCGGCAAGTTCCATCCACACGGTGATTCCGCTTGCTACGAGGCCATGGTGCTCATGGCCCAACCGTTCAGTTATCGCTATCCGTTGATCGATGGCCAGGGCAACTGGGGCTCGCCGGACGATCCAAAATCGTTTGCGGCCATGCGCTACACCGAGTCGCGCCTCACGCCGTTCGCGCAGGCGCTGCTCTCCGAACTGGAGCAGGGTACGGTCGCGTGGGTGCCGAACTTCGACGGCACGCTGGAAGAGCCGAAGATCATGCCGGCGCGCCTGCCGCATGTGCTGCTCAATGGCACCACCGGTATCGCCGTTGGCATGGCCACCGATATTCCACCGCACAATTTGCGTGAAGTGGCCGCCGCGTGCGTGCGGCTTCTGGAAAAACCGGATTCCACCACCGGTGAATTGATGAAGCACATCCAGGGCCCGGATTATCCGACCGAGGCCGAGATCGTCACGTCCAAGGCCGAGATACGCGCCCTGTACAACTCTGGCCTCGGCAGTATCCGTTGTCGCGCCAAGTGGCAGGGCGAGAACGGCGAGATCGTCATCACCGCGCTTCCGCACCAAGTGTCGCCGGCCAAGGTGCTGATGCAGATCGACCAGCAGCGCCAGCAAAAGAAACTGCCGATGGTCGAGGACCTGCGTGACGAGTCCGACCACGAAAATCCGATCCGGCTGGTGATTGTGCCGCGTTCCGGGCGCATCGACCCGGTGGAGATCATGGACCATCTATTCGCCACCACCGATCTTGAGCGCTCTTACCGAGTGAACATGAACATGATCGGACTCGACGGCCGGCCGCGCGTGTTCAACCTCAAGGAGCTGCTCAACGAGTGGCTCAAGTTCCGGATGGTCACGGTGCGCCGGCGTCTGCAACACCGCCTCGACAAGGTGCTGGCCCGCCTGCATATCCTGGACGGCCTGTTGATTGCCTACCTTAACCTGGACGAGGTCATCCGCATCATCCGCCGCGAGGAAGAGCCCAAGCCGGTGCTGATGAAGCGTTTCAAGCTCACCGAAATCCAGACGGAGGCCATCCTCGAGACCAAGCTGCGCCACCTGGCCAAGCTTGAGGAGATGAAGATCAAGGGTGAGCAAAAAGAACTCGACAAGGAACGTATCGAGTTGCAAGCTGTGCTCAAGAGCGCCGTGAAACTCAAACAGATGGTGCGCGACGAAATCATCAGCGATGCCGAGGAGTTTGGCGACAAGCGCCGTTCGCCGCTGGTCGAGCGCAGCGAGGCCAAGGCCATCGACGTCACGCAGTTGTTGCCCACCGAGCCGATCACCGTGATCCTCTCGGAAAAAGGTTGGGTGCGCGCGGCCAAAGGCCACGAGACGGATGCGCGCGCGTTCGATTACAAGACCGGCGACAAATTTCTGCAGGCGGCGCGCGGCAAGAGCAACCAGCCGGTAGTGTTCCTGGACTCGACCGGCCGCTCGTACACATTGCCGGCACACAAGCTGCCGTCGGCGCGCGGTCACGGTGAACCTTTGGCGTCCAGCCTCAACCCGCCGCCCGGAGCCACCTGGGCGGGCGTGATGATGGGCGACCCGAACGATCTCTATCTCATCGCCAGCGACGCCGGTTACGGTTTCATCGGCAAACTCGGCGACCTCATCACCGATCGGCGCGCCGGCAAGGCCGTGCTCAAGGTGCCGAAGGGCGCCAAGGCCCTGCCACTGCAACGCGTGACCGACCCGAAGAACGATTGGCTCGCCGCCGTCACCAACAAGGGCAATATCCTGGTGTTCATGGTCGGTGAGCTGCCGCCGATGGAGAAGGGCAAGGGCGAAAAGATCCTCGCCATTCCCGGCGCCCGCGTCGCCAAGCGCGAGGAATACCTGGCCGGCATTGCCGTGTTCAAGGAGGGCCAGCGGCTCCTGTTAAGAACCGGCAAGGGAGAGCTGCTGCTTCGCTCCGGTAACGATATCGATCAATATGTCAGCGAGCGGGCATTACGAGGATCGAAGTTGCCGAGGGGCCATCAGGAAGTAAAGGAAATAGAAACCATCCCGTCCTAGCCAGGCGCCGACAACTCCGGTTTGCGCATACCGGCTATTGCCCCAGCAGCCGGTGTCTGATCCAGCGATAGAGCCGCTCGAAGGGTTCGGTCGGACGAATCAGCAGGTAATAGCCAGTGTCATCGGGCCGCTGGCCGGCCACCAGTCGGTCAATGTCGGTCTCGGGCGGTCCGTGGCAGGCCGAGCTGCCAATGAAGTGGTCGGTGAAATAGTCGGCTTTGGTTTCGGGGGTAATCCGCATGCCGTGCAACCAGACACGATCGGCAAACCATTGCCCGCCCTGAAACTGGTTGGGTCCGATGGTGGGGATAGGACCGCCGGGAAATGACTGGCCCTGTGAATCCCGACCGATCAGCAGCGGGCGCGGGTCTTTGCCGTAGAGAAGATCGATCCGATAACGGTAGACCCCGCTGACAATCGCCACCCTGCCGTAGTGCCGGTGGCCGGCGTTAAAGCCACGCACGCACCAGCGCCGGTAGCAACGCAGGAATTGGCCGCGACGCGAGAGTTGAATGGCAAACGCCCCATGCCCGTTCCGCTCCCGGGGGTGGTATTCCAGTGCGATCAGCAGGCTCATTCAATTACTCATTGGTTCCGGCCAGTAGATGGCCGCGCTGGCGGAGCAGGACCCAGATAGCCTATCTTAATGGGGTATGATCAAGACCTGTTATTCGGCGACTGCCTTCCGGCGGGCGGCCAGCATCGTTCTTCCCCTGATTCTCTCACTGTCGGCGTGTGCAACCATGCAAGAATCCCAGCGGACCTCCCGATCAACCCCAGCACCGGAAACGGTCAGGCCCCGTGCCGCGGAAAGCACCCTGAGTTTTGCCGTGGCGGGCGACATTATGGTGCATCGCGCGCAGCTGGAGTCGGCCTACGACAAGAAGTGCAAGTGCTACGATTTCAAAACGGTGTTCGCACCGGCGCGTCCGCTTTTCCGGGGGGTCGATGTGGTCATCGCCAACCTCGAAACGACGCTGCCCGGCAAGAACTTCACTGGCTATCCCGCCTTCGGATCGCCGGACAGCCTGGTCGACGCCATTAAGGACAGCGGCATCAATATCCTGACGACCGCCAACAACCATGCCGTCGACAAGGGCAAGCATGGCCTGGTTCGCACCATTGAGGTGCTGCAACGCAAGGGCATCCGGCATCTGGGCACGTACTCGAATCTGGACGACTACCGTAAGCACCGGGTTTTCATACTGGAGCAGAACGGCTTCCGCGTGGCCCTGCTGAATTACACCTACGGCTCCAACGAGATTCCCACGCCCAAGGGAACCCAGCTGAACCGCATCGACAAAAATCTGATCGCCGAAGATATCGCCCTGGCGCGGCAGAAGAAGGCGGAGGTGGTCATCGTGCTCTACCACTTCGGCACGGAATACCTGCACAAACCGGATGCCTTCCAGCGGCAGATGGTCAAACACGCGTTCGTGCAGGGCGCCGATATCGTCATCGGCGGGCACCCGCACCATGTCCAGCCCTACACAGTGTTCAGCCACGAGGATGACGATGGCCGAATGCGTCCGCGACTGGTTGTGTATTCGCTTGGCAATTTTGTCTCCGCGCAACGCCGCCGCTATACCGACGGCGGCATGGTGTTGTACTTCACCATTCGCAAGCGCCAGGAAGCCGATGGCCGCGTGGCGCTCGACATCACCGATGTCCATCACCGGCTGGTGTGGGTCTATGCCAAGAAGCTGAAGACCCGCGAACAGTTTTACATCCTGCCGATCGAGACCTACCTGGCGAAGCAGAGCGACATCGAACTCAGCGACTGGGCGCGCGCACAAATGAGACGATACCGGACGGATTCCGAACTGGTGCTCCGGCGCAAGGAAGGAGCGATGATCGCCGCCACGCCGGTGCGCCAGACGGCCACGGTGGAATAAGCGGCTGGTGTCGTCGCCACGTCCGATCGCGCGTTACTGTCCGATGTCCGCTCCAACCCCGCGTTTCCGATAGGCATGGCGGTCATGCGCATCGCCGCCATTGTCGAATACGACGGATCGGGATTTTCTGGCTGGCAGCGGCAGGACGACGTGCCCACGGTCCAACAGTCCGTGGAGGAGGCGCTCACGCGCATTGCCGCCGCCGAGATCCGCGTCGTCACGGCCGGCCGGACCGATGCCGGGGTGCACGCCAGTGCGCAGGTCATCCATTTCGATACCCACGTCGAGCGCACCCCGCGCGCCTGGGCACACGGCGCGAACAGCTATTTGCCGCCTGGCGTCGCGATACTCTGGGCCGGTCGGGTTGCCGACGACTTTCACGCGCGATATTCCGCCACCGGTCGCGAATACCGTTACGTGATCCTCAATCGTTCAATCCGCCCGACCTATCTGGCGCGCCGCGTTACCCACGAGTATCGTCCTTTGGATGTGGCGCGCATGCAGGTCGCGGCACGTTCCCTGGTCGGGACACACGACTTCACCTCATTCCGGGCGGTCGAGTGCCAGGCGAAGAGCCCGGTCCGCGAATTGCGCCGGCTTGAGATCAGTCGTCAGGGCGAGCTGGTGATTGTTCATGTCGCCGCCAATGCCTTTCTTCACCACATGGTGCGGAATCTGGCCGGGCTGTTGATGGCCATCGGTGCGGGCGAGCATGCTCCCGAGTGGGCCAGGGACGTTCTCGATGCCCGCGACCGGACGGTTGGCGACATCACCGCGTCACCGGATGGATTATATTTATCCCGCATTGACTATCCGCCGGCGTTCGGGATTCCCGGGTCCGATGCCGCGCCTCTGATAGAATCGCTTCAGCCACGGACCGGACCCGCCATCGGCGCGTGATCCGGATTCTTTCTATCCCTAATGACACCACGGAGCCATCATCCATGATCAGACAGCGCCTGACTTTGATTTCCATCCTGCTGTTGTCCACCCTGCTCTGGGGCTGCGCCGGCACGACCGGATCGGCGTTGATTCATGCCTCGGGATCGGTCAGTGAGGATCAATTATTGGGTGAATGGCGCGAGCACTGGGGAATTCCCGGTGATACGGACGTGACTTACAATGATCGTTACCGGATTTCCCGCGCCAACGGTGGGCAGCTCAGCGTGGCCATCATCAGCCGCGAGCAGCGTATCTTCGACGTGAGCGTGCAGAACGGCGTGCTGCACTTCACCCAGCGTACGGATACCTTAGAAGTGCGCTACCGCCTGATCCTGCCCGGCCAGGAACGCTGGATGATCGGTTCGGCCACCACCCCGAAGGGCTCCTATCCCATCATCTGGGCCAAGGTGCGGGAGTAGTCGAGAACCGGTTGCACGGGCAGCCGTGAAGCCGTACCGGCAACCGCTCAGGCGGTTTTATCCGGCGTGGTCGTGAGGCCCGATGCGGCGTCGGCGCGCTCGCGCAACATGGTTTCGCGCTTGGCGTGCAGCAGCGTTTCCTGGACCTTGGCGAGCAGCTCGCGTCTGCCGATCGGCTTGGCGAGGAACCCTTTGGCGCCGA
Source organism: Acidiferrobacterales bacterium (assembly GCA_919902925.1). Taxonomy (GTDB): domain Bacteria; phylum Pseudomonadota; class Gammaproteobacteria; order Acidiferrobacterales; family Sulfurifustaceae; genus CAKKRZ01. The sequence goes on along the minus strand of CAKKRZ010000075.1, from coordinate 9,273 downwards.
GCCGTGAGCCCCAGATACGATCGGACGGCTGATCGTTACCGCTGATGATAACCACCGGCGTGTGGCGGGTCAGTTCGTTGGCGAGAATGGTGCGCGTCGCCTCGAAGCCGTTCATGCGCGGCATGACGATGTCCATCAGGATCAGGTCTGGCCGGTAGCGCGCCGCCAGCCCCACGGCCTCAACGCCGTCGAAGGCGGTGAGCGTCAGATAGCCGTCGTTCTCGAGAATGCGCTGCAGCGCGATGGCGATGGTGCGGGAATCGTCCACCACCAGGATGGTGGCGTTACGCGAATTGGTGCCGGTCGGGGCGCCGGGTTGATGGTGGCCCCACACCCGGGCGAAAAAATTCTTGCGCGTCTCATCCATACCGGTTCTCGTGGACCGCCTCGCGTGGCGGCAGTGGTAAAGGCGCAGTGGCCATCTCGCGGCGCAGAGTAACATGGCCCCTGGCGCGGGTCACGATTCCAGCCCGGATTCAGGGTCTTGCCGGCCCATCCGGTCGCCCACCGCCGGGTCGTCTGGTAAGCTCGCCGTTCACGTGGCGGACCCGATGGCGATGCGAACCCGAGTAAAAATCTGTGGCATTACCCGGATCGAAGACGGTGTCGCGGCGGCGGCCGCCGGCGCCGACGCCATCGGCCTCGTGTTCGCTCCAAGCCCCCGGCAGATTTCCGAGTCGCAGGCGCAGGCGATCGTGGCGGCCATGCCGCCCTTCGTCACGGTGGTCGGCCTGTTCGTCGATGCCGATCCGGCCGCGGTGCGGGGCGTGCTCGGGAGCGTCCGTATCGATCTGTTACAATTCCACGGGTCCGAATCCCCCGATTACTGCCGGCAGTTCTCCAAGCCCTACATCAAGGCCCTCGCCATGCACGAAGCCGTGGATGTCTCTGCTCAGGCGCTGGCCCATGCCGGCGCCGCCGGCCTGCTGCTCGACACGCACAGCGATCGGGTCGCCGGCGGCAGCGGCCGTGCGTTCGACTGGGCGCGCGTGCCGGCCGGTCTTTCGAAACCGCTGATCCTGGCTGGTGGGTTGACTCCGGATAACGTCGCCGACGCCGTGCGGCGCGTGCGGCCCTACGCGGTCGACGTGTCGAGTGGGGTCGAGATGGCGAAGGGCATCAAGGATCCGGCCAGGATCCGGGCCTTCATCGCGGCCGTGCAAAACGTGTCATGAAACCCTATAACTTGCCCGACGCGCGCGGCCACTTCGGTCCCTACGGCGGCCTGTTCGTGGCCGAGACGCTCATGCAGCCACTCGAGGATCTGCTCCGCGCGTATGAGTCGCTGCGCGCCGATGCCGCGTTCCAGGAAGAATTCGCCGAGGACCTGCGCCTGTATGTCGGCCGGCCTTCACCGCTGTATCCGGCCAAGCGCCTGACGCAGTTGTGGGGTGGGGCGCGTGTCTATCTCAAGCGCGAAGATCTCAACCATACCGGCGCGCACAAAATTAACAACACTATCGGCCAGGCGCTGGTCGCGCGCCACATGGGCAAGAAGCGCGTCATCGCCGAGACCGGTGCCGGCCAGCACGGCGTGGCCACGGCCACGGTCGCCGCGCGTTTCGGCATGCAGTGCGTGGTGTACATGGGTGCCGAGGACATCAAGCGCCAGGCGATCAATGTCTATCGCATGAAGCTGCTCGGCGCCGAGGTGGTGCCGGTCACGTCCGGCTCGAAGACGCTCAAGGACGCGCTCAACGAAGCGATGCGCGACTGGGTGACGAACGTCGAGACCACCTTCTACGTCATCGGCACGGTCGCCGGTCCGCATCCCTACCCGATGATGGTGCGCGATTTCCAGACGGTCATTGGTCGCGAGGTGCGTTACCAGATCATGGAATTCGAAGGCCGGCTGCCGGATGCGCTGGTGGCCTGTGTCGGCGGCGGTTCCAACGCCATGGGTCTGTTCTATCCGTTCCTCGGGGACGAGTCGGTCGCGCTGTACGGCGTTGAGGCGGCGGGCGAGGGCATTGCCAGTGGCCACCATGCCGCGACGTTGTGCGCCGGCCGGCCCGGAGTGCTGCACGGCAACCGCACGTACCTGCTGGAAAGCGACGACGGCCAGATCATCGAGACGCACTCGATCTCGGCCGGCCTCGACTACCCCGGCGTCGGTCCCGAGCACGCCTGGCTCAAGGACAGCAAACGTGCCACCTACGCCGCCATTACCGACCGCGAGGCGCTGGAGGCGTTCCACGAATTGACGCGCATCGAAGGCATCATGCCGGCGCTGGAATCGAGCCACGCCATTGCCTACGCGAAAAAACTCGCTCGTGAACTCGGGCGCGACAAGGTCATGGTCGTCAACCTGTCCGGTCGCGGCGACAAGGACATTCACACCGTCGCCAACCTCGAAGGAATATTATTATGACAAGACGAACGGAGCGAAGCGCAGTAGGGCTTC
>CAKKRZ010000075.1:0-6769 GCA_919902925.1 Acidiferrobacterales bacterium | reverse complement strand
CCTCGAAGGAATATTATTATGACAAGACGAACGGAGCGAAGCGCAGTAGGGCTTCTTTATTTCTGATGGCGCGCATCGAGACCACCTTCGCGCGCCTTAAGCAGCAGGGGCGCAAGGCGCTGATACCTTATATAACGGCCGGCGACCCGTTGCCGCGCATCACCGTGCCGTTGTTGCACGCACTGGTAAAGGCCGGTGCCGATATTGTCGAACTGGGTGTGCCGTTTTCCGACCCGATGGCCGATGGCCCGGTGATCCAGCGCGCCACTGAGCGCGCACTGGTGCATGGCGTCAGCCTGCGCGATGTGCTCACCATGGTGCGCGAGTTTCGAACCACTGACCGCGATACGCCGATTGTGCTCATGGGTTATCTCAACCCGGTCGAGGTGATGGGCTACGAGCGGTTTGCCACCGAGGCGGCCCGCGCCGGGGTCGATGGGGTGCTGCTCGTGGATCTGCCGCCGGAAGAGGCCGGGGAGGTGACCCCGGTTCTGCGCCGCCATGGCCTCGACCAGGTGTTTTTGCTGGCCCCGACCAGCCCCGTGGAGCGAATCCGCCGTATCGCTGGTGTGGCCAGCGGTTTTATCTATTATGTATCGTTACGGGGGGTCACCGGCGCCGCCCACCTCGATATCGACGAGGTGCGGGGCCGGCTCCAGGCGATTCGCGGCGAAACCCGCCTGCCGCTCGGGGTTGGCTTCGGCATCAACGACCCGGACACGGCCGCACGCATGGCGCAGTTGGCCGATGCGGTTATTGTCGGCAGCGCGCTGGTCAAACGAATGGAGGAACGGGTGAATCATCCCGATACAATTATTCAAGACATACCGGCCTTCCTGGCCAGTCTGCGCGCGGCCATGGACGCGGGCACCAGCCGATCGGTCGCCGGAGGACAACGATGAGTTGGTTCGAAAAACTGGTCCCGCCGCGCATCAAGGCGGAAGGCGCCAAGAAGGGATCGGTGCCCGAGGGCCTGTGGCGCAAGTGCGGTGCCTGCGGTTCGGTGCTGTACGGCGCCGAGATCGAAAGCAACCAGAATGTCTGCCCGAAGTGTTCGCACCACATGCGCATCGGCGCGCGCCGCCGGCTGGCGCTGTTCCTCGATCCCGAGCCGCGCGAGGAAATCGCCGCCAACCTGTCGCCGATCGACACCCTGCGCTTCAAGGACACCAAGAAGTACAGCGATCGCATCAACGATGCGCAACAGGCCACCGGCGAAACCGACGCGCTGGTGGTGATACGCGGCGCGGTCAACGGTCTGCCGCTGGTGGCGGCGGCCTTCGAGTTCAATTTCATGGGCGGTTCGATGGGCTCGGTGGTCGGCGAGCGCTTCGTGCGCGGCGCCAACGTCGCCTTGGAAGAAGGCATCCCCTTCATCTGTTTCACGGCCAGTGGCGGCGCGCGCATGCAGGAAGCCTTGCTGTCGCTGATGCAGATGGCCAAGACCTCGGCCGTGCTCACGCAGTTGTCCGAACGCGGCATCCCCTATATCTCCGTGCTGACCGATCCCACCATGGGCGGCGTATCGGCCAGCCTCGCCATGCTCGGCGACACCATCGTCGCCGAGCCCAAGGCGCTGATCGGTTTCGCCGGCCCGCGCGTCATCGAGCAAACGGTGCGCGAAAAATTGCCGGAAGGCTTCCAGCGTTCCGAGTTCCTGCTGGAACACGGCGCCATCGACATGATTATCGACCGCCGCGAAATGCGCGACCGCATCACCAGCCTGCTGGCCATCTTCACGCGCCAGCCCCGGCCGGGTGCCGCCGTGCCGTTGCGCGAAGATTCCGAGGCCGGCTGATCGCCGGCTCGCCCCGCCATCACCCACCGTCGCACGCTCAACGACTGGCTCGCCTGGATCGAGCACCGGCATCCGCTCGCCATCGAGCTGCGGCTCGATCGCGTGCAGGCCGTGCTGGCGTCGCTCGGCGACCCGCGTCCCGCGCCCACCGTTATCACCGTGGCCGGCACCAACGGCAAGGGTTCCGTCTGCGCCATGCTCGAATCCTGCCTGCGGGCGGCGGGCTACCGCGTCGGTCTGTACACCTCACCGCACCTGCGGCGCTACAACGAACGCGTGCGCATCGACGGCCGCGAAGCCGGTGACGAAATCCTGTGCGCCGGTTTCGAGCGCGTCGAAACGGCGCGTGGCGATCGCGCACTGACCTACTTCGAATTCGGCACGCTCGCGGCGTTCGTGTGTTTTGCCGAGGCCGGCCTGGACGTGGCCATTCTCGAAGTCGGCCTGGGCGGACGATTGGACGCGGTCAATGCCATCGACAGCGATTGCGCGGTCGTGACCGCCATCGATCTCGACCACCAGGAATGGCTCGGCGATACGCGCGAAGCCATCGGCCGCGAGAAGGCCGGCATCTTCCGCGCCGGTCGCCCGGCAATCTGCGGCGATCCGGATCCACCGGCCTCATTGCTGGACGAAGCCGCTCGCGTGGGCGTGTATCTTTTTCGTGCCGGCCGTGATTTTCGCGCCGATCCGGGGCCGGACGGCTGGGCCTGGCGCGCGAGCGCGGGATACGACGGCGCGACCGGCCGGCAACGGTCCGGCCTGCCGTATCCGTCCTTGCGCGGCGCTCACCAGATCGACAACGCCGCGACCGCGCTGATGGCCCTCGAATGCCTGGCTGAGCGGTTTCCGGTCAATCAGGCGCAGGTGCGGGAGGGTTTGCTGAACGTGCGGCTGCCGGGCCGCTTCCAGGTGTTGCCCGGCCGGCCGCTGCGCGTGCTCGATGTCGCTCACAATCCGCAGGCCGTGCGCGTGCTGGCCACTACGCTGCGCGAACAGACAGTGGCCGGGCGGACGGTGGCCGTCTTCGGGATGCTCAAGGACAAGGATATCGCCGCCGTGTTTCGGGACATGCGCAGCACCATCGATGGCTGGTATCTGGCCACGCTCGGCGGCGAGCGTGGCACGACCGCCGAGGAACTGGCGCGGCAGGCGCGGGCGGCCGGCATCGAGGCGCCGCTGCAAACCTTTGCTTCGTCCGCGTCGGCCTGGGCCGCCGCGACGGCGGAGGCCGGCGACCAGGATCGCGTTGTCGGCTTTGGATCATTTTATGTAGTCGGTGATATACTCGCGTCGCTCGATCGAGGTAAGTGATGGCCGACAAAGACTCTGCGCCGACCTTCAATCCCAGGCACCGCATTATCGGTGCCGTGATCGTCGTATCCCTGGCCGTCATTCTGGTTCCGATCATCCTCGATCGCCGCGAACCGCCGGCGGAACTCAAGAACCCGTCGGCCGCGCGCGACTCCAAACCCGGCGAGACCCGCGTGGTGGTGACGCCCGTGGGCGAACTCGGCGCTGCACCCGCCAAACCGGTCAACCAGCCGGTGGCCGACAAGCCGGCCTCGTCGCCGGTCGTGGCCGCCAGGCCCGTGACCGATCCGGTCCCCGCGGCAACCCGGCCGGATTCGCCTGCCGAACAACCGTCCGCCCCGGTGGCCGAGCCTGCGCCCGCTCCACCGGCCAGGGAAGCGCCGGCGAAAACCGCCACCAAGACCGACAGCCAGAAAACCGAGAAGCTCAAGAAGGGCTGGGTGGTGCAGGTCGGCGTCTACTCGAATTCCGACAATGCCGAACGGATGACCGCCAGACTCAAGGCGCTTGGCATCAAGGTCAGCAGCGAGCCGATCACGCTTTCCGGGAACAAGGCCACACGCTTGCGCGTCGGGCCGTACCGCGATCGCGCCACGGCCGAACGCCAGCAGGGGCGCATTCAGAAGGAACTGGGCGAGAAGGTTTCCGTCGTCGCGTGGCCGTGATCCCGATCCGCCCGTGAACGGTTTCGACGTGGTGCTGTTGCTGGTGTTGCTCGCCTTTCTCGCGATCGGCGCCCTGCGCGGCATGGTCCGCGAAGTATTGTCGCTGGCGGTGTGGATCGTGGCAGCCGTGATCGGCTGGTTGCTGGCCGATTCCCTCGAATCGTCCCTGAAGGGTTTGTTCGACGACCGCAATACCCGTCGCGTGCTGGCCTTCATCGGGTTGTTTGCGGTGTCCTGGGTGATCGGCGGGATCGGCGCCTATTTTCTGAACCGCGCCTTTACCGGCATGCGCAGTCTGCGGACGACGAACCTGGTGCTGGGGGGCGTCATTGGTACGGCCCGTGGCGTGATGCTGATCGTGATCGTGTTCCTGTTCGCGGCCCTGACGTCCCTGCCGCAGCGGCCGTGGTGGAAGGATTCGGCGATTGCGCCGGTGTTCGAACGGGTGGTCGTCAGTATTGGCCAGTATTTGCCGCGGGATATTGCGAGGCATATCCGGTTTAGTTAGTTGAGCCGCCTTCGGCGGCCAACCTAAATCCCCTCTCCCCTTGCGGGAGAGGGCTGGGGTGAGGGGAGATAATTCTCGTGCGCACTCCGTGCGCGCTGAAATCATAACTTGCGGGTGGCTGACCCGCAGCAGGTTACCTTCTTTTGTTCCGGCCAAAAGAAGGTAACCCAAGAAAAGGCCGCCCCCGATGCCGCGCTTCTCTTGCGCTCCGCGGCTTTGGGACCCGCGCTGTCCCACGCGACTCCTGTCGCGGGGGACAGTCGCCCACGTCCTGTGGGCGACCCTTCGGGCTTTCTCCCAAAGCCTGGCGGTGCTCAGGCGCGGCATAGGGGGTTGAACGTCAAACCCGACCGGCGCAAGATGACTATCTAACCTATAGGAAATACGCTGGGAGGATTGCTGTGTAAATAAATCTGTCCCGGGTTTTGTGCAGGAGGAAACGGTCATGAAGGCAATTGCACTTGTATTACTCATTGTAATTGCGGGGTGTCAAACTAGTCAGGCCGCTGTTCCTCCTGATCCAGTACCTGATCCAGGATGGGAGTGTCTCGAGAATTTGCCGTTACGAGGTCTCAAGGCAGAAAGCTGCCTCTGGTGTTTCACCTCAGAATTTTCAATTATCGCTGAAAAATTGGCTCTGGTAAGCCCGAATCAACAAACATTCGGGATGCTTAGCAACGCCTCAAAACCAAATGCCGCTGAAAAGATGGCAATCGCAGGATGGGCTAAGGCCAGGCAAGAATGTTACGGCATGACGATTGAGTGGCGAAAGCAATACAACCTTCCGCCGACCCTGATGGCAATTCAGGACGCCGAACATTCGTCGTTCCTGAACCTCACCGCAGATTTGTATAATGGAAAACTCACTTACGGGGAGTACGCCAAGGCGCGCGCTAATATTCGCGCCCAGTCGCAGCAACAATGGGCCAAGGCGGCGCAGCACTTACGGGAACAGCAGACCGCCGCCGATGAACGACGTCGTAATCTTGCCCTGCAGTATCTGCTTAACCAGCAGCCGTCAGCGCAACCCTTTACACCCGTCGTTCCCTATCAAATGCAAATACCGAGAACTACAACCACAAACTGCTTTGTCATCGGTAATCAAATGCGCTGTACGACCCAATAGTGGCCAGGACATTTTGGGTCAGCGTAGAATATCCGCGTATTGTTTTTACACTGGCCCCAAATGTCATAAGGGGGTTGAACGTCAAACCCACCCGGCGCACGATGCCAGCGGTAGTCTGCCTTTGCTGGGCGCTATTATTGAGAAATCAGAGTAAAAACAATCACCAAAGGCATCATGTCGAAAAACTTCGACGGGATTAGGCTGCACGCTATGTTATCCGGTAAATTACAGCACGTTGTCTAATACACTGTTAGGCGTTACACATGGGCCAATTCGAAGAGGCGTGTCGACCTGTCATTTTTGAGCAGGAGCATGCGAATTTTTCATATTGGGGGAAGGGTTCGTCATTCTTAATTGCCAATTCAAATAGTTACTATTGGGTTACAGCCTCTCATGTTCTTGTAAATATGGGCGGGTGTGCTCAGTCTTTAAGGATCTTTCCGTTAGACAACTCGAAAATATCTCTACCATTTAACGAGCAGTACACAGTAAATAAGGGTGCCACTGATGATGAGGACTACAAAGACGTATTCATGCTACGTATCGATTTAAAAGAATTTGATAGTTACGGTGATACTCCGTTGGTAGCGCAGGACATCGAACAAGGGATCATCCCAGCAGAACATCTGAAACCAGACGATGAGTTATGGGTAATAGGTTATCCATCTGAGAGAAACTTTATTGATTACGATAGTAACGAAATTAAAAACACAAGGAGTGTTCTCAGGGCCATCTACAGGGGAAGAAGTGTTTCTGATCACTGCCATGAGTTGACCATCGAAACCTCGATAAAACTGAAATCTTATGACGGTCTAAGTGGTAGTCCGGTATTCTATATGAAGCACGCAATTCATAACGGCGAGGCTGTGCGTTATCCAATGTTGGTTGGTATGCTTCTAAGAGGTACCGCTTCAAGTGGAATTGCGCACTTTGTTGGCTCGAAGGTAATCGTCGATATTGTTAACTTGGTTGAGAAAAATGCCTAATCTCGCGTTGGAGGCCGACGCGGTGAGACAGCGCACTGTTTCCTGTTGTTGTCGTGCTCCGCGCGGCTCAACGCGGCGTTGGGTTTAAAAAGCGGACAAAAACGGGACGCTACCCTTAAATAGATGCGGGCCACGTGGTCTTGCAGTGAAACATCGATTTTGATGTTTATTAATTGGGGTGTAAAAACTCATAGCCTCAGCGCGTAGGGCGCAATGAGCGAAGTGAATTGCGCCGAATGGTTTGACGTTCGATGTTGATGTGCCCACCCCCTATGTCGCACCTGAGCACCGAAAGGCTTTGGGAAGACGCCCCACCGGGGTCGCCCACAGGACGTGGGCGACTGTCCCCCGCGACAGGAGTCGCGTGGGACA
>CAKKRZ010000074.1 GCA_919902925.1 Acidiferrobacterales bacterium | reverse complement strand
ATGCATCCTGCACTTTCTGTGATTTTTCTCACCACGCTGATCGGCGCCGGTCAGGGGATTTTCCTGGCGCTCTACACGGCGGAGAGTTACGCGGTACTGAAGCTGGTACCGATGCCCGAGCGCGAATTCTTTGTCATCGGCAGCCTGTTGTCATTCCTGCTGCTCACCGCCGGGCTCATCGCCTCGTTTTTTCATCTCGGCCATCCGGAGCGCGCCTGGCGCTCGGCGGCGCGCTGGCGCACGTCGTGGCTGTCGCGTGAAGTGATCGTGTTGCCGGCCATGATGGGTGCGGTGATCGTTTACGGCCTGTTGCATTACCTTGGCTGGGATCTCAAAAAATTCAGCATTGAGACATCCGTGCCCGGCGATCTGACGTTAATCGTGGGTGCCGGCGGTGCGGCGATTGCGTTCCTGCTGTTCCTGTGCACCGGCATGATCTATGCGTGCATCAAGTTCCTGCAGGAGTGGGCGACCTGGCTGACGCCGGTGAACTACACCCTGCTGGGTACTGCCAGCGGATTCACCATGGCGACGTTGTTGGCGCTGTGGGCGGCGCCCGAGCTCACGCGATTTTTCGTGGTCTGGGCCATGATCCTGACCGCGGCCGGGTTCGTGACCCGCTCTATTTCACTGATGCGGAACAAAAGAATTCGCTACAAGTCGACGACGCAGACGGCCATTGGTGTGCGCCACACGCGCATCGAGCAGAAGTCGCAAGGGTTCATGGGTGGTTCATTCAACACGCGCGAGTTCTTCCACGGCGCGGCCCCGTGGCTGTTCCGCCCGATCAAATGGCTGTTCCTGCTGACGGCTTTTGTGCTGCCCCTGCTGTTGTTGGGGGTGGCGCTCACTCACACATCTCCGGCGCTACTCGCGACCGCTTTTCTCGTCCAGTATGCCGGCTTGCTGGCCGAGCGCTGGTTCTTTTTCGCCCAGGCCAACCACCCGCAGAATCTTTACTATCAGACGATCTCCTGATCGCGGTCGCCGGGACGGTCGGTCAACGCGGCGATGATGGGGCACGGCGGTGCCTGGCGGTAGCCCCGGCAACTGACAATCAATTGATCCAGGGTTTTCTTGAGCGCGTTCAGGTCGCGAAGTTGCGCCTCGATCTGGGTGCGTTTGCGTTCGGCACGCGCGCGCACATCCTGGCAATTGCCGACGCTGATGGCCAACAGCTCGCGGATTTCTGTCAGCGTAAAGCCAAGCTGCTTGGCGCGCCGGATGAAACGCATCCGTTCGACGGTCTCCGCCGGGTAGCGTCGTACTCCGCCGGCCGGCTTGCGGGGTACTGCCAGCAGGCCGCGGCGGCTGTAGTAGCGGACCGTTTCTACGTTGACGCCCGCCAGGCGAGCGAGCGCGCCGATGGTGTACGAGCTTCCTGGTCCAGGCGGTGGGGCAATGACGCGGGTCATGGAGACAAGCATACCCCGCCGGCGCGTCGTTGGCGCGGAGCGTCGTGTTACCGCGGGCAGCCCATCCCGGCGGCGCGCAACGCGGCCTCGTCCGCGCCCCGACCGCTGCAACAACTGGCGAGCACGCCATCCACGGCTACCGCCGGCACGGCCTGAACGCCTAACTGGCGGGCGCGGGCCGATGAGGCGGGTTGGGTCATGTCGTGTACCTTCACGTCGCACGAGGGGCAGACTATTTTCTCGACCATCCGGACGGTGTCGTCGCAGAGGGGGCAGCCGGCACTGAACACTTCGATCTGACGTTTCATTGGGATTCTCCGGGTCTCAGGGTTGAAGGGGTCGTCTCGCAAGCAGGGCAAGATAATTTTGCACGGCGGCGCGGCCAGACGTTCCAGACCGCCGCGGCGAACAGCACGGCCGCGCCGGCGTAGGCTGTCACGTCCGATTGGTAGGCGAACTTGCCCACCAGAATGACCGCTGAGGCGGCGGTGCCGAGCCAGAGCGGGCCATGGCCGCGACGGCGGCCGGCGCGCCAGGCGAGGGTGACCAGCGTCAGGCTGAGCAACAAGGCTGTGATGGGCAGCAGCCAGGGTGTGTAATCGACAAAGTTGATACCCATGGCGCTGAGCAGGGCGGCATAGGCCGGCCAGCAGGCGGCGCAGGTCAGCTTGGGCAGCAGTGCCACGCCGATGGCGGGCAGGGCGGATACCAGACTACCGCGGCCGCTGGTTTTGCTTGCGGTAGGACCCAGCGCCAGCCGGATGATGTCGACCGGCGGGATGCCGCGCCCCTGGCCGGCGGAATCCGTGTAGATCCGGCAACTGGGGGCGGCGGCCGGTTGGACACCGGCAATATCCCGCCCGTTCACCAGGATTGTCGGCGATCCATATTGCCGGACATGGTCCGGGGCGGCGGAATCTGCACGGTTCCACTCGCGCCATTGCTCCGTCAGCCCGGACAGATGCAGGGCAGAGCGCAGGGCCTGGCGTGCGCCGTCGATGTTCGGGCAATCCAGGTCGTAGATGAACTCTATCGATGGCATGGCGATGTCCAATGGCATGTACCTGGTAAGAGTATGGACTCTGTACCATGGTCCGGAGTCAAGCGCCGCGGCGGATCAGGGAGCCCAGCGGACCCGGCCCGGTGCGGTGCATCGGCCGAATACAGGCCGCAAACCAGGAAAGTGCTGATAAAATCAACAGTTATTCCTTTACGGGATGCGTAATGGATCGGACATGAACACGGCACGCGACATTTTTTCTTACCGCAAGTACTGGGCCGCGCGGCTGACGCCGGCGCCGGTGCTGCCCATGTCGCGCGCCGAAATGGACAGCCTCGGCTGGGACGAGTGTGACGTGATCCTGGTCACGGGCGATGCCTATGTCGATCATCCGAGTTTCGGCATGGCGCTGATCGGACGCGTGCTGGAGGCGCAGGGTTTTCGCGTCGGTATTATCGCCCAGCCGGACTGGACGTCCGCCGAGGCCTTTCGGGCGCTGGGCCGGCCGAAGCTTTTTTTCGGCATCACCGCCGGCAATATGGATTCGATGGTCAACCGCTACACGGCCGACCGTCGCATCCGTTCGGACGATGCCTACACGCCGGACGCCGCCGCCGGACGCCGCCCCGATCGCTCGGTGATCGTTTACGCCCAGCGTGCACGCGAAGCCTGGAAGGACGTGCCCGTGATTATCGGCGGCATCGAGGCGTCGCTGCGACGGGTGGCGCATTTCGATTACTGGTCGGACAGCGTGCGTCGCTCGGTGCTGCTCGATTCGAAGGCCGATCTGCTCGTGTACGGCAACGCCGAGCGCCAGGTGGTGGAGATCGCCCATCGTTTGGCGGCGCGCGAACCGGTGTCGGCGCTGACCGACATCCGCGGCACGGCGCTGATCCGGCCGTCCATTCCCGAAGGTTGGACGGTGATCGATTCGAGTCACCTCGAAGCCGTAAACGGGCC
>CAKKRZ010000073.1 GCA_919902925.1 Acidiferrobacterales bacterium | reverse complement strand
CGTAGGTGGTGGGCAGGCCGATCACCGGGTATTTCCTGACCACGGCCCCATCGCCGTCGAGCAGCAGAGGAAAATTCACCGGATAGCGGCCGGTGAAGGCGAACACCGTGGTCTCATCCTCGCCCACATTGACCGCCAGGATCACGATACCCTGGCCGTGCACGGCTTTCCTGGCCCGCTCCAGCGATGGCATCTCATAACGGCAAGGCGGGCACCACGTGGCCCAGAAATTGAGCACCACCACCTGGCCGCGCAAATCGCGGAGTCGGTACACCTTGCCGTCTTCGCTCTTCAGGCGGAAATCGGGGGCGGGAAAAGGCTTGGCCACGGGCGACAGGGTCTGCGTGGCCGGTGAGGCCGCGGACAGCAGCGCCGGCCAAAACAACAGCAGACCCCACCACTGGAGCGGCCAGCATGGCTGCCTCATTGGCTGTTGGGCTCCACTGAGAGATCCGGGGCGCAACGGACAGCCTTTAACTTGGCATTCTGACGCCGGCCATCGCGGTTCCAGACAACCTCAAGATCGAATTCAGTACCGGGCTTGAGATTGAAGACCGACATTCCCCAATTGTCATCGCCCGGCCCGAATTGCTGGTGCGTCGGCAACAGTGCCCATTCGAAAGCGAGCTGCGCCGGCTTGGCGGCCCGGCGCGCCTGCCACTCCTGCTTCCAGTCTTCCCGGGTTTTCATGCCGCGGCGTTGGCCCTTAAGGTGAACAGTCCATTCGCGCAGGTTGTATTGAATCATCGCCGGTGTGGACTGGCTGGAGGTGTTCTTGAAGATACTCTGGAACACACAGCTTTGCGCAATGACCTCGGCTTCCGCCGGTTTGAAGCCCCGCGCCAGAAAAAAGCCGCGCGTCTGGTCGGGCAGGCGCTGCACCAGCCGGATGATTACCGTTCCGTCTCTAACTTCCCAATACGGCAGGCGCGCCTCTTCGTCCATGCCCGTACTCGTGGAGAGCAAAAGAGGCAGCAGGATGTTAGTGGCGAGCAGCATGCGGTTCTGGATCGTGCACGTCGTCAGATGGTACCAGCTCTACAACGCCAAAGACCGACGTGGTGCATGGCTTTGTGAATCAAGGCCAACAGAGGGGATCACAGCCGCCCCTGACGTTCCACCTTGGTGATCCAGTAATGGCCATGCCCGACGACGCCGCATTGGCTTTTGCGCAAGGCCTCGAGCACCGTGTCCACGGCATCGCCATCGAGCACGATGTCCACGCGTGCGTGCGGGACGTATCCCACCACGCGGTCGCGCGCGGAGAGCATGGGGTCGCGTTCGTCTTGCGCGCCGTGACCTTCGACGTGCGTAAAGGTGAAGCCTGAAACCACTTTCAAACCGCGCAGGATATCGGCCAGCGCTTCCTTGATGTCGGCATGGACAATCAGTGTAAGGTTCTTCATGGCGTTACTCCTTTGGTGACCTTGAGCCGCTGCTCAACGCGCGATTCAAGCCAGGCATATAAAGTCGGCAACAACACCAGCGTGAGCAGGGTCGAGGTGAAAAGTCCGCCGATCACCACCACCGCCAGTGGTCGCTGCAACTCCGAGCCCGGCCCGGTCGCGAGCAGCATCGGCGCCAGGCCGAGGCTCGCGATCAGCGCGGTCATGAGCACCGGGCGCAGGCGCCGTTCCGCGCCTTCCTGCACGGCCTGCAGCACCGTGCGCCCCGACTCGCGCAACTGGTTGAAGTACGTCACCATCACCACGCCGTTCAGAACGGCCACGCCAAACAGGGTGATGAAACCGACCGAGGCCGGCACCGACAGGTACAACCCCGAGACAAACAGGCTGATCACTCCGCCAATCATCGCAAACGGGATATTCAGGATAATCAGCCCGGCCTGCCGCATGGAGCGGAAGGTGGAGAACAGCATCAGGAAAATGAGCGCGATGGACACCGGTACCACCAGGCTCAATCGCCGGGCGGCGCGCTGCTCGTTTTCGAACTGTCCGCCATAGGTAATGTAGTACCCGGCGGGCAGCTGCACCTCACGTTCAATGGCGGCGCGCACCTCATCCACAAAACCCACGACGTCGCGTTTGTCGACATTGGCCTGCACCACCACCTGACGCTTGGCCGATTCGCGCGTGATCTGCACCGGCCCGTCCACTTCTTTAATGTCGGCAAGTAACGCCAGTGGCACCTTGGCGCCGCCTCGGGTTTCGATCAGGAGTTGTCCCAGCGCCCGCGGCGAGGAGCGCGCCGCCTCCGGGTAACGCAACAGCACCGGGCTGCGGCGATTGCCCTCGATGATCTCGCTCACCACCTTGCCGCCCACGGCGGTTTCGATCATGCGGTTGATGTCCTCGGTGCGGATGCCGTAGCGGGCGATGTCGGGCTGGCGGATATCGAGACGCAAATACTTCTGCCCCGAGAGCCGGCCACGAAAAATGTCCACCGCGCCCGGGATGCGCGTCACGATCTGCTCGATCTGGCGTGACTTCTCCTCCAGCACCGCAAGGTCGTCGCCGAACAGCTTGATCGCCATGGCGGCGCGCACACCGGTCAGCATCTCCGAGGTGCGCATGTCGATGGGCTGGGTGAAGGCGATATCGAGTTCCCAGCTCTTGAAGCGATCGAGTTTCTCGCGCAGTTGCTTCTGGAACTCCGCAAGACTCATGCCCCACTCGTGGCGCGGCTTGGTCAGCAGGAAGTTATCGGTCTGGTACAGACCCATCGGGTCGAGGCGCAGTTCGTCCGCGCCGGTGCGCGACACCACGCCCGTCACCGGCGCCAGCTCCATGAGCGCCTTGTGAATCGGCTGGTCCATGGCAAGCGAACGTTCGAGCGACACGCTCGATGACTTCTCGATGATGATGACCGTCGTGCCTTCGTCCATCACCGGCATGAACTCACGCCCGATGAAGGGGAACAGCGCCACCGCCACGACCAGCGCGGCGAGCGCCCCGCCCACGGCCCGGGTCCGGTGCTTGAGCGCCCAGTGCATGACCGGCAGGTAGGCGCGTTTGAGGGCAGCCAGCACGCGCCCGTCGCCGTGCTGGCCGCCTTTCATCAGAAAGCTGGCGAGCACCGGGATCGCGGTGAGCGACAGAACCAATGAACCCAGCAGCGCAAACGAGATGGCGACGGCGAGTGGCGTGAACATCTTGCCTTCCAGACCGGTGAGGCTGAAGAGCGGCAGGAACACGACAATAATGATGAGCACGCCGGAGATCACCGGCGTGGCCACCTCCAGGGTCGCCCGGTAGACCAGATGCTGGCGGCTTACCCCCGGCGGCGCATGGCTCAACTGCATGTGCACGTTCTCGATCACCACGACCGCCGCATCCACCAGGATGCCAATGGCAATGGCCAGCCCGCCGAGCGACATGAGGTTGGCGGAAACGCCGAACACGCGCATCAGCATGAAGGTCGCCAGTACCGACAGCGGCAGGATCAGGGCCACCGTTAGCGCGGCGCGCAGATTACCGAGCAGCACGACGAGCACCACCAGCACCAGCAGCACCGCCTCGCCGAGCGCCTTTTCCACCGTCCACACCGCCTCGTTTATCAGTTCGGTGCGGTCATAGAATGGCTCGATGTGCACGCCCGTGGGTAGCGTAGCCTTGAGCGCCTCGAGCTCGCGCTTCACACCTTCCACCGTGGTGCGACTGTTGGCGCCCTTGCGCAGCAGCACCAGACCCGTCACCGCCTCGCCCTCGCCGT
>CAKKRZ010000072.1 GCA_919902925.1 Acidiferrobacterales bacterium | reverse complement strand
GAGCGCAACAGTAAATCCAAGGCCATCGGTCAGGCCAAGGCCAAGGGTGAAGACACCGCGTCACTGATGGCCACCGTGGCTGATCTCGGCGACAAACTAAAGTCAGCCGAGACGGAACTGGCCTCGATCCAGGCGCGGGTTGTCGAGATTTCGCTCGGTCTTCCCAACCTGCCGCATGACAGCGTGCCGGATGGCAAGGATGAGAGCGGCAACGTCGAGGTCCGTCGTTGGGGTGAGCCGCGCCAATTTGATTTCACCCCCAAGGACCACGCGGACCTCGGCGAGGCGCTCGGGCAGCTGGATTTCGAAACCGCCGGCAAGATCGCCGGTGCGCGGTTTGCGGTGATGTCCGGATCGCTGGCGCGACTGCACCGCGCGCTGATCCACTTCATGCTCGACCTGCACACGCGTGAGCATGGTTATACAGAAACGTATGTCCCCTACCTCGTCAATGCTGCCAGTCTGATGGGCACGGGCCAGTTGCCGAAGTTCGAGGCCGATCTGTTCGCTCTGAAAGGGGAGCAGGATTATTACCTGATCCCGACCGCCGAAGTGCCGGTGACGAACATCGTGCGCGATGTGATTGTCGAGCCGAACCATATGCCGCGCCGCTATGCCTGCCACACGCCGTGCTTTCGCAGCGAGGCTGGATCCTATGGTAAGGACACGCGTGGCCTGATCCGCCAGCATCAGTTTGAAAAGGTCGAACTGGTGCAGGTGGTACGCCCGGCGGATTCCTATAAAGCCTTGGAAGAGCTGACGGGCCACGCGGAAGAGGTGTTGAAGCGTCTGGAGCTGCCGTACCGGGTCATGGCCCTGTGCGCCGGGGACATGGGCTTCGCTGCGGCCAAGACCTACGATCTGGAAGTCTGGCTGCCGGGGCAACAGAAATACCGCGAGATCTCATCGTGCAGCAATTTCGAGGACTTTCAGGCCCGCCGCATGCAGGCCCGTTGGCGCAACCCGGGGACCAACAAGCCGGAACTGGTCCACACCCTGAACGGCTCCGGGTTGGCCGTCGGCAGGACACTGGTGGCGATCATGGAGAACTGCCAGGACAAGGATGGCAGCATCAGGGTTCCGAAGGTCCTGCACTCTTATATGGGTGGGATTGAGTGGATTCGCCCCGGCTGATATCTGTTCTGGCGGGCAGAATGTCCTGAGTAATTCAGTCAGGATTATTGATCCAGCCAAATACGCGGCTCACTGGATCAGACTATCCTTAGAAATAATTCAGAACTGGCGGATTGGAAAGAATAATCCCGGCCGCCTGTTTGAACCTTTATGCCAAGCTGTTGGGTGCACGGCCAGGGCAGGCATCACAGTCATGAATGGCGGGTCCTCGCCGTAGCCACGGCGGGGATGGTTCTCGCTGTCTTGTCCGCACAGGCCGCCGACCCCCAATATCGGACCATCGCGGATACCCAGCCGGATCATACCCGCGCGGTCGAGGTGGCCCGCGCCGGCCATCACGAGCCGGCGCTGCAAATCCTGCGGCGGCTGCTGGCGGCCTTCCCGGACGACTACCCGTTGCAGCGCGACTTCGTGATGATCACGGCCTGGAAGGGCGACTGCGATGTGGCACTCAAGCTCTTCGAGCGTATCCGTCGTCATCCGAACCTGCATAACTATGTCGTGCCCGCCATCCAGGACTGCGCCGTGAAGCGCGCACGGGCCGAAGATCACGATGGTGCTTTGCGAATCCTGGAGTCCTTGCTGGCCCATCAGCCATCGGATTATCCCCTGCGGCGCGATGTCGCCATCATCCATAACTGGAAGGGCGATTGCCGGGAGGCGCTCAGGCATTTCGAGGTTATTCGCGGTCATCGCGATCACCCGCCGTACCTGGTAGTGCCGATGGCCGACTGTCTGCTGGAGCGGAACCGTCCCAGGGAGGCGCGGGCGCTGGTGGAATCGGCTGTCGTTCGCTATCCCAACGATGAACCCTTGCAACATGCGCAGCTCAAGATCGAACTCGCCATGCGGGTGGACGAGGGCGAGGACGAGACACGACCGGAGATGGTGTTGCGGCTGGAAAGCGACAGTTCGGACCAGGGCCTGCGCGAATGGCGGGCGGAAGCCGAGGCGTCGAACCGTATTGCCGCGCGTACCCGCCTCTATGCCCGCACCCTGGTTACCCGTGCGAGCGACGCCCAGTACGAAGCCGGCGAAATGAACCGGATCGGTATCGGCGTGCGTTACCGTTTTGACGCGCAATGGCGCATTCGCCAGGAATTTTCCGGTGACACGCGTCGCGATGACTTGGGCGGGTCGACTACGCAGCTGACCTTCGAGCCGCGCGATACCTGGCGCTTCGATCTGGCGCACACGACCTATGCCGAAGACATCCCGCTGCGCGCGCGGGCCAATGACATCCAGGCCAGGGGGACGTCATTCAATGCCGAATACAACAGCACGGATCATGTCTGGTACTGGCGTGGCCAGATGGAGCGCCAGGACTTCAGCGACCGCAATGACCGGCAGAGCGCGTTTACGACCGTCGGTTACGCCTATTCGGTCAA
>CAKKRZ010000071.1 GCA_919902925.1 Acidiferrobacterales bacterium | reverse complement strand
CGTCCGGCCAGATGGCCAGAAACAACCGCTGACGGTCGCCGGACAGGACGGTCGTGGGCTCGCTCATTCGAATAGCTTGCCACAGGCGCGGGGACTACCGCGACCGCGGAAACATCTTACGCAAGAATGGTGGGCCGTGGCAGATTCGAACTGCCGACCAACTGGTTAAAAGCCAGCTGCTCTACCGACTGAGCTAACGGCCCGGGAACCGGGATGGACTACTCGGGGAGGCGGCATTATCCGGAGCCACCCAACCCCTGTCAAACCGAAAAGGCACGGGCCCGCAAGCGGGCCCGTGCACACGATGAACGCCGGTAAGCGTCAGCCGCCCATCATCTTGTACTGAACCTTCATGGTGACGGCGGCACCGGCAATGATGGCCAGGAAGGTCAGGATCGAACCCAGCGCCAGCGTCGAGAAACCGGTGACGCCCTGGCCGATCGTGCATCCCATCGACAGCACGCCGCCGAAACCCATCAGCAGACCGCCGATGGCATGGGCAATGAAGTCCTTGAGGTTGGCGAACCACTCAATGCGGAAGCTGCGGCTGATCAGCGCGTACAGGAACGACCCGACGATCACGCCGGCCAGGGCCATGACCCCGAAGTTGATGTTCTGGAACTTGGCCGGGTTACTGAGGTAACGGACCGAATCGCCCATCGGGCTGATGAAGGTGTAGGACTGCACCGCCACGCGGCTCGGGACATTGGACTGGAAATCGGCGAACTCTTTCCATTCATTGCCGATCGAACCGCCGGTGATCCACCAACCCAGCACCACGGCCAGGCCGATGACGACACCGCCCAGGATGTTGTCGCGGCTGCTGCGGAAATCCGCCGACTTGAAGATAAAGTACAGGAAACCCGCGGCCATCAGCCCGCCGATCACCAAGCGCAGAACAGTCACATCCTTGATGCCGGTCGCGCCCGCTGCCAGCGCGCCGAGATCCTGGCTGCGGATGCCGTATTGGCCGAGATCGATGGTGGTAGGATTGATCCAGCCGCCAAAAACCACGTCGAAGAAACCCTGCTCACCGATGCTGCCCCAGAGCATGAGGTAGGAAGCCGGAGCGGCGAACAGCACCAGCATGACCAGCGACTTGAGATTGCCGCCACCGATACGCACGAACGTCTTGTTGCCGCAACCGCTGCCGAGCGTCATGCCGACCCCGAACATGAGCCCGCCGAGCAGATAGCGCAACCAGGCGAAGTTCTCGCTGCGGTACGGCGGGAAGGTGCCGCCGGGCAGCTTGATCGTGCCCATCGCCTCCAGCGCCAGTACGCCGACCATGGCCACGGTGATGGCCAGCATCCAGGCCCGCAGGCGGCCCTTGTCCTCCATGTTCACCCAATCGGAAACCGCGCCCATGGTGCAGAAATTGGTCTTGTTGGCCACGGCGCCCATGACCATCGCGATCAGGAACACCCCCAGCAGGACTTGAACGTGAATGGTGAATTCCATGTTTCCTCGGCCTCGCCTGTAGATTGTTTAGGGAAAGATGTACTGCGTGCTGGGCCGGTATTCTACTGATTTCAGCGGACGCCTTCCACGGGACGGGTCCAGACGCTCCCGCCGGCAGGAATAAATACCGCCGGCGCGCGTCACCGGTAGCAGGTCGGGTCCGGCCGGCCGGCCTCGGCGAAACCGTGCGCACGCAGCCGGCAGGAATCGCAGCCCCCGCAGGCGCGCCCTTCTCCGTCCGGGTCATAGCAGGAGAGGGTCAGCGAAAAATCCACGCCCAGCAACGCCCCGCGCGCAATGATGTCCGCCTTGGTCATGTGCAACAGCGGCGCATGCAGGCGCAACGGCCGCCCCTCGACACCGGCGCGCGTGGCCAGGTTGGCCAGCCGCTCGAAGGCCTCGAGGTATTCCGGACGGCAATCGGGATAACCGGAGTAGTCGACGGCGTTGACACCGAGATACAGGTGCCGGGCGCCGAGCACCTCGGCCCAGCCCAGGGCGATGGACAGGAACACCGTGTTGCGCGCCGGCACGTAGGTCACCGGGATGCCTTCGCCGGGGGTCTTCGGGACGGCGATCGCCGGATCGGTCAGGGCGGAGCCGCCCATCCAGCCGAGCGCCAGCGGAACGATGCGGTGGTCGGCCACGCCGAGACTGGCGGCCACGCGCCGGGCGGCCTCCAGTTCCACGCGATGGCGCTGGCCGTAATCGAAGGTCAATGCATGGCAGGTGAGTCCTTCCTCGCGGGCGATGGCCAGGACCGTGGCCGAATCGAGTCCGCCGGAGAGCAACACCACGGCATCGGCCATCGCTAGCGTCCCCGCGCCTCGCCCCACAGCAGCTTGTGCAACTGCACCTGCAGGCGCACCGGCAACCGATCGGCGAGGATCCAGTCGGCCAGCGTGCCCGCGGCGAGCACACCGTGCACCGGCGAGAACAGCACCTCCACCTTGTCGGCCAGGCGGTGTTGCCGCAACTGTTCGCCGCTCCAGTCGTAATCGGCGCGGTCGCGGATCACGAATTTGACCTGGTCATCGGCGCGCAACAGCGCGATGTTCTCGTAGCGGTTGCGGGACTCCTCGCCCGAACCGGGAGTCTTGAGGTCCATGACGATGCTGACGCGCGGGTCGATGTCGGCGATGTCGAGCGCCCCGCTGGTCTCCAGCGAGACCCGGTAGCCGGCGTCACACAAACGATTCAACAAGGGGCGGCATTCGCGTTGCGCCAACGGTTCGCCGCCGGTGAGCGTCACATAGCGGGCGCCCAGCGACCGGACCTCGTCCATGATGTCGTCGATCGTCTGCCAGTGTCCCTCGCTGAAGGCGTAGCTGGTGTCGCAGTACCCGCAACGCAGCGGGCAGCCGGTCAGGCGGATAAAAACAGTGGGGATTCCGACCGTGCGCGCCTCGCCCTGCAGGGAATGGAAAATCTCGTTGACCCGCAGGCGCGACGACGGGGAAACGGTAACTGGATCAGGGGCGGTGTTCATCGTGGCAGACCGGCCTTGGCGCGGTGGGCACCAGCTTACACCGGGCCTGAACGATGAAGAAAGCCGCGGCCGCGGTCAGCGCGCGGCCTTGGCCTTTTCCGGTTTTTTCAGCTGCGCCAGCCGTTCCTCGGCGCTGCGCGCGGCGCGCGTATTGGGGTAGCGCTTGACGACGTCCGCCAGCGCCAACCGCGCCTTGTCGGGTTCGCCGAGCTCAATGTGGACGTAGCCGATCTTCAGCTGCGCATCGGGCGCCTTGTCGCTGTCGGGATGATCCTTCAGGACGCGCCGGAAATCCGCGAGCGCCTCGCGAAAATTCTTGATCACGTAGTGGCTTTCGCCCAGCCAGTAGCGGGCATTGGCGGCCAACGCGCCGTTCGGGTACTTGACCAGGAACGCCTGCAAGGCCTTGGCCGCACGTTCGTACTGCCCCTGCTTGAGCAGGGCAAAGGCACGGTCGTAGTCCTTCTGCTCCTCCGCCGTGGATACGGCCGGCCGGCCGGCGGGCGCGGCAGCGCCTGTGCCGCCACGCGCTTGCTCCAGTTCACGCAGGCGCCGGTCGATATCGGCCGTCAGGTCGCGGTTCTTCGCCTTCAGGCGTTCGATCTCGTGTCCCTGGGTCTCGACCTGCCCGCGCAGCTGGCGCAGTTCGGTTTGCAGACGGTCGACCTGCAACAGCAGGTCGACCACGGTCTCGCGCGACGACGCGACGGCGGCGGGAGTGGTCTCCCGATCGCCGCCGCGCCGCTCGGGCGGCTCGGCCGTGGCCGTGCCGGTCACGAGCAAAGCCGACCACAGCAATGCCGTCAAGCGATGACGCATGGCGGGCTCAGTAGATGAGTTCGACGCGGCGGTTCAGACGCCAGGCCGACTCGTTGTGCTCGGGATCGAGCGGTTTTTCCTCGCCGTAGGTGTTGGTGGTGATGCGGTTGGCCGCGACACCCATCACGCGCAACAGGCGTTCCACCGTTTTGGCGCGGCGTTCGCCGAGGGCCAGATTGTATTCGCGCGTGCCGCGCTCGTCGCAATGCCCTTCCAGCTTCACCTTGAGCTGCGGGTTGGCGTTCAGGTGCGCCGCGTGGGCCTCGATGATGGCGCGCGATTCTTCATCAATGGTGCTCGAATCGAAGGCGAAGTGCACGCGCTTCTTGGCCAGCAGGTCGGCCTTGCTGTCCTTGGCCGGCAGGGGCGCGCCCTCGACCGGGCCGGGCGTACCGACCCCCTGCGTTTGGGCCGGGTCTTCCACCGGCGGGGCGCCCTTGTCGGTGGCGCAACCGGCCAGCCACAGCGCCGAGATCAGGGTTACGATACGAACAGCAGTGTTTCTCGTCATGACAATCACTCCTTGTATTGCAGTTCACGGTTGTAGGGAGACCAGGCCGGCTCACGCACATCACCCTGGTCGAAACGATACAGCTGGCGCGTGCGGCCCTCGGCCGACACCGAGGCGAGCACGCCACGTCCACGCACCTCGGTCGCATACAGGATCAGGCGGCCGTTCGGGGCATAGGTGGGCGACTCGTCGAGCACGCTGTCGGTCAGGACCTGCAGGGACTTGTTGTCGACTTGCAGCACGGCGATGTGGTAGCGGCCGTTGTGGCGGCTCACCAGCGTCAGGGTCTTGCCGTCCGGCGCGTAGGAGGCACGGGCGTTGTAATCGCCCTCGAACGTCAGGCGCTCCGGCGTACCGCCGGCGGCGGCCACCCGGTAAATCTGCGGTTGTCCGGAACGGTCGGAGGTGAACACGATCGCCTGGCCGTCCGGCGACCAGGCCGGCTCGGTGTCGATGGCCGGCTCGTTGGTCAGGCGCGTGAGCGCGCGCGTGGCCAGATCGAGCACGTAGATCTCCGCATTGCCGTCGCGCGACAGGGTCAGCGCCAGGCGCTTGCCGTCCGGCGACCAGGCCGGTGCCGAGTTGATGCCCTGGAAATCGGCGAGCACCTCACGGCGCCGGGTGGCGACATCCTGCAGGTACAAGATCGGGCGTTTTTTCTCGAATGACACATAGGCCAGCTGCTTGCCGTCCGGCGACCAGGCCGGCGACAGCAGCGGTTCGATCGAGTTGACGATCTCCTGCGGACCGTAACCGTCGGCATCCGCGACGCGCAGCAGAAAGCGCGGCGGGCCGCTGGCCGGCTGCTCGCGCGTGATGTAGGCGATACGGGTATTGAAGGCGCCCGGGTGGCCGGTCAGCTTCTCGTGCACGATATCGCTGATCTGGTGGGCGGTGCGCCGCAACAGCTCGGGGCCAACCGTGTAACGGAACCCGGCCAGCTGGGTGCGGCGGATAACATCGAACAGCCGGAACTCGACCTGGTAACGCCCGTTCGCGAGTTTCTGGACGTTGCCGATCACCAGCGCCTCGGCCTCGGTCGCGCGCCAGCGATCGAAGGGCAGGTTGCGGTTATCGGCCGGAATGCCCTGGATGCGGTCGCGGGCCACCACGTTGAACAGGCCACTGCGGGCCAGGTCGGCCGCCACCACCGCGGAGACATCGTGCGGTAACGGGCCCGGGCCGGGCCAGGTGAATGGCGCCACCGCCACCGGGATGCCGGTCTCGGCGCCGCGCGTAATCTCGATGGTCAACATGGCGCGCGCCGGCGCCACGAGCGCCGCCATGACGGCCGCCAGTACCCACAGGGCTACTCCACGTCTACTGCGCATCAATCCTCCGGGGCAAATACAAACGTCAGTTCACGAAAAAAAAGGTTCGCCAGCGTCTTGTCATCGGGCATCGGCAGGGGCGCCTTCTCCAGGGCATTCACCACCGACTGGTCGAAAACAAAATTCCCGCTGCCCTTCACCACCACCACCTGCAACACCTCACCGTTCGGGCCCAGACGCACGCGCATTGTACAACGCAAACCCTTCGGCAATCCGGGCGGCCGGTGCCAGCGACGCATCAGCTCGCGCACGATGACCGACAAGTGGCTGTCGGCACTGGCCTTGCGGCGGGCCGCCCGGGCCGCTTCATCCCGGCCCTGTTCCTCTGCTGCCAGCCGGCGACCCAGATCGGCGCGCGCCTCGCGCTGACGCCGCTCGACTTCGCGCCGGCGCTGCTGTTCCGCCTGCGCCTGCTTCTGCTGGCGCTGACGTTCAAGTTCCTGCTGGCGCGATTCCTTGTCCGGTTCCTTGGCTCGTGGCGGCTCGCGCGGCTTGGCCGGTTCCGGCACCGGGATCGGCCGGCCGGTGCCCACGCCCTCGTCCACCAGCGTCGCCGAAATGATGGTCTGTTCGTCGCCGGGGCGTGTCGTCCAGCGCAGGCTGACAAACAACACCGTCAGCAGCAACAGGTGCACGGCCAGGGCGTACAGCATTGCCCGCCGCCAGCCGGCGTGGCGCACCGCCGCCGGCCGCCGGCCGCCGGCCGTCAGCGCGCCGGGTTCAGCGCTTTTCCGGTGGGCGGCCACGACGATCCGCCGCTGCATCCGGTAACGTAATCAGGCCCACGCCCGGTGCGCCCGCGTCCTTCAGCAGGGCCATGACCCGCACCACCGCGCCGTACGGCACTTGCCGGTCCCCACGCACGTGCACCGGGGTGTCACGACGCCGGGCCAGGCGCTCGGCCACCTCGCGCTTCAGGGCCGACTCACTGACGCGCCGGTCATTGAGAAAATACACGCCTTGACGGTCAACCGTCACGATGATGGTCTCCCGATCGGAGCTATCGGCCGGACCGGCGGCAACCCGCGGCAGCTCCACCTTCACGCTCTGCGCCAGCATCGGGGCGGTAATCATGAACACCACCAGCAGCACCAGCATCACGTCGATGAGCGGCACGACGTTGATCTCGCTCATCAGGCGCCGGCGGCGATGGCGATGGCGCATCATGGCCGGCGCGCCACCGCCTGGCGTTGCAGGACGCTGGCAAACTCCTGCGAGAAGTTCTCGTAGCGCGTCATCAGCCGTTCGGCCTGGTTGGAGTAGCGGTTATAGGCGATCACCGCCGGGATGGCCGCGAACAGGCCCATGGCGGTGGCCAGCAGCGCCTCGGCGATACCCTGGGTGGCATCGGCCAGCGTCGACAACGAGCGGAACGAGTTCATGATGCCCCACACGGTGCCGAACAGGCCCACGTAGGGACTGGTCGACCCGACCGTGGCCAGAAACGACAGGTGCATCTCCAGTTCATCGGTCTCGCGCGACAGCGCCACGCGCATGGCGCGTTGCACGCCGTCGAGCAGATCGGCGGATTCGATATCGCCCTGTCCGCTCAGGCGCCGGTATTCGCGGAATCCTTCGATGAAAATGGCCGCCATGCCGTCGTTGTCATCCTGGCGCGCCAGCTCGGTATAGAGCTGGTTCAGGTTGGTGCCGGACCAGAAGCGCTCTTCGAAACGCCGCGCCTGGCGCTCGGCCGCCTTGAGCGCCCACCACTTGCGAAAGATCATGGCCCACGACACGAACGAGGCGGTCACGAGCAGCAACATGACCAGTTGCACCGGCAGGCTGGCCTTCCAGACCATCGTGAGCAGACTCATGCTCTCGGGAGAGACCGTCGGCATCATGCGGTCTCCGGCGGCAGCCGGTCGATCAGCGCCGGCGGCAACGGACGCGGGGTAAAACGCTGCGCATCCAGACAGGCGATGCGCACCTCGCCCTCGCACAGCACCTCGCCTTCACGCCGTACCTGCTGCGCGAAGGTCAGGCTGGCGCCGCCACGGTGGGCGACGCGCACCGTCACGGCCAGCAGATCGTTGAAACGGGCGGGTTTGCGGAATTCCAGGGTACAGGCGCGCACCGCGAATACGACCCCGGGGTCGCGGGAAAGTTCGTCCTGCTCCAGGCCGAGCGCGCGCAGCCATTCGGTGCGCGCCCGCTCCATGAAGCGCAGATAGTTGGCGTAGTACACCACTCCTCCCGCGTCGGAATCCTCGTAATAAACACGCACCGGCAGATGGAACTCGGCGGCCGGATCGGTTGCAGTCGGTAACGTCACGCGCGGCGGGAAAGGGTCAACGTTCGGCGTTGAAGATGTCGCGCTGACTGGCGGTCGCGGGCGCGGTCAGTCCGAAATGCAGCCACGCCGCCTCGGTGGCGACGCGCCCGCGCGGCGTGCGGGCGAGAAAGCCGCTCTGGATCAGATACGGCTCGATCACGTCCTCGATGGTGCCGCGCTCCTCGCCGATGGCGGCCGCCAGGCTGTCGATGCCGACGGGTCCGCCGGCGAAACGCTCGATCAGGGCCAGCAACATTTTCCGGTCGAGGATGTCGAAACCGCGCGTGTCCACCTCGAGCATCTTCAGCGCCGCGTCGACGTTCCTGCCGGTCAGCACCCCGCCGCCCTTGACCTCGGCGTAGTCGCGCGCACGGCGCAGGAGACGGTTGGCGATGCGCGGCGTGCCGCGCGAGCGGCGAGCGATGGCATCGATGCCGCCCGCCTCGATGTGCACGCCGAGGATACCGGCCGAGCGGTGCACGATGCGGGCCAGTTCCTCGGGGTGATAGAACTCCAGTCGCAGCACAATGCCGAAGCGGTCGCGCAGCGGCGAGGTCAGCAGGCCGGCGCGGGTCGTGGCCCCGACCAGGGTGAAGGGTGGCAGTTCCAGCTTGATCGAACGCGCCGCCGGCCCTTCGCCGATGATGATATCGAGCTGATAGTCTTCCAGGGCCGGGTACAGAATCTCCTCGACCACGGGGTTGAGGCGATGAATCTCGTCGATAAACAGCACGTCGTGCGGCTGCAGGTTGGTGAGGATGGCGGCCAGATCGCCGGCACGCTCCAGCACCGGACCGGCGGTACTGCGCAACCCCACCCCGAGCTCATGGGCGACGATGTGCGCCAGCGTGGTCTTGCCAAGTCCGGGCGGTCCGAACAACAGGACATGGTCGAGCGCCTCGCGGCGGGCGCGGGCGGCGGCGATGTAGACCTCCAGCTGCTGGCGGATCGGCTGCTGGCCGACGTACTCGTCAAGCTTCAGCGGCCGGAGACGCTTCACCTCCGCGCTGACCTCGGCGATTTCCACGGCCTTGGCCGTGACCAGTCGATCCGTCTCGATCATATATATGGATTGTGTCCTACTCCCCCTCTCCCGCGCCAGCAGGAGAGGAAAGGGTTGAAAGCCTCCTTGATCATCCGGCCATGCTCTTCAGGGCCTGACGAATGATGTCCTCGGCGGAAGCCCCCTGAACCTGGGCCACGCGCACGGCGCGCGCGGCCTCGTTTGGTTTGTACCCGAGTGCAATCAGCGCACTCACGGCCTCGCCGGCCGGGTCCGTCGGCCCACCGGGCGCGGTCGTCGGGACACCGGTCGGCGCGGTGATCTTGTCGCGCAGCTCCAACACCAGCCGCTCGGCGGTCTTGCGGCCGATCCCGGGCACACGCGACAACCGGGCAATATCTTCGCCGGCCACCGCCAGGGCCAGATCATCGGCGCTCATCCCCGAGAGCACGGCCAGGGCAATGCGCGGGCCGATCCCGGTAACCTTGAGCAGTGCGCGGAACAACTGGCGCTGGTCCTCGCGCACGAAGCCATACAACAGGTGTGCATCCTCGCGCACCACTTGGTGGGTATGCAGCGTGACGGTTTCGCCGACCGCCGGCAGATCGTAAAAGGTGGTCATCGGCGCCTCAAGTTCGTAGCCGACGCCGCCCACGTCCACCAGCAGCGCCGGCGGTTCTTTGCGCAACAGCGTGCCCTTGAGCCGGCCGATCACGCCATTGCCTCCGACATGTCACACCGGCCCATTGCGCCTTTCCGTCGGCAATTAGTGGCGATTCGCCGGTCGCCCCCATGTTTCGCACGGGGCCTCGCTCCGCGGCTCACGCCACTGCCTCCGCGAACTGCCGCAGGCTGTGGCGACCGCGGCGCTTGCCCGGCAGACCGCCCACCAGCCCGTGGTGGGCATGACAAATGGCGCAGGCCAGGGCATCGGCGGCGTCGGCGGTCGGTGTCGCCGGCAGGGACAACAGAACCTTGACCATGTGCTGAATCTGGCGTTTGTCCGCCGACCCGCGGCCGGCCACCGCACTCTTGATCTGGCGTGCGGCATATTCCACCACCGACAATTCGGCCGACAGCGCCCCGCAAATGGCGGCGCCGCGTGCCTGGCCGAGCTTGAGTGCCGAGTCGGGATTGTGCGCGACGAACACGCGTTCGATGGCCAGCACCGTGGGTTGATAGGTCGCCACCAGTTCCGCCACACCGTCGTAGATACTCTTCAGCCGCGCGGCCAGATCACCCTTGGGAGCGCGCACGACGCCGCTGGCGACATACTGCAGGCGGCCGTTGCGCAAAACGTTGACGATGCCGAAGCCCGTCAGCCGTGATCCGGGATCGATTCCTAGTATTCGCATCAGCGAACCAACTCCCCCTCTCCCTTTGGGAGAGGGATGGGGTGAGGGGTGCCGAGGGTTTCCGGTAACTGCTTACGGCCCTCACCCCCGCCCCCTCTCCCAAAGGGAGAGGGGAGTGAGCCGAGGGCGCGCACGGTGCGCGCCACTTTATATGATTGGCGCATCAACTTGCGGCCTTGGGCAATTCGTCGGGAAAATCGGCCATGTCCTGTACGTTTAACCCACTGATTTAAATTGTTTAATCCAGGTAATTCCGCAAAACCACGGGCAGTGTAACACCACCCTTCCGGGTCTCACATCCGTACTGCCATAACAGTATTGGCATGACTGATGCACTACTATAATGAGTATCGGTTACCCGCCGACACCACAGGGACATCCCGTGAACATTCACGACAGGGACAGTCAGGCATACTGATTACCTGAGGAGGTGTCCGATGAGAAAGTACGTACTGACTGATGCCGACGGCGTCACTGCCTTGGGCACAAAACTCCAACCTGGCAAGCTGGTCCAGGATACACGCCAGAAGTTCGACCTGATGTCAAAACTGGTCGGCTGCGGCAGCGATACGCCGCTGCTGGCCACACTGATCAGCTCCCTCCCCGCCGAACAAGCGCG
Organism: Acidiferrobacterales bacterium; assembly: GCA_919902925.1. Taxonomy (GTDB): domain Bacteria; phylum Pseudomonadota; class Gammaproteobacteria; order Acidiferrobacterales; family Sulfurifustaceae; genus CAKKRZ01. Next base: position 25,842 of record CAKKRZ010000071.1, on the reverse strand, counting down.
GCTGTTTCAGGTCAATTGCTGGACAGTGTCAGCCGACCCGCGCCAGCCGTCTTCCTACACCGTAACCAAGGAAGTCCGGCCGGTTCCAACCGTGGTGCTCGAACACAAACTGGCCTTCGGCCTGCAAGTGTTCATGGCGCTGGGTTCCGACCGCGACTTCAAAAGCTGGGCCCAGTCCTGGCTGGACGAAACCGACCGCAGCCCGGAGACCGCCAAGGCCCTGCTCAAGACCGAGGAAGAGGAAGAACGCGCCTCGGGCGAACTGGAGGCGTTGACCGCCTGGGGCGAGACCGGCACCGATGACACGCTGGGCCACGACCGCGATGAACTGGCTGAACGCTGCGGTCACCTGGTGCGGGCGGCGATCCTCTATCCGGATAAGTCAAAATCCGATGACGTCGCCCAGATAATCTCGCTGGCGCTGGTCAATCTGGCGATTGTCGCCGGCAAGGTCAATCTGGCGGCCCTGGCCGAGCAGGTGATGGCCGACAGCCAACCGACAAGCCGCAGCGAGGCCAGCTGAGTCCGCTCAGGCCAGCCACTGCGCGACCAGCCGCGCCCACATCACCCACAGCGGTATCGCGCCCAGCACGTACACCGGGAAGCGGTGCATCACGCGGTTGTAGGTGACGTGGATCGCGCTGTGCACGTAGCGCAACGCGACAAACGTCCAAGCCAGGGCCAGGTAAAGCCCGTCCACCCGGTCGCTGGCATACAACAGGATCGCGGCGATATAGAACAATACCGGCAGTTCGAACAGATTCGAGAAGTTGTCGACGACGGGAAGTGAATCCACGAGTTGACGGCGCGCCGTGGCGCGCGTGGCCAGTGCCTGCGGTGAAATACGCCGGGCACGCATCTCCCGCACCCGGGTGAAGTACAGCCGGCACCAGACCAGAAATACCAGCACCACCATTACCGCCACGGGCCAGAAGATCAATTGTTTGTTCACCATCAACCCTCCGTTGTCGGTCCGGTGGCCAGACGTTCAATGACACGCCGGTTGCTCCATGAGCTCGCTTTCGTCAGCGCCTGGCCGAAACCGAACCACCCGAAGGCCAGATGTTCGTCCGGGTTGAGGGTCACGGACCGTTCCGCGGGCAGCCACAGCGCAAAGGCGTGTTCGACATTCTCCTGCACTTCGGGGGCATAGCGCGAGCGCCAGACCGGCAGGATCGGAAAACGCTGCACCCAGTGCAGATCGGCCAGTCCGTCGGCCGACAACCCGGTCTCTTCCCTCAGTTCGCGCGCAGCGGCGTCCATCGGGCTGTGTTCATCCCAGCGCAGGCTGCCGGTCACCGATTGCCAGAAGCCGGGGTCGTCGCGCCGCTGCATGAGCAGCACACGGCCGGTGCGGGTGGCGACGACCACCAGCACCGACTCCGGGCGTTTAAAGCTTCTTGCCGCCGGGTTCACCCGCGGTCTCGGCGGCTGGCAGGCGCACGCGGATGGACAGCTCGCGCAGCTGCGCCTCGCTGACCGGGCCCGGCGCATCGGTCAATGGGCAAGAGGCCTTCTGGGTCTTGGGGAAGGCGATGACCTCGCGAATCGAATCGACTCCGGCCATGAGCGCGGCGATGCGGTCGATGCCAAAGGCGATGCCACCGTGCGGTGGCGCGCCGAATTTCAGGGCCTCGAGCAGGAAACCGAATTTCTCGCCGGCCTCCTGTTCCTCGATACCGAGGGTGGAGAACACGCGCGACTGCAGTTCGCTGCGGTGGATGCGGATCGAACCGCCGCCGATCTCGCTGCCGTTCAGCACCATGTCGTAGGCACGCGCCCGGACATTGGCCGGGTCCTTGTCCACCATCGCCTCATCCTCGGCGCGCGGCGCGGTGAACGGATGGTGCAGCGCGACAAATCGCTTGGCCTCGGCATCGAATTCGAACATCGGGAAATCCACCACCCACAGCGGCTTCCATCCGCTGACGGTCAGCGCCAGATCGGTGCCGAGCTTCAGGCGCAACGCGCCGAGGGCGTCGTTGACCACCCTGGCCTTGTCGGCGCCGAAGAAGATGAGGTCGCCGTTCTGCGCGCCCGTCCGGCCCATGATGCCGGCGATGGCCTGGTCCGAGAGGAACTTCAGGATCGGCGACTGCAATCCCTCGCGCCCTTTGGCCGCGTCGTTGACCTTGATATACGCCAGCCCCTTGGCGCCAAACAGGCCGACATGAACCGTGTACTCGTCGATCTGGCTGCGCGTGAGTTCGCCGCCCTTCGGCACGCGCAAGGCCGCCACACGCCCAGCCGGATCGCCGGCCGGACCGGCAAAGACCTTGAACTCGCAACCCTTGACCAGGTCGGCGACGTCGACCAGTTCGAGCGGATTGCGCAGGTCCGGCTTGTCGGAAGCAAAGCGGCGTATCGCCTCGGCGTAGGACAGGCGCGGGATCGGATCGGGCAGATCCACGTTCAGCACCGTCCGGAACAGCGACCGGATCATCGCTTCCATCAGGGACATCACGCCCTGCTCGTCGAGAAACGAGGTTTCAATGTCGAGCTGGGTGAATTCCGGTTGCCGGTCGGCGCGCAGGTCTTCGTCGCGGAAACAACGCGCAAATTGGTAGTAGCGCTCGAAGCCGGACATCATCAGCAGCTGTTTGAAGAGCTGCGGCGACTGCGGCAGGGCAAAGAACCGGCCCGGGTGGGTGCGCGACGGCACCAGGTAATCGCGCGCGCCCTCCGGCGTCGACTTGGTCAGTATCGGCGTCTCGATCTCGGTGAAACCCTGCTGCTCCAGAAAGGCGCGCAGGGACTTGACCGCGCGATGGCGCAGGCGCAGGTTGCGCTGCATGACATCGCGGCGCAGATCGAGGTAGCGGTAGCGCAGGCGCACCGGCTCGGACAATTCGCTGTCGTCGTGCTGGAACGGCAGCGGCTCCGACCGGTTGAGGATTTCGAGCGCGCTGGCGGCCACCTCCACCTTGCCGGTCGACAGGTGCGGATTCTCGGTGCCGGGCGGACGATGGCGCACCTGGCCGGTGACGCGCAGCACATATTCGTTGCGCACGCCCTCGGCGAGCGCGAACGCCTCGCGCTGGTCCGGATCGAACACCGTCTGCAGCAGACCGGCACGATCGCGCAGGTCGACGAAAATCACCCCGCCGTGGTCACGGCGACGATGGGCCCAACCGCACAGGGTCACGGTCTGGCCGATGTGCGATTCATTTACTTCACCGCAATAGTGGCTGCGCATGGAAAGCTCGAGAGAATGACGGGATGAAGACGATCAGGGAACTGGCGGTTTGACGCCCCTGGGCTCGGGCACCACGACGCCGACGGACAGGAGCATTCTCAGGCCGTCGTCGATCGACATGTCGAGTTCGATGACCTCGTCCTCCGGCACCATCAGAAAAAAACCGGAGGTTGGGTTGGGAGTGGTGGGCACGAACACGCTGACCAGCCGGCGCCCGGTCTTGGCGCGCGCCTCGGGCAAACCGTCGCCGGTCTGAAAGGCCAGCGTCCAACTGGACGCGTGCGGATAGCGGACCAGCACGACCTTGCGAAAGGACTTGCCGCTGCCGCTGAACAGGCTTTCGGTGATCTGCTTGACCGCGCCGTATATCGAGCGCACCAGCGGAATGCGATCGAGCAGTTGTTCGCCCAGGCGGATCAGCTGGCGGCCGAACAGATTGCGCACCACCATGCCGGTCAGCAACATGAACAGCGTGACCAACACGATGCCCAGACCCGGGATGTGGAAGCCGAGCAGTTGGTCGGGTTGCCAAGCCTCCGGCAGAACCGCCAGGATGCCGTCCAGGAGATCGACGAACAGCTTGATGACGAGGATCGTTACGCCAAGCGGGACCCAGACGAGCAGCCCGGCAATCAGGTAACGGCGCAGGGCGGCCATCATGGCGGGCTGGCTCAGTGCGCGCAGCCGCCGCAGGAACCGCCGCCGCAGCCGTGTGTCTGGCTGCCGGACTCGGAAGAACCGCCGGCATCGCCGTCGCTTTTTTTGCTGCCGGCGCCACCCTTGGAGTCGGTGGCATACCAGCCGCTGCCCTTGAGCTGGAACCCGGCCGCCGACAACAGCTTCTTGAGCCCGGCCTGGCCGCAGGACGGACACTCGCTCAGGACGGGGTCGCTGAATTTCTGGATGGCCTCCAACTGGTGGCCGCAGGATTCACAACGATATTCGTAGATCGGCATGGGGCATTCTCCAAAAACTTCGCCCCCAGGGCATGGGGGCGAAGGGCTGCAAAGCAAGCACGATTATAGCGGCAGGCCGTCCCTGGCGCATTACTTCAACGGGCCTACCCGGCCGGTGCACCATCGTCCCGGGGCTCAAAAACCCGCCGAACGAGGCGGGGACCCCGGGAAGGCCGTGCTTTCAGTTGCGACTGGCCAGTTCGTACACGGCGTTGGCGGCGGTGCTGGCCGTTCGATGACGGGGATAATGCAGGGGGTGACACAGGCGCCGGCGGCGTGAGTATTCCTGCCGGGCCGCCTCCCCTGTCAAACCGGTCTCGGCCAGGGCCTGTTCGTACTCGGCCTGGGCGCCGGCGCGTGCCTTGAACAGGGCCATCTGTACCCGGCTGTGGACATTCACGGCGCCGTCGCCGGAAGTCTCGATCGCAAGGAAGTTCGCCTCCGGATAGCGCGCCGTCACCAGCGATTGCACCCCGTCGGACACGCCCGAGGAGGGCATGCAGCCGAAGGGCTTGACGCTCACCACCAGGTGCGCCTTGCGGTGCGTGACGTACTGGATGAGCTTCGCGACCTCCATGTGCCCCTCGCCGCCGCGCAGCTCGTTCGCGTAGAAGCCATGGCCGGTGCGCGCGAGGTCGCCCATGTCCGGCAGCTTGTAACCCCCGAGCCCGAGCAAGCGCGCATAAACGCGGAACCAGAGACGCAGCGCGTGTTCCACGAGCCACAATGATGCGAGCGTGCGCACCGAGCTGTCCTGCGCCGGCCCGCCCGACAGCACGTCGCGCCGGCGCAGGCGCATCCGTTGGCGGGTGTCATACTGTACTTCCCAGATGCTGTAGAGTGCCCAGGTGGTGACCATTTGAATGTCGCACTCGGCGCCCTCAGCCTCGAGAAAGCGCTGCAGCCTGTAGTTGCCGTCGCCCTCGGTGGTCATGGCCCAGAACTCGCCGATGATACCGACCTTGGGCTTGATGCGCAGCCGGTCGACCGCGACGCGCGCGAACACACGACGACAGCGGCGTAGCGCGCGCAGGACGCTGCGGCGGTTGGCCAGCGCCCCCGAGACGATCATCCGGCACTCCTCGATCGCGGCGTCGGTCGCGCCGGGCTCGATCTCATAGGGACGGATACGGTAGCCCATCGCGTTGATCACATCACCCGCGACGATGCACTTGAGAAGTGCCATGAAGAACTTCGGTGTGAGCGCGAGTCCAGCCTCCGCCACGCTTTGGCGCAACCCACCCTGCTGCTGGAACAGCAGCACCCGGAAATCAGGAAAACCGGCGTCGCGCAACGCCTTGCGGTATTCGGTGGCGTACATGCCGAAGCGGCACGGCCCGCAGCCCCCGGCGGTGACAAACAGGTAGTTGCGGGTAATCTCTTCAACGCTCATCCCCTGCGCGTCGCGCAGATGCGCGAGGTGCTTGATGAGATTACCGACGGTGAAATAGGTTGGGTTGCACTGGCCGCGGTTGCCGAACTCCTTGCCAATCTGCATGGCCTCGTTGTCCGGGCAATCGAGCGCCCGGATGCGGTAACCGAGCGAGGTGAGCGCGGCCTCGATCAGCCGATCGTGCAGCATCGTGAGACCGCCGACCAGCACCGTGGTATGGGCGCGCTGTGCGTGTGTGAAGAGGCCCGGTTGCGGGTCGTGCCACTGTCGGGCCACCTCCGGTACCCCGAGCCGCTTGCGCTCACGCGCCTCGAAGGCGCTGAGCTCGGCCTCGACCTCCGCGAGATCAATAAGCCGCTCGTCCGTCAATAGCGTCGTGCATTCGCCTTTCATCGCTCCTCCTTTGCCGACAGCATGCGGCCATCAACCGTGGTGCAGCCGGTTATTCATCCGCCGTGCACTGTCTACGTTCGTGCTCCTCATTCGCTTCAATCACGTCCACTGCCTCGCGCATCGCCTGCGCCTCGCGCACTGCGCGCTCGTCGCGCGCCGCGAGCGGGTTGCGGTGGAACCGCACCGGCACCGGGGCCTCGGCATGAGCGTGCTGGCGGAAATTGGCGTGCACCACGCGCGTCTCGTCCACGTACGCGTTGTATGCCTCCTCGAACGCATGCGCCGGGTTCCCGGCGCAGGCACGACGCTCGAGCGCCGCCTGACGGCGCGTCATGAGCTCATGGCGTTTCGCCTGCACTGCGCGATCGAGTTCAGAACGGCTCGCGGCGGAATCGGCGAGGTGATGGCGGTAGCGATCGAGCGCATAGGCGTAGGTCTTCACGCGGATCTTGATCGAGCCACCCGGCTTGTTGGCGTCGATATCGTGCAACGCCGAGTATGGCTTCTTCGCCTCAGCGATGACGCGGTCGACGATGCCATAGGTCGGCGCATCGTGACCGCACTTGAAGCTCGACAGATCGAGCACCGCGACGTTCGGGTGGCGCGCGGCGAACTTCGCCGCCCACACCTTCTGCGCCGAGTTCGTGGAGAAGTTTTCGGGCCAAACGTCGCGGATGTCGAATACGTCCGCGATCCGCCCCTGCGCCAGATCGTCACGGAAGAAACGCTCGAGGAAGGCCGGGTTCTTGGGGATCGAGCGGATCGAGAGCACGGGGTAGCCGAGCGACTGGAACTCCTCGAGCACCTCGTGGTTGAGCCCGGGGTCATTGTGGTAGGGACGTCCGAGCAACAACAGCACCGCGCTGCTCTCCTGTTCCGCCTTGACGAGAATCTCGAGGCCACGGCGCTCGAGATCCTGGTCCACGAGCCGCATCGCCTCCCAGCCCTGATCGCAGGCAAAGTCGCTTTCGTCCTCCGTCACCCCGAGGCGCGCACCCCAGGTCTCGTAGATCTGGCGCGCGAGCAGCTCGCGGTCGTCGAAATTGAGCGCGGCATCCACGAACTCCACACCTGTCTGTGCGAAGAAATCCTTTTCCTTGGTGAAGGCCGCGCCCGCAACCATGGGGCTGCCGGCAACGATCGGGCAGGAGCTCGTCGCCGCGACGTGCGAAACGAAGGTTGGCACGTGGGTGATGCACGGGAACCAGACGTAGTGCAGCGCCTTGCGTGCGTGCTGCACGTGCAGCAGGTGGTGCACGTGTGCGAGCGCGACCTTCGAGGGGTAACAGGGATCAATCGAGCCATACTTGCCACCCGCGAGCCACAGCTCCTCCGAGGTATAGTCGGAAAACACCACGTTGCGCCTCTCGACACCGAGCGTCTCGAGGTAGGTGCGCAGGAACGGCGCGACCGTGTAGGCGCTGAGCACGCGCGGGATTCCGATACGCAGGGTCTTGCGTCGCACCGCGGCCTCGTCAGCCGAGCGCCGGAACGCCCGACGCCGCGGACGGCACCGCACGCCGCCCAGGCCGAACCAGCCGCGCGTTACCTCGACGTCGTTGAACGGCGCGCCCGCCTCCGGCATCGGTGCCGGCTGCCACACGTGACGGAACACGAGGGTGGCCTCGTAGTCAACAAGGTTCGGGTAGAGCGTCTTCAGGCGCTGGCGCTCCTTGTGCAGCGCCACCACCGCCTCCTTGGATTCCACGGTACCCTTCTCGCACGAGAAGCCGGCAATGTAGCGCGCGGTCGTGCCCTCCGGCATCAGGGTGTCGATGAAGGTGCGCGAGCAGTTGTTCTCGCAGAAGGTGCAGCGCGTGGTCTCGTCGGTGCGGGCGGTGTAGTGCAGGTCGATGGCCCTGTCGAGGCCGATGAAGGTCGAGTGGCCGCGGCGGCGCACCGCGCGACCCGCCTCGAGCGCTGCCCCGATCGCCCCGGCCTCGCCGCAGTGCGGGTGCACGACGATTTCGGCATTCGGCACGCGCGCCGCGATGTAGTCCACCTGTGCCTTGACGGCGGCGAGGTTGTATTGCGTCCCGCCCTGAAGCACGAACTTGCGCCCGAGCTCGGCGAGCCGCGGAATCTGCACCACGTACTGCCAGATGTTCTTGGGCAACACCTGTGCGAGCCCCGAAAAAAGCTCCTCGCGAGTGAAACCTTCCTTCTGGAAATTCACGCGGTCGGTGTCGAGAAACACCGCGCAGCCGTAGCTGAACCTGGGCGAGAGCTCAGCCCGGAACGCGACCTCGGCATACTGGCGTACGTCCACGCCGAACTGGTGCGCCATCGCCTGCAACAGCATGCCATTACCGGCCGAGCACTGGTTCGACAAGCGGAAATTCTTCACTGTGCCATCCTGCATGAACAATACCTTGATGTCCTGCCCACCGACGTCACAGATGACGTCGATGTCCCCGCCGCAGTAACGCTTGGCGCTCATCATGTGCGCGACGGTCTCGACGATGTTGGCGTCGCAACGCGTCGCCTTCTCGATCACATCGGCGGCGTAACCGGTGGCGCCAACGCCGAGCACCTCCAGCGTACAGCGCTGGTCGGTGGCGTAGCGGCGAATCTGTTCCAGGATCTCCTTGACGTCCTGGATCGGGTTGCCGCGCGAAAGCTGATAGACCTTGGCGAGCACCGTGCCTTCATCGTCGAGCAGCACCCCCTTGGTGCTGGTGGAACCGCCGTCGAGGCCGATCCAGCCGCGGATGCGCGCACCCGGCTCGGCGCGCGCCGGCGTGAACACCGGCGGCGAGTAGCGGCGGCGGAACGTCTCAAGCGACTCCGACGGCTTGAGCAGCGCGGGACCGGCGCTCGTGCCGAGCCGGGCCTTGCGCCCGTGCTGGATGAACTCCGTGAGCGGCGCGAGCCCGCGGTAGGCGACCCCCGCCTTCGCCTCCTGCACACCGAAGACCACCGCGCCGTAGGCGGCGTAGTACTGGGCGTTTTCGGGGACGAGGATGAGCCCTTCCGGCCCCGCCGCGGGCGGCGCGTAGCCACGCTCGGCCCAGGTTTCGGGGACGCGCAACCGCCAGCACTCCTGAAGAAACGGCAGGTAGGCATTCGGTCCGCCGAGCAGCAGCACCTTGGCGGCGAGGGTATTGCCGCGCGTCAGCACCGAGAGGTTCTGCATCACGATCGCGTCGGCGAGCGAGTTCAGCACTTCTTCGGCCGGAATGCCCGCTTTAATAAGATTGACGATGTCGGTCTCGGCGAACACGCCGCACTTGGCGGCCACGTGGTGCAGCTTGCCGGGATCGAAACGGATTCGCGCGGTCGCCTCCGCGGGCACCCCGACCTTGAGCAGGCATTTGTCGATGGTCGCGCCGGTGCCGGAGGCGCACTTGTCGTTCATCGAGGTGATGACCTGGCGCGCGCCCGTCTCGGGGTTGAACTTGAAGATAATGATCTTGGCGTCCTGGCCACCGAGTTCGATGACGCTGTTGACGTCGGGGTGCAGCCGTTCGACTGCGAGCGTGACCGCGTTGACCTCCTGCACGAAACGCGCGCCCACGGGCTCGGCCAGCGGCCCCGCGCCGGAACCGGTAATGAAGGCACGGAACCGGGCCCGGCCGGCGTCGGGAAACGCCGCCTCGATCTCCGCCAGCATCTCCGCCACCTTCTCCGCCTGGCGCGTTTCGTGGCGCTCGTAGCGCTGCCACAGGATCGCGAGCGAGTGCGTATCCACGACCACGCATTTCGCCGTGGTGGACCCGACATCGATGCCGAGCAACAACGTATCGGCGGTTGTTCTTGTTACCGACGCGGACGGATCCATCTCACCTTGATCCCTGTGCCAATGGGCTGTACGGGTCTACGGTTCGTAATCGCCAAACTACAACCCGGGCCTGGAAAGTCAAGTAAACCTGTGCGGGCCATGGGTCATCCCTGGAAATACGTATCACTGTTAACCGCGAATTATCCAGTCCGCGGCAGGCCGCCGCTAACGCATTATTCCGCCAGCGCTATCCGGCCGCCGGCGGGGGCGCCGCCCCGCCCGGCCCGCCCGACGACAGCTGCCGGATCAGCCGATGGGCCATCCAGGCCAGCAGCAGTACCCCGGCGACCAGCACGGCCCACAGGGCCATGACCTTCCAGTCCCGCGGGCTGATGGGGGCGCGCAACGCATCCGGGCCACCGAGCATTTTCACGGCCCCCAGGCTGGCCCGGGCCGGAACCGCCTTCTGATCGCCACGGGCCATGTCCAGCAACAGACCCTCGAGCGGCCGGGCGGCCGGTCCGGCACGGCCGCTGCCGTAGGCCAGCAGGAAGGGGCCTTCGCCGCGGGCCACGAACACCAGCTGCGCCGGCCGGTAACCGACATCGATGGTGGGCGGTTGACCGCCGAAGGCGCTCTCGCGATTGGCCACGCGCAGCAACCATTCGCGGTCGGTGCCGGCTGCGACCGCCGCTTCCTGCTGCTCGATCGTGCGACCTTCGACCGTCAGGCGATAGATCAGCGCCGTGCCGCGCACGCGCCACGGCGTGCGGGCATCCGGGCGCGACAGCAGTTCGATCTGGGCAATCGAGTTGTGCTCGCGCGGCACGATCCGCAGCCGTTCCGCGCGCAACGGGCCGGACAAGTCGAAACGCAGTCCGCCCGTGTCGTCCGCGCTCGCGCTCACCCGTTCCCAATCCAGGCGCGGCGGCGGAACCTCGGGCACGAGTTCGACGCTGACGCGGGTGAGCGTCGGCGCCCCGGCCTCGACCCAGCGCAGACGCAGGTACTTGGCACGCACGCCGTCCAGCTCGATGCGCCGCTGTTCCAGCCGGTGGCCGCCCTGCTCGAGACTCGCGACCGGGGCGCGGCTCTTCACGCGGCGCCAGTGCTGGAGATCGTCGCTCGCCTCGACATCGACGCTGGTGAAGAAACCAGCCGCCGGCGCCGCCCAGGCAAGTTCAAGGGCGTGGAGCGGTTGTTTCGTCTGGCTGGCGTCGATCACCTGCGCCGCCGTCCCGCCGGCCCCCGGCCGGCCGCGGCCGAGCGAGCGGACGTCGACGATGGTTCCATCCGGACGCGTGCGCACGGTCATGAACAGATCGGCGCGCGCGCCGGCCGGCGGCGCCTCAACCGTGAAGTGCGGCAGCACCCGGCGCGCGGCCGCGCGCGCCTCCGGCGGCGATTCGCGCAAGGCGTGCGGCACAATCTGGCCCGCGCGGTTGAACACGCGCAGGTCGCCGAGATCGGCGCGCGTCACGCCGCGATGGATCGCCGTCGGCAGGGTCAACTCGTGCAAGGCCTGGCCCGCTTGCACCTGCAACTCATGGCCCTGGGAAAAATCCATGGGCGTCAGCGGGGCCTCGGCGCGAACCGGGGCCAGCGCCAGGCAAGACAGCAACAGTACGGATACGCGCAAGTTCATACCGACTCCTTGGCCCGGCGCGGTGGCACGGGCGAGAGATAACCCACGATCAGCAACAGGACGCCGACACTCAGGAACGACACGACGCGGGCGAGCGTGGCGGTCTTGGCGAGATCGACGAGAAACAGTTTCACCACTACTACGCCGAGCAACGCGGCGCCGGCGATCCAGACGACGCGCCAGCCGCGGCGGGTGGCCAGCACCATGGTGGCCAGGGCCAGCACGCTCCAGAACACCGAGAAACCGGCCTGCACGAGTTGCGAACGCAGGATCGCCTCGAACTCGAACGGCACGCCGGCCAGGTGATGGAAGGCGCGCACCAGCGCACTGTTGAGCCACAGGAAGGCGAGCAGCGCCAGCCCGATGGTCACGACACGGCGCGAGTCGGCCGACCCCGGATGATGCCGTTGCAGTCGCAGCAACCAGGCCGACAGTGCGAACAGCGCGAATGCCAGCGCCACATCGAGCGGGTTGAGCAGCGGAACATAGGGTAACGGCCAGGCGCTGCCGCGCAGGCTGAGCGCAGCCATGAACACCCACAGTGCCAGTGCCACGGCGATCGGCGCCGAGCCCAGCGTCAAATAGGCGGGCTGCGTTCGCCACGGCCATAGCCGTTGCGAAGGCGCGCTGCCCGTCCACAACAGCAGCGCGGTCGGCACCAGCGCCCAGGCGATCGCGCTCCAGGTACCCGCCGCCGCGACCTGATGATCGATCTGCCAGTGCAGCTCCAGCGCCGCGATCAGCGCCAGCCACCACCAGCCGATGGCGTGCGCCACGCCCAGACCCGCCGGCCGCTGCGTCTCGCCACGACGCAACACCCAGAAGTGAATCGCGAAGGCAGCAGGCCAGGCCAGGTAACCGTAGTCCGCCAGCGGGTGACTGACACGCAACAGGGAAAACGCGAGCAGCAGCGGAAACATCGCCACGATACCCCACGGTGCCACCCGGCTGGCCATTGCCCAGCGAAAGCGCCGGCCGAGCAACTCGAGCAGCACCACCGTCAGCGCCACCAAGCCGACGTTGGCCGCGGCGCGGGTGGCGCGGATCAAGTGACGCTCGATTTCATCGCTGCCGCTGCCCAGCCACCACAACAGTCCCCAGACAAACAGCATGACGGCGATGACCTTGTCCAGGGAACCCAATCGTTCGCGGTGACGGTTCAAGGTCCACGATCCGAACAGCGCCGCAATCGCAATCAGCGCGCCGCCCAGATAGTGGCCGTTCAGAACCGGCGTCAACAGGGCGGACGGATTATTTGTCGTCGCATCGTGGAGATAAAAGAATCCCGATACGAGAATCAGCAAGGCGCCGGCCCATCGCGCCAACCGCTGCTGTTGACGCACTCCCACCCACAGCAGCGCCGCGCCTTCGAGCGCCCAGGCCGCCGCCGTCCAGCGTCCGTCGAAGGCCAGCGGCACCGCCAGCGTGGCAAAACCGATACCCAGCGCCAGGAAGGATTCGGTGAGCAAGCGCGACTTCTCCGCCAACCGCCGCCATAACAACATCGCCAGGGACAGGTAGAGCCCGCCCAACGCCAGTGCACTCCAGGCCAGCCCGAATTCGTACGGCCGCAGCAATACAGCCTGCAGCGTGAAACCAACGAGCGGCACACCGAACACCAGCGTTCCATCGACCAGCCCGGTCAGCTTGAGCGGCTGGCGCAGCGCGTAGAGCACGGCGATGCCGATGTACATGAGCGTGAACAGAATCAGGAACGGTTCAGTGCTGGCGAACAAGTCAGGCTGGTAATACTTGCGGCCCCACAGCGCGCCGATCACGAAGGTGAAGACGAAGCCGAGCAGGTTGAGACTGCGCCAGGCACGGAACCAGGCGATGGCCAGAATGCCGGCATTGAGCAACGCGTAATAACTGAACAGCAGCACGTGTTGGCCGGCGCCGGTCGAGGCCAGGACCGGGGCGAGAAAACCGCCGGCGGCGCCGAGCACCGCCAGCGATCGCGCGTTCTGCGCCACCGCCAGCACGGCCGAGAACACCGCCACCAGCGCCAACAGGCCGAAGGCGAGCACCGGCGGAATCAGGTGATAGAGCCGCAGCGCGGCGAACACCGTCAGATAGAGGATGCCGACCGCCCCGCCCTGCAACGCGAGCGCATAGCCGGGCAAGCGCAGGCGCAGGCGCCAGCCGAAGACCAGCAGCACCAGCCCGCCGAGGGCGGCGGTGGTCAGACGCAATTCGACCGGGAACAGATTCCGGTCCGCCGCGTACTTGAGCAGAAAGGCGACACCGAAGAACAGCACCACCACGCCGATGCGCACGGCGGTGTTGCCGCCAAACAGGAATTCGCGCGTGGCCGTCCACCAGCGCGGTGGTTCGGCCGGCGCCGCCGACCTGGGCGTTGGCGCGGCGGCAGCCGCCACCTTGGCTGGTGGTGGCGCGACGGCCGGTGGCGGCACCGGTACAGTGGCGGCCGGCCCTGCCGTCGGCCGGACGGGAGACGACACGGTTGCCGGTTTTAGCACTCCACTTTCCAACGCACGCAGACGCGACTGCGTGGCCGCCACGGCATACACGAGATAACCGAGCAACCCGCCCAGCGACAGTTCAAACAACCAGGCATAGGCCTTGCCCAGCCGCAGGAAACCGGCGATGGCCTCGACCGACAGCAGCAGCGCGGCGCACAGGATACCGAGGACGATGGCGACGACGGGCATGGGTCATTTCCTCCGGACGGGTGATGGGGCCGCGGGCGCGGCCGGCGGGGCCGGGGCGCGATCGAACGCGCGCCGGGTGTGAAAAACTTCCTTGGCAAAACCTTTCTGGCCCACGCGCAACGTGCGCTTGAGCACGAAATCGAAGAGCAGCGGGTTATAGCGGCGGATGTCCGACAACACCTTTGCCTGGGCGGCGCTGAGGTAGCGCTGCGCGGTCAGCTGCTGGAGCGAAAACAGCGGCATCACCGCCGGCAGTGGATAATCCGATCCATTCAACAGCCGTGCGTGCCATTCACTGCGCTCGATCAACGTTCGCAGTGGCACACCGACCCGGTTGACCTGCGTGACCGCGGAGATTTCGCCGTAGAGACGCTTCTCATAGCGCGCCTCGTCCATGAGTCGGGCGAACAGCTCGAAGTTCGACACCGACGGCCCGCCCGGTCCCCGGTCGAGGTCGGTGCCACTGCCCAGCGAGGCGCAGTGCGCCACGATCACGGTGACACCGTGATCCATGGGCCGGCGCAGCTTGAGCGGGTTGCCGTAACCCGCCGTCTCGCCGCCGGCCACGGCCTGCTCGGCGCCGGCGTGGGTCAGCAGCGGCAGGCCGTGACGGGCCATGGCCTCGTAGAACTTGTCGCATTTCGGCGAGGCCGGGTCCATGCCTTGGGCCGGTGGCAACCATTTGACGGCGCGCGCGCCGGCGGCGGCCGCCTTGTCCAGCGCCTCGAGCGCGTCGGGGCGATAGGGATGGATGGAGGCGATCCATTCGAACTGCGGATGTTTCTGCGCCAGCGCCGCGGCGTACTCGTTCGGGGCGTAGAAGGCCGACAGGTCCTCACGGCGCAGACCGGCGGAGTCGTGCGCCCAATCGAAGGCCAGCAACAGCAGCTTGGGGCCGGGCCGAAAATCCTCCAGCAGTGCGAGCAGGCGACCGACGTAATCCCGATCGGTCTCGCCGGGCCGCTCGGTACAACTGGCGTTCAGGTAGAACTTCTTCTGCAACCATTGCAACGGATGGCGCAGCGTATCCATCTTCGGCGACGCCCACATGCCGCTGCCGCTGTCGCCGGTACCGGCCAGATGCACGTGCCCGTCCCAGACCTGCAACGGATCGATGCCGTCCCAGGCCGCGCGCATGACCTCGTGCTCGGCCAGCGGGCGCGGCAACGTCGCCGACGGGCACGGATTCCAGAAGCCCTCGTCCGGCCAGTAATACCAGGCGGCCGCACCGGCGGCGGTGCCAGCGGTTAACCACAGAAACTTGCGTCGGCTGATCATCTGTGTTGCTCCTTGAAAATCCGGATTACTTCCGCTCCGGCCGTCGGCCGCCCAGCAGTCGGCGCAGCGCGGGATAATCGACCTTGGCATTATGCCGGGCATCGACGGGGATTGCTCTCACCACCACGGTCCTGTCGATATCGCTGGCCTGCGTGATCGACGCCAGGGCGGATGGATCGGGTTGGCCGCCTGGAACCGCTTCGATGGCGAGCCAGCGTTCTTTCCCAACCGCCAACAGCGCCGCCCGCCGCACACCGTGCACTTCCTGAGCAGCGCACTCGGCCGCAAACGGATAGAGCACGCCGCGCCGGTCTTCGATGCGCGCCGCGCAGCGGCCGAGCAGCCACAACCGTCCCTGGGCATCGAGCCAGCCCGCGTCGCCGGTGCGATGCCAGCGACGATCGTCGACGGAGAATTTTGTTTCCGCGTCGCCGCGACCGCCGAGATAGCCCGGCAGCACATGATCGCCGCTGACCACGATCTCGCCGCCGACGCCGGCCGGCAGCCACTGGTGGGCGAACTCCGCGCCGCTCCAGGGACCGAGCACCGTCCCCCAACGATCCGGCACGATGCGCAGTTCAATCTGCGGCACCGGAGGACCGGCCAGCAACCCCTTGCCCGCGCGCATGGCCTCGCGATCCGCCGGCGATATCTCGTCCCAGGCGATGTGGGCGATGGGCTCGGCCTCGGTTGAACCGTACACCGCCACCGCCCGGCCACCCGACGCCACCGAAACGGACAGGCGCTCCAGCAAGCGCGGAAAAACCGGCGCGCCGCCCGTGTAGATACCGGATAACGGCGCCAGCGCGCGCGGCTCGTCGCCAACCTCGGCCAACAGCCGCTCATAGAATGCCGGCGAGGCCGCCGAGCGCGTGGCGCCTTCGGCGCGCAGTTGTTCGACCACCGGTTCTGCCTTGATCGCGCCGGGGCGGCGGAGATCGGCGGCCGGGATGACGCTGGTGACTCCAGCCGCCAGGTTGGCCAGCACAAAGATCGGCAACGTGGCGAGATCGATCTGTCCGGGAGCCAGCGCCAGACTCTCCGCCAGCGCCTGGTATTGGGCAATGAGAAAACCGTGGCTGCGCATCGCCGCCTTGGGCTCGCCGGTGCTGCCGCTGGTGAACGTCAACAGGGCCGGCGCCGACGAATCGACATCTACAATCGTCTGCGCGACGGAAGGAATACTTATCTCCAGCGGTGGCGCCCAAGGCGCCCACCCGCCGAGACGAAAATGTCGCGGGATGCGTCGCAGGGACGGCGAGATCAGGCGCAGCCATAACGCGCGCGGGCTGGCCAGCAACGCGACCGGCGGGGACAATGTACAACAACGCGCCAGATGCGCGCGCCCCGCGGAGGGATCGAGAAACATGGCCACGGCCCCGAGGCGAAAGACCGCGACCAGGGCCACGTACAGCCCGGCCGACATCGGCTGGAAGATCAGCACCGGTTGTCCGGGTCGCAGGCCGGCCGCGCGCAGACGCGCGGCGGCGTTTTGCGAACGACGCTCCAGATCCGCGAAGGTGGTGACGCGACGCGCCCGTCCGCGGCCTTCGATCAGGGCCGCCGCGTCCGGCCGAGTCCGTGCCTGCTGCTGCAAGAGCGTGACGAGATTCACGTTTCCTCCCGCGCCAGCCGTTTCGCGAACAGGCTATAGCCGCGCATGCTCTGCGCCGTGTGCCGGCTGATGTTGCGCGAGCGGTTGGATTCGTGCATGAGCGCGTGAATCGCGCGCCGGAAACCAAGCGCGCGGGCGCGCTGCTGCACGTCCGCCACCAGCCAGGCGCCGAGCCCGGCCTGACGGCGGCCCGGCAGCACCGCGACCGTCTTGACGATGGCGGTATCGACCGGCTCGCCGCGCTGCTGCTGCGAAATATCCGGCAGGCAAAAACCGTAACCGACCGTCTCGCCGTCGGCCTCGGCCAGACACACCAGGCCGGGTACCAGCAACGGTTTGACCTGCCGATACTGGGCCACGAATTCCTCGCGCGAAATCGGCGTATAGAGATAGTTGTCCCGGAACGCCACGACCGACAGGTCGTACAACCGGTCAAGCTCATTCTCGAAATCATCCGGTCGCAACGAACGCAGCGTGATGCCCTGCGCGCCGAGGCGCTCGCGGGCGCGCCCGACGCGCCCGTCTTCGACCGCCAGATCCTCGTTGACCGAGGAATAGTAACTCGCCAGCACCTGAAAACCGGCGTCCCGGAAGTGTTGCGGGTATTCGGCCGGGTTTTCGGGCTCCAGAAAAAACGGCGGGGCATGACCGCGCTCGGTGACGAAGCGGTAGCGACGCCAAGTGTTGCCATCCATCGGGCCGACGGCGAGTGTGCACTGGCGCGCGCGCAGGCGCGCGCTCAGGTGATGCAGGAGCGCGGCCGCGGACTCCGCATCCACCGCCCCGTAGTGCCCGATCGCGCCCAGGCGCTCGCCGGCGAGCGCCGGTGCCTCGCTCCACCACAGCGACGCACGCGCCGCCGGCGCGCCGCGCGCGTCCAGCGCCAGCCAGGATTCATCCGGCCGCTGACGGAGCAGCGCCGCGGGATCGACATCGCGCAATAAAACCGAATCCCGGTACGGCTGCCAGTCATCCGCGTGTTGCAGGGATTGAAACCGGTGCATATCAGGTTGTCCGTTCCGCCTCAGTCACGCCAGTGGAAACGCAAGGGCAAGCCATCGCGCGGTCGCAGGGTCACGCCCGCGAGCGGCACCACCGGCGCGGCGCCCGCCACGGGCTCGACACGGATGTGGGCCAGACAGCGCGCCAGCACGGTCATGGCCTCGTTGATCGCGAAATTCATTCCCAAGCACATATGTGGCCCGCAAGCGATTGGACATGGCCGTAACTCGTCTACTTCACCCAGGCGAGCGGGATCACGCCCGCCGTCGAGACCAGAAACGCGATACCGCCCTGCCGCCACCAGCGCGCGCTATCGCCCGGACAATCGTGCACCGCCGGTTGCCACGCGCGGAACACCACCACCGCCAGCGCCGTCAGGCCGATACCCGACAACACCAGCCATGCGCCCGCCACGGACGGTCCGTCGATCTCCCAGTACAGCGGAAGCAGCAGGCCGCCGGCCAGCGATGCCCCCGCCATCCTGAGCGGCGCGGGCGTGCCCGGGAAACGCTGCTCGGCCCAGGCCAGGGTCGACATGCCGAGGAAAGCGGCATAGGCCAAGGTGGCGAGATAAAAATAATCTGTGAGCACCGGGCTACCGGCGAGAAACAGCCAAGTCAGCCCCGGGAGCGTGGCGCTGACCACCGCGCGCACGTCATGCACGCGCTCCGCGCCGAACACCCGGCGCGGCGTGAGCAACAGGAGGTATACGATGAACAGGGCCATCGGCATCGCCAGCCACTGCCAGCCGCCCAGCGCCCAACTGGCATAACCGGCGAGCGCCGCCGCCAGCAACGCGCTGTCATTCAGGATGGTGCGGCCGCGCCAGCCGAGCACGAACACCACCAGCGCCACGGTGACGCCCAGGCGCGCGGCGAGATCGGCAACACCCATGACCAGATAGGCCTTGAGCAGCACGAACCCGCCGAGCGGAATGAACAGATTGTCCAGTCCGCGCCAGGCGATCGCCTCCAGCAACATGACCAGCAGCCCCAGCGTCAGCCCGATCAACAGGCTCTCGGCGCGCCCGACATCGGTGAACAGCAACAGCGGCACATGGGCACTCAGGAAGGCCACGACAAAAAAGGCCACCGAACCTTCGGTGCTCTTGCGCCCTTCCAGGGTCGTGTAGTGCGCCGCGCCGTAGCGCACGCCCACCAGCGCCGCGACCGCATCGGCAAACGTCAGGATCAGGATCGGCACCACGAACAGCATCGGCTCGCCGCGCGCGAATACAAACACGATGGCCACCGACAGCGGGAAATAGATTTCGCCGAGCGACTGGCGCGCCACGTCGTGCAGCGCGCCACCGACGCGCTGTCGCCACGATGGCAACAACCGCACCACCAGCAGCGTGGCCACGGCCAGCGCCGCCAGCGCGATCACCGGCCAGGATTCGCGAAACAGCCAGGGAAAGGACAGGGTCAGCACGCCCATGCCGATGTGCACCAGCTTGCGGGCGAGTTCCGCCGACAGCCATTGGCGCTGGCGCAGCATGGTGGCGGTCGCCAGCAGGCCGCCGAGTCCGGCCAGCACCAGCGCCATGCCGATGAGCGGATGGATCACGCGCTGATCTCCTCGACCACGAAACGGCTGTAGAAAAACGCCTTGTCCTGCTCGTGCAGGCGGGCGGCGAGATCGTCGAGCGGACGCAGCTGGCCGGCCATGGACTCCGGCCGCGAACGCGGCGCCAGCATGTTCCAGTAGGCCAGACGCCCGCCCGGGCGGCCGGCCGTCACCAGCCGCGCCAGCAGCGCGTGGTAATTGTCGGGCGACATGTATTCGAAAATGTCGCTCAAATTGAAGTGATCGATGGCGCGCGGGCCGGCCTCGGCCAGAAAATCCTCGAGCGGCATCAACCGCCACTCCAGCCGGTCGAGGTGATGGCGGATCTTGTCGAAGTTCTCGGCGCGCAGCGCGAACGGCAGCGCCGTCTGGTGCTGGCCGGTCAGGATCCATTGCAGGTAGGGATTTTCGGCCGGATCGAGTTCGGTGAGCGCGTGCTGGGCGCGCGCAAAGATGCGCGTGGCGACGCTGCCTTCGACATAGCGGAAGAAACTCGGGTCGCGTCCAAGGCGGCCCATCATGAAGCGCGAGAAAAACACCCGGAACAGCAACCGCCAGCGCAGGCTGTTCCAGGTTTCGCGATAGAAACGGTTGCGTTCGTCGTGTTCGCCACCGCGCAACAGCCGGGTGACCCGGGCGCGGGTGTGCACAAGCGGCAACACGAAACGGCGAAACACCGCGAAGTAGTGCTCGAACTTGCCGGCGCCGCCGATGCCGCGCGCGATCTCGCCCGGGTGCGCGTCCCAGAAGGCGCGCACTTCCGTTGACAGCGCCCGGCGGCAGCGCTGGTAAAGACCGTCGCGCCGCAGGCTCGGCACCGAACCGATCAGTTCCAGCAGCTCGCCATGCTTGAGCGAGCGGTAGGCCGCGACGCGCAGTTCCAGGCAGGCGAGTTGCGCGGGATTGAGATCGAGCGCGATCACGCGTGCCGGCGCGCGCGACAGCAGCGCGAACGCATTGTCGCCGGCCGAGGCGATCGACAGGCACACCTGCCCGGGTTTCGGGTCGAGCGCCTCGACCAGAATATCGGCATCCTCCCAGCACTGGGCGTAACGGATGCGTGAAAAATCGGCGCGTTGTGCCACTTCGGTGCTCATGTCGTTTCTCCCGGGGGCGCAATCCGGGTCACCCGCCCGGTACTGCCGTTCATTTCAATCCAGTCGCCGTCCTTCAGCCAGCGGGTGATGCCGGCCAGCCCCACCACCGACGGCAGCCCCATCTCGCGCGACACGATGGCCGAGTGCGACAGCAGGCTGCCGTGCTCGACCAGCAGGCCGGCGGCGGCGGGGAACAGCATGATCCAGCCCGGATCGGTGCGTTCCGCCACCAGGATTTCACCGCTCTTCAATTGCGCGCCGCGCGGGTCGATGATCACCCGCACCGGTCCGCGCACCACGCCGGGACAGCAGCCGGTGCCGGACAGGCTGTCGCCCGTTGGAATAGTCTCCGCCACCGTGGAGCGGAAGGCCTGACCGTGGCCGACCGGGCCGCGCGTCTCGAAACGCCCCGGCAGCGGATCGGCGTCGCGATAACCGCTGAACTCGGCCTCGCGCAGCGCCACCAGCGCCATCAGGTTGGTGGTGCTGGCGGTGCCGTCCACGAACGCCAGCACCTCATCGAGTTCCAGATAAAAAATGTCGCGCGGGTGGGCGAGCCGATCGAGCGCGTGCAGACGCCGGCCGAGCTCGACCAGCACGCGGCGCACGCGGCCAAACAGGCGCGTGCGTTCGAAGCGCAGGTTTTCGCGATCGCGCACACGCGCGCGGCAATGTTTCAGCACCCAGCGGAAAAACACGCGCCGCACGGAATGGCCGCTGAGGGCCTCCGTCACGCGCGTCTCCGCCGCCCGGCGCCGCTCGCGCTCCTGCCCTTCCCCGTCCGGCACGGGTTGGCGCTGCAGGCGCTCGGCGAAATGGCCGATCGAGCGGTAGAACGGCAGGGGGTCGTCCTCGAGCGTGGCGCTTTCGAGCTTGAGCTCCTCCAGACAACGGTCGCCGAAGCGGTCGAGATAGCCGCGCACGCCAGCGGCGAGCGCCGGGTTGGTGTTCAGGGCCGGTTCGATCTCGCGCACCGCGCCCCCGGTCAGCACCCGCACGAGCGCGGGGTCACGCGCGGCGATCTCCGCCAGCGCGCGGATCCGGCGCGCCGGTTCGGCGCTGATCATGCCGCCCTCGGCGCACAGCAGGTCGTTCTGCAGGGTGCCATCGGCGTCGCCGCACCATTTCTGGCAGAGCCGGCGCAACACGCCGTAATGGATCATGGCGAAGAAGTCGTTGACCAGCGGCGCATCCCAGCGGGTCAGCAACTGGCGTTCGAGCTCGCGGTAATACCCGGCCAGCTCATCGGGCCGCTGATCGGCGAGCGCGGGCTGCGGATCGCCCAGGGCGACGTCGAGCCGCGCGTGAAACCGGCGGATCTGGCGCGGCAGGCGCCAGTGGCTCGCGATCAGGCCGCCCACGGTGCGCAACAGACGCAGGCCGTCGCGCCCGCGATCGAGCCACGTGACCGGCGCCTGGGTCGCGAGCAGCTCGTCGGGCAGCGCTTCGCGCACGCCCATCATCTGTTCCATGAAGTGGCGGTTCATCTGGTAGCCGGGCAACAGCATGAGCACGCGATACCAGTTGAGCAGGTTGTAATACACCTGCCCGTGAATCAGGCCGAGCATGTTGGCGAACACCGTGTCGTGCGCGGCGATGGCGTGTTCCGGCACCTGGAGCAGGCGGCAGAATTCGCGGTAGACCGATTCGTAGGCACGGCGCGCGAACGAGAACGTCATGGGCGTGGTCACGCCCCGGTAGCTCTCGGCGATATTGCTGTTGTCCCAGAGGTTGAGCACGCCCTCCGGATCGGGCAGGTCGGCAAGCGAAGTGATCGGCCGCGATTGCAGCAGCACCAGCCGGCCTTCGGCGATGGCCCATTCGATATCCTGGGGACGCCCGAAGTGCCGGGCACAGTCGCGCGCCAGACGCGCGACCGCGCGCACCTGCTCGTCGTTGAGCACCGACGCATCGGCCAGCCCCTCCTCGACCAGGCGGCGCGAGACCCCATCCGGGGAGGCCGGGTCCGGGCGGTGGGCATGAAGCTTGCGGACGAGACGGCGTTCGATCACGGACCCCGCCCGGTCGACATAATAGGTATCGGCGTCGCAATCCCCGGACACCAGCCCCGAACCGACGCCATAGACGGCGCCGACCACGGCGATTCCGCGCCGGCCGCTGACCGGATCGGCGCTGAAGGCGACACCGGCCGCCTGCGGATTGACCATGCGCTGGATCAGCACGGCCGGCGCCGGCGGCGCGCCGCCTAACCGGCGTTCACGGCGATAGGTCAGCACGCGCTCGCTGAATCCCGAGCGCCAGACATCGGCCACCCGTCGCGCCACGTCGCCGGGCGACACGAACAGCCAGCTCTCCAGCTGGCCGGCAAACGATTCGCCGCTGCTGTCTTCGCCGGCCGCCGAGGAGCGCACCGCCAGCCGTTCGCCGTTCGGCGCCAGTTGCCGGAGCGCCGCGCGCAGTTCGGCCTCGACCTCCGCCGTCGGCGCCAGCGAAGCCAGCTCGCCGGTGACATCACGGCCGGCTGTTTCCAGCACCGTGCGCAAGGAAGGATCGAGGCTCGCCCAAAACGCTTCCGGACGAATCACGAACCAGGGCGGCACCGGCAGTTCGTGCGCCGCCAGTGCATGCAGGGCCCCGGCCTTGCCGCCGAGTTCGATGCCGGTGATGTCATCAGCCGAATAGACGAGATAACGCATGTCAGCCTCCCGCCAGGGCGCGCCACAACATCGGCGCGGCGCCGAGGCCGAGATACAACACCAGCGTCCAGACACCGGACAGCAGTTCGAGCCGCTGGCCACGAACCGTGGTCGGCTCACGCACGAACGTCACGCCCAGCCACAGCGCGTAACCCAGCGGCACGCTGAGCAGCGCGGCCATCGGCCAGTGCCAGCCGATGCGTTGCGCCGCGATCACCGCGAACACACCGGTCACGGTCAGGGCCGCCAACCAGGCGGTAACGGCGCGCGCCCGTCCCCACAACACGGTGTAGGTCTCGACACCGCGCTCCTCGGCCTCGGGCGCGCGCAGCTTGCGGCCGATCTCGATGACGATGCCGTTGAAGAAGCTCACGATCAGGAACCAGTGCAATCCCGCCGGCGGCGTCTGCCCCTGCAGCAGCCAGTCGCAGGCGGTGGCGTACAGGTCGATCAACGGCATGATCAGCATGTGCGTCCACAGATACGTCACCGGGCGCGCCTTCAGCCAATCGCGCGCAAAAAATTCGTGGCTCATCAACGCCAGGTACAGCCAGGTGACGGCGAGCAGTATCAGCAGCGGCGCGTACAGCCACCACGCCAGCATCAGTTGCACCAGTGCGCCGGCCACGCCGATCACGCCCAGTTCGCGCAGACGCACCAGCCCGCGCGGCACCGGACGGTAGGGACGGTATTTCGCATCCTCGCCGGCATCCTTGAATTCGTCGGCGATGCGCAGCTGCAGGAAGAACAACAGCGAGGTCAGGAACGCCACGGCCAGCGACGGCCCGGCCGGCCAGCCGTCATGACCACGCAACAACGCCGAGAAACTTACCGCCGAGAAGCTGAAAGCGAAAATCAATGGACCGTGCGCCACGAGCGGGAAACGCTCGCGCTGGTAGATCCACCAGCGGTTGCCGGTCAGTAAATTGGTCATGGCGGTGGTCATGCCTTGGTGCCGCGCGCCAGTTGGCGATGGGCGCGCGTGAAGTGTCCGGCCGCCAGCGCGCCGATGATGGACAGCTCGCCGGCCAGTGACAGCGCCGCGCACACCTCGGCCAGCGCCTGGGCGTTGCCCGGCCCGGCCAGCCCGAGCAATTCCAGACAGGCGCGCTGGCTCGGCAGCCCGGTGCCGCCGCCGACCGTGCCGACGATCAGGTTGGGCATCGTGACCGCGGCGTACAACGATCCGTCGTCGCCGAGTTCGAAACGCGTCACGCCCACCGCCGACTCCGACACGCAGGCGGCGTCCTGGCCGCAGGCGATGTAGAGCGCCGCGAGTCCGTTGGCATAGTGCCCCTGCACGCCGATCGTGCCGCTCAGCACGCCGCCCATGGCCGACATGCGCCAGTAGTCGACCATGCGCTGCGAGGTGGTGTGCAGCATTTTCGTGACCAGCTCGCCGGGCAGGCGCACCTCGGCGCTCACCTTCTTGCCGCGCACCGACAGGAACGACTGGGCGCTCGCCTTCTTGTCGCCCGACAGATTGGCCTCGACGAACGAGTACTGCGGTTTCACCGGCGTGTGCTCGAGGATGTGCTGGCACACGGCATCGGTGGCGATCGTGACCATGTTCTGGCCCGAGGCATCACCGGTCAGGTAATCGAAGCCCAGATAGACATGGTTGCCCTCGATGGTCAGGCGCATGTCCTGCAGGCGGCCGTGCCGGGTGGTGGACGCGGCCACCTCGCGGAAGGCTTCCATATTCTCCGTCGCCCAGACCGCGAAGCGGCCGGCCTCGATCAGGTCGCGGAAGGCGAAACCGGGCGCGCGGGTCACGCCTTCGTTGAGCAACATGGCGGTGCAGCCGCCGGCCTTGGTCAACAGGCTGGCGCCGCGGCTGTAGGAAGCCACCAGCGCCGCCTCGGAGGTCGCGAGCGGCACCAGGTAGTCGCCCTGGGCATGCAGGCCATTCACGCGCAGCGGGCCGGCGATACCCACCGGCAACTTTACGGTGCCGATAAAATTCTCGATGTTGCGTTCGTAGACATTCATCTGGGCGACGGTCTGGGCGTCGAGCAGATTTTCGCGACAGGCGGAAGAGGCATTCATGCGCTTCCAGCGCGCTTCGATCGCCTGGGTGGTGAGATAGGGATTGCGCGGAATCGCGTTGCCCGGCACCTCGGGTTTTGGCCTGAGCCGCTCGGCCAGCTCCTCCATCCCGAAACGTTCCAGCAAACGGGCGAGGTAATGGTGGGTGCGCTGTTGGGGGGCTGCCATGACGTGTTTCCTCCGCGGGTAATCAGGTGACCGGCCGGTCGCTGTCGCCGGCGCGGGGGGTGGAAGGATCCGGTGGCAGATGCCACGAGACGATGAAGGTAGCGATCAGCACCAGCACGCCGACGGTGACGATCGCCGGGACCGGACTGGCACCGAGCCAACTGGCCAGCGCAAAACCGCCGACCGCAGCGAGCATGGCCAGGTTCTCGAAAAAATTCTGCAAGGCCACCGCCCCGCCGCTGCCGATGCTGCGATGGCCGATCTCCTGCAGAGCGGCGTTGACCGGCACCATAAACAATCCGCCGCAGATGCCGATGGCGATCAGGCCCAGCCGTGCCCCCCACAGCGAATCGACCAGGCCGAAGATCAGGATGCTGGCACCCATGGCATAGGCGGCCAGGCGCGCGCGCCGCAGGCGTTCGATGGGAATAAGT
>CAKKRZ010000070.1:4930-6681 GCA_919902925.1 Acidiferrobacterales bacterium | reverse complement strand
CCCCACACGGGGCGGAAGGCCGGCCAGCCGACCGGGTGGCCCAGGGCCGCGGACAACGGCTGGTTGCCGCCCAGGTTCTTGCCGGCATTGGACCAGTGGCAGTCGCCGCAGGAGAAATTCAGCTGGCCGCGTTTCTGCCAGAAGTATTTTTTGCCGGCCTCGTAGGCCTTGCGCGCGCCCGGATCGTTGAAGTCCACCGCCGGGCTGACTTGCTCGCCCTTCGACAGCGAGTACAGGTAGGCAGTCAGATTGGCCAGCGACACGCGTGCCTTATTGTCCTTGTCCAAGTCCTTGAACTGTTCGGCCATGGCCGGCTCGTTCGCCTTCATGCAGTCGAGCAAATCCATTTCCGCGGTGCGGATTTCCTGTTTGGCCTTGTCCCATTTCGGGTAGTGCTGGGCGATCTTGACGCCGCCGTTCGGGAAGCAGCTGGCGAAGGTCTTGCCGTTGGCGAACGGTTTCTTCCACATCTCTTCGCCCTTGCCGAGACCCAGTTCATAGGGCGGGAACTCGTTGATCGCCTGCCATTGCGCCTTGTAGACCTGCATACCCGGCAGGGTATAGAGGCCGTGGGCGTAGTCTTCGTCCTTCAGGGTCGGGAACTTGGCCTTGAAGAAGGCGCGGAAATTGGCCAGATCCGACTTCGGATCGGCGTGCACGGTCGTGGTCCCGATACCCAGCACCCCGAACGCAGCCAGCAGTAGTAGTGTTTTTTTCATGCTTTTCTCCTCCAGCGGTTTCTTATGTAGAAGCCGCGGGCGCCCCGGCAAGGGCGCCCGCGGCGCGGTCAATGCAGGCGCGAACCTAGCCGACCTTTTTCTCGGCCGAACCGGTCTTGCCCAGGTTATCGGACCAGTTCACCTTCACGGTATCGCCGGTCTTGGCGCCCTTGATCATGACGCTGATGAGCGGATCGGCAGACACCGCCACGCCGAGATCGGCGACCGCGACTTCCTTGCCGTTCAGGGAGAAGCTCATCTTCTGGATCCAGTTAGCCGGAATCAGTACGCCATCTTTCTTCTGCTGGCCGGTGTCCATCGGGTGTTCGACCAGGGCCAGTACTTCATGACCGCCGTCAGCCTGCTTAATGCGTATTTTCGTAGCCATGTCTCAATTCCTCAGTGTGTCGGGGGTAGGGTTGGGGTTAACCGCCGCAACCGCCCACGGTGACTTTGATGTTCTGTTTGGCGGTGTACAGCTTGCCGCCGGCCCGGCAGACGACGTGCACGTCGGAGGTGCGGGCCATCTTCATGCGCAGGGAGAAGTGACCGGCAGCACCCTTCAGGTTCAGGCTGGCCACCAGCGGACGGTCGTTCTTCTCCACGAACACCGCCAGCGAGTCGACGTTGGGCAGGCTGGTGGAGACGGTGAACGGCACGTTGTTGCCGATCTCGGCCAGCGGCTGGGCGTTGATGGCAATCGAGCCCGAGGCGCTGCGCTCGCTGACGCGATACAGGCCCTTGATGGCCTCGTCCAGGTTCTTGGACTCGAAGGCGGCGGACGGCCAGTCGGCGGCCAGCACGCGGGTGGGCTTGAGCAGCCCGGCGGCGGCAACCAGGCCGACCGTGGCGGTGGCCAGGGTGGCTTTCAGGAAAGTGCGGCGGTGCAGGTTAGTCACGGGTGTTTCTCCAGATGTAATTGAATCAAAGTTGGAAATCGGAACAGTTATTTATTAGATGGTGAGCAGGAATTCCACCAGCTGGGTGATCTCATCCTTGCCCAGGATATCGTACCGGCCAAACGGCGGCATG
>CAKKRZ010000070.1:3135-4830 GCA_919902925.1 Acidiferrobacterales bacterium | reverse complement strand
TCGTGAAACCCCCGGAAATTCAGGGGCCGGGAAAATATTAGCAAAGACTAATATATTGGCGGTCGCGACCGTTCCGATCGACCCTGGTCGATCTCGGGGTGAACGCCCCGTCAGGGGTTCTTCCGTTGCAACGTCAGTTCGTCGCGGATGGCGGCGATGCGCGCCTCGATGCTGGAGATCAGATAAAAGTTGTCGCCGGCCTGGCGCGCGGCGATTTGCAGTTGCTGGATCGCACCCGCCAGGTCGCCGCTCAGATAGCGATCCTCGGCCAGCGCCTGGTGGGCCTCGGGCCCGCGGCCGAGTTCGCCGGCGGCCGTGCCGAACATGCGGTAGAGCGACGGATCGTCGATGCCCTTCCGGATGAGCGGTTTCAGCAACGCATACGCCTCGCCCGGGCGCTTGGCCTTGAGCAGTGCCGCCGCGTGATAGCGCGTGAGCGCCGCCGACTCCGGATGCAAACGCTGCGCCAGCCGGAAAATGTCCAGCGCCTCGCGGTAGCGGTTAGCGGCCATTTCAATATCGGCCTGCAAGATGCGATAGGCGAGGTGGCGCGGGGACTGTTGGACCAGCTGCCCCGCCATCTCGCGCGCACGCGCCAGATCGCCGGCGCGCAGCAGGGCATAGGCGTACCCATACCGTTCCGCGCCGAGGTCGGCGAATTTTTTCTGGGCGAGGTTTTCGCGGAAGTCGCGCACGATTTCGCTGATCGTTCCCGGCGCGAAGGCACGCAGGCGCGCGCGGGCGTGGTGAAACTCGCTGCTGTCAGTGCGCGCACGGGCGGGGTGGCGGGTCGCCAGGTTGCGCGCATCGGCGATGCGGTTGCTGGTCACCGGGTGTGTGCGCAGGAACTCCGGCAGGCTGGTGTCGTTGTGCCGGTTCAAGCTCTGCAATCGTTCGAAGAACGACGGCATGGCGCCGGGATCGAAGCCGCTGCGGGCCAGGATGCCGATGCCGACGCGATCCGCTTCTTCCTCGAAGGCGCGGGTGTAGTTCAGCCCGCGCTGGGCCAGCGCAGCGGTGGTGAGGGCGATACCGGCCTCGCCGCCCGAGCGTCCGCTGCCGGCGATCAGGATCGAGGCCAGGATGGCCGCCATGGCCGGCAGGCTCACGCGTTCCGATTCGGCGATCAGCCGCGGGATGTGGCGCTGGGTGATGTGTGCGGTTTCGTGGGCGAGCACCGAGGCGAGTTCCGCCTCGTTGTGCACGGCCAGCAGCAGACCGGTGTTCACGCCGATGAAACCGCCCGGCACGGCGAAGGCATTGATGGTCGAGTCCTGGATCAAAAAGAATCGAAAACGTTGCGTGGGGCCGTCGCTGGCCGCGACCAGTCGTAGCCCGAGCGACTGGATGTAT
This sequence comes from Acidiferrobacterales bacterium, assembly GCA_919902925.1. Taxonomy (GTDB): domain Bacteria; phylum Pseudomonadota; class Gammaproteobacteria; order Acidiferrobacterales; family Sulfurifustaceae; genus CAKKRZ01. The sequence continues at coordinate 3,477 of CAKKRZ010000070.1, read as the reverse complement.
TCGCTGAGCAGTGGATCGTCGACGATGGCCAGGCCGCGCCGTGCCCGGCGCATGAAATCTTCGCCGATCTGCCGTTCCTGGGCGGGTGACAGGGTGGCGGCCGAGGCATCGCCGAGCTCGGGCAGGGCGACCGTGTCGGCCCGCAGCGGCGGGACGCCGACCGCCAGGTAAGCGGTCGCGCCCAGGAGCAAACAGGCCGTGCGCAGGGGGTTTTTCAAGATCATGATCCGTAAACGGCGCCGGCCGCGAGGCCGGAGCCGGGGCGTTGGCGGCACATCATACCGATATCGTACAGAGAGGTTCCGGGCATTTCAGCGGGGTGCAGGGACGTGAAGTTTGGGG
>CAKKRZ010000070.1:0-3035 GCA_919902925.1 Acidiferrobacterales bacterium | reverse complement strand
TCGTACAGAGAGGTTCCGGGCATTTCAGCGGGGTGCAGGGACGTGAAGTTTGGGGGTTTTTGGCCGGGTATACCGAAACTTCTGCGGTCAGATTCATGATTTCTCAAGGTGACACTGGATGGCCTATACAAATTAGATATTCTTAATATACTAATGGTTGTCGGGGCGGTCGGTAGGAGCGTTCAGGGCGGGGTGCCCGATCCGCCAACCTGTCGACAGAATGCCGTGAGTCCCTGGTCCGGTGCTAGCGCTGCCGCTTCCGGTACGTCCCCGGACCTCCGGGCTCTACCCCGATCGTGGCAACATTGCACCATAACGCCGGTGAGCCGAGAATCATTCGTGGAGTTGATCGAACCAGACCATATAAAGTTCCCGGAACTCACGAGACCCCGTTTCATTTCCGATTCACAACCTTGTTTATTCCCATTAACCGTAAGGAGGATACATGGCCGATAAAGAACTGGATGCCCGCGGGTTGAACTGCCCGCTGCCCATCCTGCGTGCAAAGAAGGCGCTCAGCGATATGTCGAGCGGTCAGACGCTCAAGATCATTGCCACCGACCCGGGTTCCGTGAAGGACTTCCAGGCGTTTGCCAAGCAGACCGGCAACGCGCTGATGGAGTCAGGCGAGGGCAACGGCGAATTTACTTTTCTGCTCAAGAAGGCCTGATCCCGTCGACGGCAGCAGGCTTTACATATAAAAAATATCATCGACCGTTCGTTAACTTGCGCAACTGATGTTGCGAGGAGAGAGAAATGCCCAAAAAGCGTATGGCGATCATCGCCAGCAAGGGAACCCTCGACTGGGGTTACCCGCCCCTGATCCTGGCGTCCACGGCCGCGGCCCTCGACTATGAGGTGGAGATCTTCTTCACCTTCTATGGGCTTAACCTGCTGCGCAAGGACCTGAACCTCAAGGTCAGCCCGCTCGGCAATCCGGGGATGCCCATGAAGATGCCGTTCGGGCCGAACTGGTTCAAGGGCATCAACTGGAACATCCCGAACCTCATCCAGGCCGGCGTGCCGGGGTTCGAGTCGCTGGCCACGGTGTTGATGAAGAAGACCATCCGCGACAAGGGTGTCGCCAGCATCGCCGAGTTGCGTTCGCTTTGCCTGGAAGCTGAGGTCAAGATGATCGCCTGCCAGATGACCGTCGACCTGTTCGGCATGCAGACCGCGGACTTCATCGACGGCATCGACTACGCCGGAGCGGCCGCGTTCCTGTCTTTCGCCGGCGATTCCGACATCTGTCTGTTTACCTGATCGCCCCGGGATCGTTCTTGCCCACATCATGCCGGCCTTGTGCCGGCATGATGCTTTCTGGGGGTCGCGAAAGCGGTTGGCGACTTCTGGCCACAGCCGGGCAGGGCTCGAATTCCCTGCCAACAAAGCGACTGGTGACTACCCGGGTATATTAGTAAACCAGAACATATTGACATTTTCATACAGAGGAGAATACTGAGTACCCATGCGTGCAAGCGCATGGCCCGGATCGCCAATAAAACAAAACGGAGCTGAAGATAAGGAGAGTACATCTCTAACTCAGCACAAGGTTTTCGGGATAACCGTTGTTCAACCGTGGGTCGTCAGACCCGCTTTTTGAGAGAGGAGAAAATGATGAATCGTTCCAGCAGGAAACTCGCCCTGGGCATCGCCGTGGCTGCGGCCCTGGCGGCGCCGTCGGCGTTCGCCACCAATGGGTATTTCGCGCACGGCTACGGCATGAAGGCTTCGGGCATGGGTGGTGTATCGACCGCGATGACCCACGACACCTTCGGCGGCGCCAATAACCCGGCCACCATGGTGTGGGTCGGCAACCGCATGGACATCGGCGCGAGCTGGTTCAATCCTGAGCGTTCGGCCTCGCGAACCGGGGCGTCAGACACGACCATGAATGGATCGGTCGACAGCGGCAGCACGGGTTTTTTAATTCCCGAATTTGGTTATAACCGCATGTTGAGCCCGAATATGTCGTTCGGTGTCACGGTCTATGGTAACGGTGGCATGAACACCGACTACCCAGGCGGCACACTTCCCTTAGCTGGCGGCACATGTCAAAACTTCAACCCCGCCGGTGCAGGAGGCGCTCCTTACAATCTGCTCTGCGGTTCGGGACGTCTCGGCGTTGATTTGATGCAACTCATCATTGCCCCCACTTGGTCATATAAGATTAATGAAAACCATTCTGTGGGTGTATCGCCGTTGCTGGCCTATCAGCGTTTCAAGGCAGAAGGTCTTCAGGCCTTTTCTGGCTTCTCTGCCGACTCAACCAAACTCACCAACAACGGCTATGACACCTCAACTGGTTTCGGCGTGCGCTTCGGTTGGTACGGGCGGATGAGTGATACGGTGTCACTGGGTGCGGCTTACTCGACGAAGATTGCGATGAGCAAGCTCGACAAGTACGCTGGACTTTTTGCCGAACAAGGTGATTTTGATATTCCCTCGAACTTAAACCTTGGAATCGCTTTCAAGGTGAGCCCAACAACGCTCGTCGGTGTCGATTACCAGAAGATCAATTACACCGACGTAAAGTCGGTCTCCAACCCGAGCACGAACTTTGGAGCAACTACTGCGGGATCTTTGGGGCCTAGTAATGGACGTGGTTTCGGTTGGGGAGATATCGACATTTGGAAGATCGGTGTGCAGTACCAACATAGCGATCGGTTGACCATCCGCGCTGGCATTGATCGTACCGACAACCCGATCACGGGTAGGGACGTCACCTTCAACATCCTGGCTCCGGGCGTGGTGACGAACCACTATTCTGTTGGTTTCACCCTGGCGACGGACAAGAGCACCGAGATTACGGGTGCCTATACCTACGTAGCTGAGAAAAAGGTGAGTGGTTCGAGTATCTTCAACACTTTTACCGGCGGCACTTCCGGTACCGAAGAAATCAAAATGCACCAGAACGTCATCGGTCTTGCCTGGAGCACCAAGTGGTAATACGCAGTTAACCGCAAGGACCTGACAAAAGGGCCTGAGGAGAGAGCGGTCGCAGAGGCAAACACCTCTGCGGCCGCCTTTTTTTG
>CAKKRZ010000069.1 GCA_919902925.1 Acidiferrobacterales bacterium | reverse complement strand
TACTACTACTACTACTACTACTACTACTGCGGTTGGCACTTACATCTTGAGCAATGACCAGCCGCAGACCAAACATAAGCTGAGCAAGCTGACGCATGATGAAGGCATCAGATGTTTCATCTGCCTGCCGCTCACCAGCCACGCCAACCGTCTGGGCGTGATCTACTTCTACCGCACCGACCGCGACAGCTTCACGCCGGCGGAGATCGAACTGCTGACCACCTTCGCGCGGCTGGCGGCGGAGGCAATTGAGAACCGGCGCCTGCATGAGCACCTGGCCGGCGAGGCGCGCACCGACGCGCTCACCGGGCTCTACAACCGGCGCGAGTTCGACGCGCGCCTGGCGGACGAGCACCAGCGGGCGCGGCGCTACGCCAAACCGTTTGCGGTCTTGATGATCGATATCGATCACTTCAAGCGCGTCAACGACGACTACGGCCACCCGGCCGGAGACGCCGTGCTCAAGGCCCTGGCCGGGATTTTCAAAAAGCAATTTCGCGACGTGGACATCATTGCGCGTTACGGCGGCGAGGAATTCACGGTGATCCTGCCGGAGATCAGCGGCGGGACCGCCAAGCCGGTCGCCGAGCGCGTGCGCCGCGCGGTGGCCGCGACGCCGTTCCAGTTGCCGGACGGCCGCGAAATCGGGATTACGGTCAGCATCGGCGTGTCGTGCTTTCCAAATTGCGCCGACAACCCACGGCAGGTGCTGGAGAGCGCCGACCAGGCGCTGTATGTCGCCAAGGAGGCGGGCCGCAACCGCGTGCTGCTGTACCGCGAGACGCTGAAAGCGCGCATCGAGCAGGACCCCGGCTGCATCGTCGCACTGCTCAACGAAAGCCTGGACAATGTCCGTCCAATCGTCACGGCGGTGTCGGCCAAGGGGGTGTTCTTCCGCAAACATACGGACCTGGTCGAGCAGGCCGCGCTCCAGCTCGCGCAGTCGCTGCGGCTGTCCGCGGACGATACCGAGGCGCTCAAACTGGCGAGCCGGTTGCACGATATCGGCATGGCGGCGGTTCCCGACGCCATCCTCAACAAGACCGCGAAGCTGACCGAAGAGGAATGGGCGCAGGTACGGCGGCATTCGGCGATCGCGGCCGATTGGCTCGAACAGGTCCCGGCGCTCAAACACCTCGCGCCCCTGGTGCGCCACCACCACGAGCGCTTCGATGGCAGCGGTTATCCGGACGGCCTCAAAGGCGAGGACACGCCCTATTTGGCACGGGTGCTCGCCACGGCCGACGCCTACGGCTCCATGACTTCCGACTTGGGGCACAAGGGCATGAAGCCCGAGGAAGCCATGGCCGAACTGCGCGCCGGCGCCGGCACGCAGTTCGATCCCGAGATCGTGGCCGCGCTGTTGCGGGCGATCGAGTCCGGAGCCGAATGATGAATCAAGTCCCGCGATCGAAGATCGCGGCAAAAAATCCGTCGGTGCCGTGGCGGTGCGGGGACAGGCGCAGGTAGTTGTCGGGCATGGTCAGGGCAATGTGTCGCCGGGTCAGCACGTCATTGGCCGGCACGGTCCTGAATTGCGGATGGCGTTGCTGGAAGTCCGCCGCCACTTCCTCGTTCTCTTCCCGCATCAGGCTGCACGTGGCATAGACCAGGCGGCCGCCGGGTTTCACCAGTGACGCCGCCGCTTCCAGAATATTTTTCTGGTCCGCGACCAGTGCCGGCAGGTCGATGGTGCGCCACTTGATGTCGGGGTTGCGCCGCAACGTGCCGGTGCCGGAACAGGGTGCGTCCACCAGCACGCGATCGATCTTACCCGCCAGCCGGCGCACGCGATCGTCGCGTTCGTGGCGGATCACGGCGGTGCGCACGTTCTGCAATCCGGAGCGGCGCAGGCGTGGCTTGAGGCGCTCCAGCCGTTTCGCCGAGATATCGAAGGCATAGACGCTACCCGTATTCGCTGTGAGCTGGCCGATGGCCAGTGTCTTGCCGCCGGCACCGGCGCAGAAATCAACGATCTGTTCCTGGCGCTTCGGCTCCAGCATTATCGACAACAGCTGACTGCCTTCGTCCTGAACTTCGAACAGCCCGGCCTTGAAGGCAGCCGTCCGGAACAGCGGTTCGCGCGTGGCGCGACGCAATCCGATTGACGAGTACGGTGTCCGTTCGCAGTCATATCCTTCTTCCGCCAGCTTGGCGCGCACTTCGTCGCGGGTGGCCAGCAGGGTGTTGACGCGCAGGTCCACCGGCGCCTGCCGATTCAGGGCTTGCGCCAGTTGCCCGGTTTCCTCCGCACCATGTTGGGCGACAAGGCTGTCGGCCAGCCAGTCGGGCAGACTGTAGCGCACCGCCAGGGGCAGGGATTCGGGTTTGAGCGTGCGGACGCGTTCGGTGAGCGCCCCCAGGTCAATCTCGCCCAGGTCGCCGATGGCCCGTGCGCTGATGCCTTGACGCAGCCGGTCGGCCGCCGTCAGGCAGAGAAAGTCGCCGCCCTGACAGAGGTGTTCCAGCAGGCGTTTTTCGCGCAGGCAGGCATAGACCGTTCCCGCGACTTCGCCGCGATCGCGCATTCCCATCTCGCGGTGCGCGCGGAAATACCGTTCCATCTGCACGTCGGCGGGCAGCGTGTCGGTCAGAATCGCGTGTAGCAGATCGGCGGACTGGCGGATATGAATGTGATGCATGTGCGGGAGACTCCGGGGTTGTTGGCGGCCGGAGACGGGCGATTACTGGCCGTATCGCTTTAACAGGTCGCTGTAGGCATCGATGCGCCGGTCGCGCAGGAACGGCCAGATGCGGCGAATGGTTTCGCTGCGCCGGCGATTGATATCGCCGACCAGGACGGCGGGCAGATCGTTGGCCGCTTGTGCGAGCAGCTCACCCTGGGGCCCGGCGATGAAGCTCGATCCCCAGAATTCGATGCCGGCGCCGCCGGCCGGGTCGGGTTCATGACCGGTGCGGTTGCAGACCACGACCGGCAGACCGTTGGCGATCGCATGCGCACGCTGGATCGTGATCCAGGCGTCGCGCTGGCGCGATTTCTCGTCAGCGTCATCGCGCGGATCCCAGCCAATGGCTGTCGGATAGATCAGCAGCTCGGCGCCGTGCAGGGCCATGAGTCGCGCCGCCTCTGGATACCATTGATCCCAGCAGACCAGCACGCCAAGTACGCCGGCGCTGGTGGCGATGGGTGCGAAGCCGAGATCGCCGGGCGTGAAATAAAACTTTTCGTGGAAGCCCGGATCGTCCGGGATGTGCATCTTGCGGTAGCGGCCGGCGAGGCGACCATCGCGCTCGATGACGACGGCGGTGTTGTGGTAGAGCCCGGCCGCCCGCCGCTCAAAAATCGAAGCGACGATGACGATCCCGAGTTCATTGGCGATCTTGCCGAGTTCATCGGTGGTCGGGCCGGGAATCGCCTCGGCTTGATCGAAGCGCTTGGTGTCCTCGGTCTGGCAGAAATACATCCCGGTGTGCAGCTCTTGAAGGCAAACCAGCTGGGCGCCCTGCCGGGCCGCCTCGCGGATGCCGGCAATGGAGGCTTCGAGGTTGACGGCGCGGTCTTCGCTGCAATGCTGCTGGACCAGACCGACGCGTAAAATGTCCTTCATGCCCGCCATGTTAGCACGCGTTAAGTGGAGGTGCTTGTGCGTGGCCGGGGCTTTCCTTATTGTGACGC
>CAKKRZ010000068.1:3266-65478 GCA_919902925.1 Acidiferrobacterales bacterium | reverse complement strand
GACTCCTGTCGCGGGGGACAGTCGCCCACGTCCTGTGGGCGACCCCTGCGGGGCGTATTCCCAAAGCCTTGCGGTGCTCAGGCGCGGCATAGGGGGTTGAACGTCAAACCCATACGGCGCAATTCGCTGCGCTCATTGCGCCCTACGTGCTGTGTGGGCCAGGCATTCGTACATCCCTCCACATCAAAATCCGCCTCGGAGGTGCGCCGACACACCCTATGGTGGGGAATTAACCATAACTGCTGCGTTAATTCTTGATGCTCAGTTAGACTAGAAGCAGAAAAAATACTCCAGCCCATTCCCACGCTGTGAAATCTTTGACTGAAGAGCAATTAAGAGCAGTCTCCCATAAGAAGGGGGCCGGCTGCGTAATTGCTGGTGCAGGTACAGGCAAGACCACCACGCTCACCGAACGTATATTTCATTTAGTGGAAGAACGCGACATTGATCCTAGCCGCATACTTGTAACAACGTTCACGCGCAAAGCTACAGCTGAGTTGTATAACCGGACTTACGAGCGCCTTGGCGAACGTGCTCAGAAACTGCGAATTTCCACTATAGATGCTCTCAACTGGGAGTTTGCACAGCAGGCAATGCATCGAGAACTAATGCCCACTGCACGGCTAATCAGCGAAGCCGAGCAGCGAGTACTTCTCCTGCAATGCGCTTGGGAGACTTTTGGCCAGGCTACTGCTTATTCGAGATTCTCTTGGATCGTCACCGCAGATAAGGCAGGCATTCTTGGTCTGCTAGAAAAATACATCCATGCCAATGCCGCTCAAGGAAAGAAGAAGCGGAAAATCCAACGAGAAATTCGCGACAGAATGAATGAGATGGGAGACCGTTTCGGCTTTTACTTCGACTTCAAAATACCCACTCTTCGGGAGCTACGGCAAGCGCACAAACAGTACATTGAGAAACTCAAAGAGCTGGGAGGAATCGACCATGACACGTTGAGCAGAAATTTTCTGCACTGCTTAAAGCACCACAAGAAGCTGACCAACGAGTTCACTTCTAGGTTCGATATGATGCTAGTTGATGAGTTTCAAGATACCAGCCGTACACAGGCTGAAATACTTATGCTGCTTTCAGGCAAGCGACTCAACATGTGGGTAGTTGGCGATCCCTGCCAGCAAATTTATGAGTGGCGCGGCGCAGGCACAGACAACATGCTTTGGTTCATAAGAAAAACACGAGCGAAGAAGTATTACTTAACGGATAATTTCCGATCGACTCAACCTATATTGAACACCGCCTACAGATTTCTCGGTAAAAGGGTTCCAAGCCTCAAACGTGAAGGAATGTTAAAACTGCTGCGATCCCACCGCAAGGAAAATAGCCACGGCATCGGAGCACATATCTACACAGGAACCCTTGATAAGGCTCTGTTCTTTGCCAGAACAATACTTAGCTCTAATAAAAATCTGAAACCTACTGATATTGCAATCCTCTCGCGGAACTTAAGTAGCAAGACGATTAAGGAAATTAAGGAAAAAGCGCTGGCCAATAAATTAAAAGTGCAATTCCAGTCATCCCGTGCAGACCGCGCCATGAAACAGACTATTGGCGAACCACTGGATTGGCGACCGGGTAAAGCCTTATCGGGCTTATACAATCACCCAAAGGTTAAAAGCTTGCTCTCTCAATCCCTCTGCAAAAGAGATTTTGAAAATATTCGGGTATTGCGGCCTCTTGCTACGGCCGCGAATGCATTGGATAGCACTTTATCGCCGCAGTCCTTCACGTTTAAAGAAGCTTGGCCAGCCCTGAAGAGCACACAAGACCGAGATATTTCAGTAACACCAGCGGTTGTAAGTCGACCTGATGCTATTCAGGTAATGACAATTCACGCCGCTAAGGGCCTTGAGTTCCCGATTGTGCTCTTGATGAAATTGGGAAAGGGTGGTCCCCAGTCGTTTCCGAATCCAGCCAATAAGGAAGATTCTCGGTTGGCTTATGTTGGGGCGACACGTGCGCGGGATCTTTTGATCCTTGTTCACACCACGGTCAAGCCCCGCAAAACATTATCTGCTTTTGGTGCAGGCCTTGTTCCGATTCGCTGTAACAAGAAAGAATCTTCTAATTCCAAAATAATGGCGCCGTCGGTTTCGACTACACCACCGATTGTTGCGGCTACGCACCTTAATCTCTATGCACAATGCCCTTTAAAATTTGCTGCATATCATGAGGGCAGGTTCCTTCCCAACTGGTCACACCCCCAGAGCATGGGATCGAGAATGCACAAGGCGCTGGAATATTATCTACGAGCCAATATGCCAAATGATGTTCGATCACTAGAGCAGTGTTTCCAGAAAGGCCTTACCGACGGTGATTCACCTTTTCGGAAGTTGTCCGGAAAGAGTTTAGCCAAAATGTCGCGCGCCTACCGGGAATTGGTTCAGAGGATCTCCAGTACATCAGAAAAACCCCTCGCAATTGAAAAGCACTACAGATATGTCCAAGGAACTTCAGGACAAGTCGAGGGGGTGATCGATGCGCTTGTAGAAACGCGGAAAGGGGTCGTTGTATTGAAGGAATGGAAAACATCCGCCGAAGTCAAACCAGATCAGCAGTTACAGTATGAATTACAGGTAAGGTCAGGTGTCCTGGGTATGGTTGCGCAGAACGCACATAACATTCAATGCGTTGAAATCGTCCCAGTCTTTTCTCCGCAAAATTCAATCTCGGCTGTTTGTAGCTCCTCATTTATCGAGGAGAGCAAACAAATGCTTGAAAATGTCTTTAAAGACATCAAGGATAGAAGCTATGAGCCGAAGACTGGTAAACATTGCAAAACATGCCAGTTGAAACCCCAGTGTCCTGCGCAGCGTAAAAGCCGGTAAAAGCAATAAACATACAAGCCATCGTCATGATCGACCCCTGCGTGCCGATGGGTGTGGATTTGTATATTCCCTTGGGTCGATCTGAAACGAGCCGTGAAGACGACGTAGCCCGTAGGGCGCAATGAGCGCAGCGAATTGCGCTGGATGGGTTGGTTGGGTTTGACGTTCAACCCCCTATGCCGCACCTGAGCACCGAAAGGCTTTGGGAATGCGCCCGAAGGGTCGCCCACAGGACGTGGGCGACTGTCCCCCGCGACAGGAGTCGCGTGGGACAGCGTGGGTCCCAAAGCCGCGGAGCGCAAGAGAAGCGCGGCATCGGGGGCGGCCTTTTCTTGGGTTACCTTCTTTTGGCCGGAACAAAAGAAGGTAACCTGCCGCGGGTCAGCCACCTGCAAGTAAGCTTTCATTGCGCCCGAAGGGCGTTCCAGAGTTTGGGAGATTGCTTCGCTGTGCTCGCAATGACAGAAGCATCCTCACGCTCGGCTGAAAACTGCTCCTGCGTTTTCAGCATTTCCGCCATCCGTGGCGGTCACAATGACAAGTAACCGCGCATTGTGCGGTTACTTGATCACTTCAACCTTCCTGATCACCACATCCTTCACTGGCACTTTCTCGTGCGGGCCGATATCGGCGGTCTGGACCGCGACAATCTTCATCACCACGTCCATGCCCTGCACCACGCGCCCGAACACGGCGTAGCCCCAGCCCTCGTCGGTCTTGCTGCTGTGATTGAGTTGGTCATTGTCATTCACGTTGATGAAGAACTGTGCGCTCGCCGAGTGCGGATCGGGGGTGCGTGCCATGGCGATGGTGCCGGTGACGTGGCTCAGGCCATTGTCCGCCTCGTTGCGGATCGGGGCGCGGGTGGGTTTTTCGTTCAGGCCGGGGACGAAGCCGCCGCCCTGGATCATGAAGCCCGGCATCACGCGGTGAAAGATGGTGCCGTCGTAGTGGCGGTCGCGGACGTATTGCAGGAAGTTCTTGACTGTGACCGGGGCCTTTTGTCGATCGAGTTCGATAATGATGACGCCCATGCTGGTGGTGAGCTTCACACGCGGGTTGGGCGGCGCGGCGCTGGCAGAGAAGGTGGCGGATAGCAGCAGGGCGGCGAGGGCTATAAGATTTCGGCGTTTCATAATTGCTCCGGTAATGGCCGGCGATGATGTTTCGAGCGGCCGGTATGTTACAGAACTCCTTCTCCCTCCGGGAGAAGGCTGGGATGAGGGGGTGCATGAAATGCGCCCCTCATCCTAACCCTCCGCCCTCACCCTCACTCCCTCTCCCGGAGGGAGAGGGAGGCGAGCCGAAGCGCTCTACGCGCGCACCCTTTCACTCTGGGCCAGTTTGAGAATCGTGTCCCATTCCCGCTTGGAAACGGGCAGGATCGACAGCCGGTTACCACGTTGCAGCAGCGGCATACCGGCCAGTGCTTTCTGTGCCTTCAACATTTTCAGCGTGACCGGGTTCTTGAGTTTTTTCTTCAGCCGCACGTCGACCATCATCCACACCGGGTTGTCGGCCGTGGCGCGGGGATCGAAGTGCGGGCTCTCCGGATCGCGCGCGCTCGGGTCGGGGTAGGCGGCGCGGGCGATTTCGACGATGCCGGCGATGCCGGGTTCGGCGCAGCTGGAATGATAGAAGAAGGCCAGGTCGCCCTTTTTCATGCCATCGCGCATGAAGTTGCGTGCCTGGTAGTTGCGCACGCCGTTCCAGGGCTCGGTTTTGTTCGGACGCTTGGCCAGGTCGTCGATGCCGAACGCGTCCGGTTCGGACTTCATCAGCCAGTACGCCATCGATCAGTTGTCGACCGGCTCGTAACGGTCGATGCGCTCGGTCTCGGCGTGCGCCGCGGCGATCCATTTCTTCATGGCCGGCAACGACAGCAGGTGAGCGGCGTATTCCCCGGCCGACCCGTCGGCGGTCACGGCGTAGGTCTGGAAGCGCAATGCCACCGGCGCGTACATGGCGTCGGCGATGCTGAACGCACCGAACAGGAACGGGCCGGCGGAGGCATAGCGGGCGCGGCAGCCGCGCCAGATGGACAGGATGCGTTCGATGTCCGCCTCGACCGCCGGTGTCCGGCCGCGCCCGGGCATGTGCCGGCGGATGTTCATGAACATGTTCTCGCGCAGCGCGCTAAAACCCGAATGCATCTCGGCGCTGATGGATCGCGCCTGGGCGCGCGTGAGCAGGTCGTGGGGCCACAGCCCCTTGTCGGGGAAACGCTCGGCCAGGTATTCGCAGATGGCCAGGGAATCCCAGACCGCCAGCGCGCCGTGCTTCAGCACCGGCACCTTGCCGGACGGGGAATGTTCCAGCAGCCGCTGGCTGGCCCCGGGCGCATACAGCGGGATGCGGATCTCGGTGAAGGGGATGCCGGCCTGTTCCATGACCAGCCACGGGCGCAGCGACCAGGATGAGTAATTGCGGTTGCCGATGACCAGTACCAGTCTGTTCATGCGCTGTTCCGTGGCGAGTCGTGGCCCGGGTCAGGCGTGACGCCGCGCGGGCTTCTGTGCCTGTTGAAGATCGGCCTCGTCGCTGCGCACGCGCACGATGGAGCGGGCGCGCCCGCTGATTTCGTCAACGTCGATCAGTGCGCCGCACAGCGAGGCCGGACCCTCGGCCAGGTCGTAGGCGAAGGGAAGTTTCTGCACGAAACGGGCGATGGCCTTGTCCACGTCAAGCCCGATCACCGAACCGCAACAGCCGGTCATGCCGAGATCGGTCTGGTAGGCCGTGCCCCTGGGCAGAATCTGCTCGTCGGCGGTGGGCACGTGGGTGTGGGTGCCGAGCACGGCGCTGACACGCCCGTCCAGGTAGTAGGCCAGCGCCGCTTTTTCGCTGGTGGCCTCGGCATGAAAATCGACGATCACCGTTTTCACGTCGTCCGGTTTTTCGGCCAGCACGCGATCGGCGCTGCGGAACGGGCAGGCGAGGTGCGGGTGCATGAAGACGGCGCCGAGCAGGTTGAGCACGCCCACGCGCTCGCCGCGCGCGGTGGTGGCGACCAGCCAGCCGCTGCCCGGCGTACTCTTGGGGTAATTGTGCGGGCGCAGCAGGCGCGGTTCGCGGCGGATGTAGTCGATGGCCTCGGGTTTGTCCCAGGCGTGGTTGCCGTTGGTGAGCACGTCGACGCCGGCATCGAACAGTTCCTGCGCGGTCGCCGGCGTAACGCCCGCGCCGCCGGCGATGTTTTCGGCATTGGCGATGACCAGATCGGGCTGGTGGGTGGCGCGCAGGGCCGGCAGGGCGGCACGGAGTACGCGCCGGCCGGGAGGGCCCATGACATCGCCGATGACGAGGACTTTCATGGCATGCGTTGGTGTTGGCGGAGGATGAGTATACGCGGCTCAGGCGGGGCCGGCGGCGTACCAGTCTCGGTCCGTGACAATTCCGGCCAGCGGTATGTCCCAATCGTCCGCCGGCAGGCGCTCGCAGCGCTGGAAATCGTGGGCCAGGCCGAGCACCGCCGGTTTGTGCCAGTGCCGGCGCTGGCGCAGAAAGGCCAGGCTGCGGTCGTAAAACCCGCCACCCATGCCGAGCCGCCGACCCTCGTGATCGAAGGCCACCAGCGGCAACAACAGCAGGTCGAGTTCCTGGGCGCGGACCAGCTGGCGCGCGGTCACCATCGGTTCGGGAATGCCAAAACGATTAAGCCGGAAGCGACTGGCGGGGGTCCAGGGGGCGAACCACAGGCGGTCGCTGCGCACGCGCGACAGCACCGGCAGGTAACAGTGCTTGCCGAGCGCCCAGGCACGTTCGAGGATCGGGAATGGATCGATCTCGCCGTCGTGGGCGAAGTAGGCGGCCAGGCGGCGGGCGCGGCGGAATGCCGGCTGGCGGGCGACGCGCTCGGCCAGTTGCGCGGCGGCGATCGCCTGGCTGTCTTCGTCCAGCGCCAGGCGCCGATCGCGCAGTTGTTGGCGCAGTTCGTTCTTGCGGGAGGCGGTGGACACGATGGTATTGGCGTGCGGGAAGATAAGACGCCCTCCGCGAGTGCCGTGTGCACCGTCATCCTTGAACCGAAGGTTCAAGATTGGCAGGTCTTCGGGACCCTTCAGGCTTCCCACTCGAGGTGGGCTTGCACACCGGGTACCACACCGACCCCCGAGCTTATGACTTATAGGTCCACGGGATATCTGGCACAACACGCGCACCGCAGGGGACGCGTAAATATAATATACCTATTGGCGGGACTGTCCATCGCCGCTCAGCGCGGCGTCGATCTTGACCTGCAACTGGTGTAACCGTTGCGACACATCCGGCGGCAGCCCGCCGTGATCGCGCAGTTCGATCAGTTCGTTGGCGATGTTGAGCGCCGCCATGACCGCCGCGCGCTCGGTGCCGAGGACCTTGCCGGTGGCCTGGATCTCGCGCATGGCCTTGTCGAGGTAAGTGGCGGCGCGGCGCAGCTGTTCGCGCTGGCCTTCCGGGCAGGCCACCATGAATTCCTTGCCGCCGATGTGGACGGACAAGCCGTTGGCAGTATCTTTCACGGTCCGCTTCGTTCCAAGGCTTTGAGGCGACCGATCATCGCCTCGATGCGCTCGCGCGCCAATTTGGTTTTTTCCGCCAGCCGTGTGTGACGATTGGTCAGGGTGGAGTGCTGGTTGTAAAGCTGATTGTTCTCGTTCCGCAGTTTTTCAACCACGGAGATGAGATCGTCGATCCGGCTTTCGAGTCGTTTGATGTCGTCGCTGGCCACGGTGGAGCCGTTAATCAGGATAGCCGGGCATCTATATTAGGTAGGTGCGGGGCCGGGGTCAACGCGGCGGCCGGCGTGGCGGGTGGTACACTGTTCGATCCCAAGTCCGCAACGTCCCTCCGGCGTGAACCCGCAACCCGCCCCCGACTACGATGAGCTCGACCGCCTGCTGCACGATGCCGGCGCGGAGCTGAGCGCGGCCGAGGTGCACGGCCGGGTGGCGGGTTTTGTGTGCGCGACCGGCGGGCGCGGCGCATCCGGGGCAGCGCTGCTGTTTCGCGACGAACCCGGGGGCAGCGACGGCCAGCTGGAGCAGGCCATCGCCCGCCTGGCCCGCGACTGCCAGGCGCGGCTGGACGACGCGCAGTTCAGTTTTGAGCCACTCCTGCCCGGCGCGGACGACGATGTCGATGCCGGCGCGCTCGGCGATTGGTGCCGGGGGTTCCTGGACGGGCTGATCGGCGGCGGTCTGCGCAACATCCGCGGACTGTCCGGCGAGGTCGGGGAATTCATGAAGGACCTGATGCTGCTGGGCGAGGCCGAAGCGAACCCCGAGGCCACTGATGAAGAAGAGGCGCGGGCGCTGGCCGAACTTATCGAATATCTGCGCGCCGGTGCGCAACTGATTTACGACGAATACCGGCAGGCTCCGGACAACTGACGCGGGGTGTTTTCCCCGGCGCACTCTCGGCCAACTGCCGGCGGATGTCGTCCAGCGTTTGCCGGTAAATGGGTTGTTTGTCGCCCTCCAGTTCCACGGCGCGCAACGCCGCCTTTTCGGCGTTGTGCAGATCGCCCAATTCGGCCATGACGTGCGCCATATTATTGTGCGCCGCCGCCGAGCCCGGGTGTTCGCGGGCGGCGCGGCGGAATGCCCACAGCGCTTCGCACTTCTCTCCCTGCGCGTAGTGGCTGTTGCCGAGACCGAGCATGGCGGCCAGACTTTTCGGCCAGCGCTTCAGGGCCGCTTCATAAGACTGGCTGGCCTCGCGCCAGTGCTTGAGCCGTTCCAGCGGCACGACCGCGGCGAGGTAGGGCGTTTCTTCGGCGGTTTGGGGCAGTCGCCCGGGCGGCAGGATCACGACCGCCCAGTGCCGGCCGCGCGCCCAGGTGCGCTCGAAGGTGGCCAGCGGTACGACGTGGCGGGCCTCCAGCCCGGAGCGCAGGATGAGTTCGCCCTGCGGCAGATTGAACCCGACCACGACCGCGTAGTGCCATTTCGGATACCAGGACAGGCCGAGGTTCTGCAGCACCAGCACCGGGTGCCCGGAGGCGACTTCGGTCAGCAGCGTCTCCAGGTGCGGCGACAGCACGTACGGCACGCGCCCCTGGCGGCGGGCCGCGGCCAGCATCTCGATTTGCAAACTGCCCTCGCGCGAGGGCAGATAGACCTGCGGCACCAGTTGCTCGGGCGAGATGTCCACGCCCGCGACCTGCAAGAGCATGGCGAGCGCGGCCGGCCCGCACTGGTAGGCCTCCTGCGGATAGAACGGGACGGTGGCGAGCTCGACCGGTTTCGGGTAGGCGTGCGCGTCGGCCAGCACCCGCTCGGTCTGCGGGATGGAACTGGCGCAGCCGGCCAGTGCCAGCAGGGCAAACAAAAGGCCGCACGCCCGAAGGTGTGCGGCCTGTAGACGGAATTCAGCCGTCAACGACTGTTCGCGTCAGCGACGCGCCGGCTTCTTCACGAACGGGAAGATGTCGGTAATGCCCATCGCGTCCGTGATCAGCAGGATGATGAAGACCAGCACCAGCACGCCGAGGGCGTCGCCGCCGGCCGGCATCTGGTCGAGCTTGGTGGCCAGCGCGTGCACTTCCTGGTCGGTCATGGCATCGACGCGCGCCTGCACGTCGGCCGTGCTCACGCCGCGGGAGGACAGGGCGGTTTTCACGTCTTCGCGGGTCAGCAGGGCGACCACCTTGCTGCGGTCCTGCTGTGACTGCTGGGCGCCGACGATCTGGTCGGTGCTGACCATGGCCGCGCGGGCGGCCGGGCCGTGCAGGGACAGCGCCAGCACGCCGGTGATCAGGGCATAGGATACGGGTTTGGCTAAACGACGGAAGCTTTGCATGCAGTCCTCCTGGTTGAAACGGGATAGTTTTAGAAAGGTTTTTCGTTCAAAGTCGACGCCACTAAGGAGCCGTCAGGGATTGATTCTAGTCGAAGCCGGCAGCATTCCGTGAGCCACCGTACCCGCCCGTATCGCCGATGCCGCCGCCTGTCGGGCGCCTGGGTCGTCGCCGGACCGGTTTTCTCTCTGGCATAATGCCCGGTATGGACATGAAGGCATTCGTCAAACGCCGCCAGGAAGTCATGCGGATGATGGGCAGCGGGGTGGCGATCCTCCCGACCGCGCCGGTGCAGACCCGTAACCGCGACGTGCAGTATCTCTACCGGCCGGACAGCGACTTTTATTACCTCACGCATTTTCCGGAGCCGGAGGCGGTGGCGGTACTGGTGCCGGGCCGCGCGCACGGCGAGTTCATCCTGTTCTGCCGCGAGAACAACCCGGAAAAGGAAATCTGGGACGGCCGCCGTGCCGGTTTCGACGGCGCGCGCGAGCACTACGGCGCCGACGATGCCTTCCCGATCGACGATATCGACGAGATTCTGCCCGGCCTGCTGGAGAACCGCGAAAAGGTTTTTTACAGCATGGGCCGGTTCCGCGATTTCGACCAGCGCCTGCTCGGCTGGGTCAACGAGGTGCGCGGCAAGGCCCGCAACGGCGTGCATGCCCCGGGCGAGTTTGTCGATCTCAACCACATCCTGCACGAGATGCGCCTCATCAAGCGTCCGGAGGAGATCAAGCTCATGAAGCGCGCGGCGCGCATCACCGCCGCCGCCCACCGTCGCGCCATGCGCGTCTGCAAACCCGGCCTGATGGAATACGAGGTCGAGGCCGAGCTGCTGCACGAATTCCGCAAGGGCGGCTCGGAGTACACGGCCTATCCGCCGATCGTCGGCGGTGGGCGCAACGCCTGCGTGCTGCACTACATCGACAACCGCGACGAGCTGCGCAGCGGCGATCTGCTGCTGATCGACGCCGGCGCCGAGGTCGATGCCTACGCCGCCGACCTCACCCGCACCTTCCCGGTCAACGGCAAGTACAGCGGCGAACAACGCGCCGTCTACGAGATCGTGCTGGCCGCCCAGCTGGCGGCCATCGACCACGTGCGCGCCGGCAAGCACTGGAACGAACCGCATGAAAAGGCCGTGCGCACCCTCACCCAGGGTTTGAAAGACCTCAAAATCCTCACCGGTGACGTTGAAGGCCACATCGAAAAGGGCGACTACAAGCGCTTTTACATGCACCGCACCGGCCACTGGCTCGGCATGGACGTGCACGACGTGGGCGATTACAAGATCGATGGCACCTGGCGCGAACTCGAACCCGGCATGACGCTGACCGTCGAACCCGGCCTGTACATCGCCGAGGGCGGCGCCGACGTGGACAAACGCTGGTGGAACATCGGCATCCGCATCGAGGACGACGTGCTCGTCACCCGCGACGGCAGCGAGGTGCTGACCGTCGATGCCCCCAAGACCGTCGCCGACATCGAAGCCTGTATGCGCGGGTAGCCCCGCCGTAGCGGTTCCGGCGCCGGGGACATGACCGGGTTGTTCCGGCACCATCCCGCGCCGCCATCCGGCTCACGCCCGTTTTGCGAATACTTCGTTCCAGCGGATGCGAGCCGTCATCTGCATGAGCACGAACAGCGTCAGGATCGCCCCAAGGGTGATCGCCAGTCCCGTGAAGCCCCTGAAGAAGAAGGCGTAGGAGAACAGGACGAGGTACACCAGCTGGGCCGTGGCCGCCTCGACGAAGGCAAAGCGCGCACCGGTGACAATGCGCAGGTAGCTGACGACCAGCGCCACCGACACCAGCGAGGCGGCGGCAAACGCGAGGTGGATGGAGACGTGGTCCACCAAGTAGGCGAGCAACAGGTGGAAGGCGAAGAACGCCGACGAGAGGAAGAAGTAGTGCATCGGGTGGAGTTCGATACGGCGTACCAGCGTGATGACGAGCATCACGACGAAGAAGAAAAACAGCGATACCGGAGCGAAGAAGCTGATCTCGGCGGCGAGCGGTCCCGGTTGCAGTTTCTGCGGCATGTGCACACCGATGTTCGCCCCGGAGAGCAGGTTTGTGTAGCGCCAGGTGAGCCGCCAGCCGTCGGACGTTCTTTCCTTGCGCATGGGCGAGATGGTGTCTTCCGGGAAATCGATGGCGTCGAAGTCCGTCTGGATTTCAAGGCGGAAATTCCGCAACTCCGCCACCTTGTCCGTCGTGGTCAGGCGGTAGCTCCAGCGGTCCATGCCCTGCGAACCGTAGGCCACATCCACCGTGACGGTTTCGCCGGCGCGCACCAGGACCACGCCGTTGATCTGGCCATCCGCGGACTCGGGTTTTCTGACCCAGCCGGAATTGCGAACCGTCATGGTGAAACCGTCGTAGATCGATGTTTGCGACGGAAAGGGGAATGACACGGTCAGCAGCCGGTCCTGCCCGGTGTTGTTTTGGAACTGGTAGGCACCTGAGAATCTCACCGCGTAGGTGGCGTACCAGAGCAGGCCCTTCTGCCGGTGTTCCAGCCGCAACCCGGCCTTGATGTCGCTGCCCATGAGCGGCAGGAAATGCGTCACGGTGTGTTTGACCGTCCTGGTCACCGTTTTGCCGTCGATCTGGGTTTCCTCCTGGCGCGTTCCCTCGGTGGTGTAGTTCATTCTGGGTGCGGTCTGCACTTGGGGTCCGCCCCAGATGCGCTGGACCCGGTTTTTGAGGCTGGAGTCCGCGACGTAGGTACGTGCGAACAGAGTGCCGCCCAGGATCATCCAGGCGATCGAGGTGCAGATGAAAATAACGGCTATGGCGAGTATTTTTTTGAGCATGATGTTCTCCCGGTATGGCTTACTGAAGGATCGGCGACCTGTCCCGGGAAGAATGGCGGGTCCGTGCGGCGCGGGCATGTCCGGGCCGTGGCGGGATGGAGGAATGATGGTGCCGATTCTGTGCAAACCGCGGTGCCGGCGGCTTCCGCCCCGTGTGCGGCTTCTCGCCGGGCCATTCCTCGTTTAGCATCGGCGCAGGACCGATGGCCATGCCGAAAATTCTCATCGTCGACGACGATCCCCATATCCGCGAGGTATTGCGCTTCGCCCTGGAGAAGGACGGTTTCAGCGTAGGCGAGGCGGCCAACGGCGCGCAGGCGCTGGAACGCCACGCCGCCGAGCGACCGGACCTGATCGTGCTCGATATCCTGATGCCGGAGATGGACGGAACCGAGGTCTGCAGGCGATTGCGCCGCGATCACGCCACTCCCATCGTGTTCTTGTCCTCGCGCGATGACGAGGTGGACCGGATACTCGGGCTCGAGCTCGGCGGCGATGACTATGTGACCAAGCCTTTCAGCCCGCGCGAACTGGTGGCGCGCGTGAGGGCGGTGTTGCGGCGTGGCACGTCGGCGGTTACCGAAGGGGATTCGCCGGTATTGACGCACGGACGGCTCCGGCTGGATGCCGAGCGGTTCAAGGTCTGGTGGGCGGAGACGGAAGTCACGCTGACGGTGACCGAGTTCGGCATACTGCGCACGCTGTTGCGGCGCCCGGGCAAGGTGTATTCGCGCGAGGAACTGATCGGTGCCGCCTATGATTTTCACAACGTCGTGAGCGACCGGACCGTGGACAGCCATGTGCGGCGCCTGCGTGCCAAGCTCGCGGCCGCCGGCGCCGATCCGGTCGAAACCGTGCACGGCGTCGGCTACAAGCTCGGGAATTGCTGAACCCGTGCGCGCGCCACCGCGATTGCGCACGGTTTTGTTGGCGATCAATTTGCTGATCCTGCTGTTGCCGCTGGGCGGCATCGTGGCGCTGCGCGTCTACGAAAGCGCACTGGTGCGCCAGACGGAATCGGAACTGGTGGCACAGGGGGCCTTCGTCGCCTCGGCTTATCGTCGCGCTCTCGAGCGCGCCGTGCGCCCTACGGCCCTGCGACACCACGGCAGGCCCCTGTTGGCTGCTCAGCCGCTGTCCGGCACGGACGCCGATCGTTGGCGACCCCGGCCGGCCAGGCTCGATCTCGCCGTCGATCCGGTGTTGCCGCCGCCCGCCCCGGCGGTTCCCACCGATGTTCGTCCCGACGCGCACGCGGCCGCGGCCGGCCGCGAGATCACCGTGCTCATGCGCGATGCCCAGGCCGTGACGCTGGCCGCGATTCGCGTGGTTGACGCCAATGGGACGGTGGTGGCCACGACCGGCGAGGAGCTGGGGCTGTCACTGTCGGCGCGCGAGGAGGTGGCGCGGGCACTGTCCGGCGAGCACGTCAGCGTGTTGCGTCGGCGGTTGACCGACAATCCCGACCCGGCATTGGTTTCCGTCAGCCGCTCGACCGGGGTGCGCGTGTTCGTCGCCACCCCGATTGTGCACCGCGACCGCGTGCTCGGGGCGGTGGTGCTCGCGCGCACGCCGGCGAGCCTCGGGCAGACGCTCTACCGGCACCGTGTCCCGCTGCTATTCGGTCTGGGCGCGTTGGTCGCGGTGGTGATCGCGGTGTCCCTGTTCACCGCCCTGACGATCGCCCGGCCGGTGGCGGCCATCATCCGTCAGACCGAACGCGCGCAACGCGGCGAAAAGGGCGCGGTCACTCCGCTGGCCCATGCCGGTACGCTCGAATTCGCGCGCCTGTCCGAGGCAGTCGCGGCGCTGGCGCGGACTCTGGAAAACCGGGCCGACTATATTCGAGATTTCGCCGCGCACGTCTCGCACGAATTCAAGACCCCGCTCACCGCGATGCAGGGCGCCGTAGAGCTGTTGCGTGAGCACGGCGCGGGCATGACGGCAGAGGAACGCAGGCGCTTTCTCGACAACCTTTCCGCCAACACCGAGCGGCTTGACCGGCTGGTGCGGCGGCTGCTCGAATTGGCGCGCGCCGACATGCTTCGTCCCGGTGGCGAGGTGACACGCATCGGCCCGGTTCTGGCCCGGGTTGGCGAGCGCTACCGGGGCCTCGGGCTCGAGGTTTCATGTCAGTGCGACGACGAGGGTGTATCCGTGGCCATGGCCGGGGAAACGTTCGAATCCATCGTCGCCAACCTGCTCGAGAATGCACGCCAGCATGGCGGCGCGGGTATGCACGTGCGGATGACGGCGGTACCGGCCGCGGACGCCCCGGGCTATCTCGACATCACGGTCGCGGACGATGGTCCGGGAATATCGCCGGCCAACACCGGACGAGTGTTCGAACCGTTCTTTACCACTGCGCGGGACCGCGGTGGCACCGGGCTCGGCCTCGCCGTGGTCAGGTCACTGGTCGAGGCCCACGGCGGGCGCGTAGAGCTGCGCCCATCAGAGCGTGGAGCAATGTTTGTCTTACGGCTGCCAGCCGCGGGCGGACGACAGGCCTAGCGCCCAAATCGCAGCCAAATACCCGGCGGTACGGGCAAGGTCTTCTCCGCAGCGTACCCAAGTTGTTCCAGCTCAAAACCGCGATGACGCAGCGAGAAGTGCGTCGGGTAGGCCTAATTTCCGATGTGCACGGCTGTGATCGGTATTGCCCGGAGGAATGCGCGGCAGGGAATTCCGATGCCAACGAAAGATTCGCTCATGCTTGCGGGCAGTTCCTGGCGATGGTCCACTATGCCCATGTCACAGGAAGCTCCATACGATCTGGTCATCGTCGGCGGCGGGATGGTGGGGGCCAGCCTGGCCTGCGCCCTGCGCGACAGCGGCCTGAAGATCCTGGTGGTCGAGGCCGTGCCGCTGACCGCGGCGGCGCAGCCGAGTTTCGATGATCGCACCATCGCACTCGCCTATGGCGGCAAGCGCATCTTCGAGACCATGGGCGTGTGGGGGGCGATCGATCAGCTTGGCGTGACGCCCATTGAGCACATCCATGTCTCCGATCGCGGCCGTTTCGGGTTCACGCGCCTGCACGCGCAGGATGCCGGTCTGCCGGCGCTCGGCTATGTGGTGGAAAGCCGGGTGCTGGGCGCCGCGCTACTGTCGGTGGTGCAGCGCTCGCCCGCGATCGAATGGCTGTGCCCGGCGACCGTCACGGATCTGCGCATCGACAACGATGGCGCGACATTGACGGTGCAACAGGGCGGCTCGACACGCACCATTACTACCCGGCTGGTGGCCGCCGCCGACGGTGCCGATTCCGCGGTGCGCGACAAACTGGGCATCGCCTTCGAGCGCACGGAGTACGACCAGACGGCCGTGGTCACTAATGCCGCCGTGAGCCAGCCGTCGGTGGGCACGGCCTTCGAACGCTTCACCGAAAGTGGTCCGCTGGCGATATTGCCCATGCGCGGCGGCAACGAGAACCGCGTCGGCGTGGTGTGGAGCACATCGCGGGCGCAGGCCGAAACCCTGTTGGCCTGGAGTGACGAGGAGTTTCTCGCCCACCTGCAGGAACGCTTCGGCGAGCGCTTGGGGCAATTCACCCGACTCGGCAAACGCGCCTCCTACCCGCTGCGGCTCACGACCATCCGTGAACACGTGCGTCCGCGCGCGGTGATGATCGGCAATGCCGCCCACACCGTGCACCCGGTGGCCGGGCAGGGGTTCAACCTCGGGCTACGCGACGTGGCCACGCTGGCCGAGGTGCTGGTGGATGCCCGACGCGAGGGCCGCGACCCCGGCGACCTCGCCGTTCTGCAGCGTTACGCAGACTGGCGCGTGAAGGATAACCGTATGATTTCGTCGTTTACCAACAGCCTGCTGCGGGTCTTCGCCAACGATATCCCGCCGCTCGCCTTGCTGCGCAACCTCGGTCTGATCGCCGTTGACCTGCTGCCGCCGGTGAAGCGCGGTTTCATCCGGGTGACCAGCGGGCTCGCCGGCCGCCTGCCGCGCCTGGCTCGCGGTCTGCCGCTGTAATATTGTTCGCCGCCGAGAGATCAAGATGAATTCTAATTACGACATTATTATTGTTGGCGGCGGCATGGTGGGCGCGGCGCTGGGCTGTGCGCTCGGCGGCAGCGAATTCAAGGTCGCCGTGCTGGAACAGCAGGTCCCGGCCGCGGCACCGCCGAGCGGGGAGTTCGACCAGCGCGTCAGCGCCATCGCACTGTCATCACGCGCGCTGTTCGAAAACGTCGGTGCCTGGGCGGGTATCGCGTCCCGCCGTTTCGCGCCGGTGCGCGCCATGGAAGTGCAGGAGGCCAATGGCGCCGGCGCGATCCGGTTTGACGCGGCCGAGATCGGCGAGCCCGAGCTCAGTTACATCATCGAAAACCGCGTGATCCAGGCGGCGTTGTTTGAGCGCCTGCAGCAGTTCACCAATGTGCATGTGCTGTGTCCCGTCGAGATCGCGGGCATCGATCTGACTGCCGGACATGGCGCGGTGCGGTTGGCCGATGGCCGCGTGCTGGTGTCCTCGCTCATCGTCGGGGCCGACGGTGCGCACTCAAAGGTACGCGAGGCTGCCGGCCTGGCGACCTTCACCCACGATCTGGCCCAGCAGGCGATCGTCGCCACTGTGCGCACGGCCATGCCGCACGCCGATACCGCGCGACAGGTTTTTCTGCCCACCGGACCGCTCGCCTTGCTGCCGCTGCCCGAGGCGGATTGTTCGTCGATCGTCTGGTCGGCGGACAATGACCGCGCCGACATCCTCAAGGCCCTCGACGACGACGCCTTCCGCGGTGAACTGGCGGCCGCCTTCGGTGAAACCGCAAACGCGCCTACTCAAACGACAGGACGAGCGAGTGAAGCGAGCAGGGCTTCCGTCTCGGCGCGCGGCCCTCGGACACGTGTCCCTGGCGTCCCGCCTATCACGCCTCCCATCGGCGATCGTCTGGGTGAAATCAGGGAAGTAGGACCCCGCGCCGTATTTCCTCTCGCTATCCGTTCCGCCCGCCGCTATGTGGCCGAACGCGTCGCCCTGATCGGCGATGCCGCGCACACCGTACACCCCCTGGCCGGGCAGGGCGTCAACCTGGGTTTTCTCGACGCCGGTACGCTCGCCGAGGTGTTGCTGGAGGCGCGTCGTCGGGGCCGGGATGTCGGATCGTTCGAGGTGCTGCGTCGCTACGAGCGCGCACGCAAAGCGGGCAACCTCGCCATGCAGACCGCCACCGGGGCCTTCCGCTATCTCTTCAGCGGGCGCATCCCGGCGATGGCGCGACTGGCCGGCGCCGGGTTGTCGGCGGTGGACCGTCTGCCACCGCTCAAGCATGCCTTCATGCGCTACGCGGCCGGCCTGACCGGCGAGCGCCCGCCGTTGGCAAAGCGTCGGGTCGGACCGGCATGAACGAAGAAGCCGGCGACAGCACTTACCGTTTTCGCCCGCAGTGGCGTTACCAATGGCCTTCGCTGCTCGGTATCGCGGCCGGCGTCGCGCTGGCGGTGTTGCTGCGGCTCGCGACGATTCCCTGGCTACCGGCGAAGCTCGCCCACGCCGTCGAGATCGGCGGAGCGGCCCTGGCCGTGTATCTCGTGTTGTTGGCGGTCTTCCGGCGTTACAGTTGGCTGTACACGATCGATGCCGAGAGCATCGAGAGCAGTCACGGCCTGATCTCCCGGCGCGTGCAGTCGATCCGCATCCGCGACCTGCGCAACATCAACATCCGCCAGACGGTCATGCAGCGCCTGCTCGATGTCGGTGACGTGGAGTTTTCCAGCGCCGCCGGTGGCGACGTGGAGGTGATTTTCTATGGCGCGCCCGATCCGATGGGGCTCAAGGAATACGTGCAGGCCCGGCAGCGGACGGCGGATCGTGAGCAGGGGCAGGAATGAGCCGCGAGTTCTGGGACAGCCGCTAGGGCGAAGCCGCAGACGCGCCATCCCTGTCGCGCGGCCCTCGCCTCGGTCCGATCGGCGAACCGGGTTACGCCTACGGCACCGAACCCAACGTCTTTCTGTGCGATCAATCGAGCCGGCTGTCGCCCGGCTGTACCTGAGCCTGACATGACAACGGCCCCGTCCGGGGCCGTTGTGTGCCGCAGTGTGCGGGGCAAATCAATACGAGTAATAGAGCGAGTCGCGCAGGTAGACGCCGAGGCCGGCGTACTCCTTCGCCGAGGCCGGCACGAAGTCGCGTCCGGCGTAGGTGGCGCGCAGAGCGGCGGTGGCCTGCCGCCCTTCCTTCGAGAGCATCGCCTGCTGAATGCGATCACGCATCTCCGCCGTGATGCGCGGGCCGGCCGACAGGGCCTGGTTGGGCAGGGCCGCGTGGCGATAGACGACACGCGCCTTTTTGCCTTCACGGTCATTTTTCTCGAGGTTTTTGATTGGCACGACGGTGGCGATGCAGTCGCCGCGCATCATGCGCTTGAAGGCGTTGTCCCAGCCCTCGGTGGTCTTGATCGCCGGCTGGCGCGCGGCGTTGGGAAAGAGGCTCAGCAACGTCAGGGTACCGAGATTAGGCGGGGCATGGGCACAGATGCGCTGGCCGGCGAGATCGGCGATGTCGCGGATATCCCGATTCTCCGCGCGTGTGATGACCACGAATACGAACGGTTCCGGCAGCTTCACCAACGGCACGTGATTGAGCCGGTCCTGTCGCCAACCATTGAAGGCCGGGCCGTCGAACACCAGATCATAGCGGCCCTGGGTCATGTCCTTGCTGTAGGTCAGCCAGTTGTCAGCATGGCGATAAACCACCTCGCGCTTCAGGGTACGGGAAAGGAGCTCCGCGACCGGCTGATACATGGCGATTTCAGCTTCGCGCGTGCCGCGCGGTGGCGCGCTGAACACCAGCGGACCCGTGTTGGTCGCATCCGTGCTGCCGAGGCGCGACGCCGGTGCCGCCGCCGGGGCGGCAGCGGCCGTGGGTGGCGCATAGGCCACCTTGCGCTGCTGGCGGGATTCAGCGTGGGTCGTTGACAGCGTTGCCAGTAGGCCAAGGCCGAACGTGAGGGAAAGCAGAGTGGTGCGGGTGGGATGCATGTAACCCTCCTTGGTTAGCAGATCAGTCCTATGTCCCGGGTGCGGGAATGCACCGGACGGGACAGTTCCTGATTGACACTAGCCCGGGTTTGGCCAACCACTAGCCGTTGGCGCCAGACTGCTATCCATTCCCGACGGACGGTGTCGGGATTAGTAATAACCCCACTCATTGCGCAGGTAGTTCGACAGTCCTTCGTACTGCCGGTTGGTGGCCGCGGCAAAAGAGGGGCCGATCTTGTACTCGGCGCGCAACCGGGCAGTGGGACCGGCCGCCTCGGGCGACAGCAGTGCCGCCGAGATCTTGTTCTGTTCCACCGACGACAGACGCGGTCCGGCCGAGAGTGCCTGGTTCAGCATCGGCTTGGATTTGAACAGGACCGTCATCCGGTTGCTGGGGTCGAATTGTTTCAGGTTGGTCAGCGGCATCACGCCGGCGTCGCATCGGCCGGAGGTGACGCCGGTGAAGATCTCGTTCCAGCCCGTGGTGTCGCGAATGACGGGTTGACGCGCCGGGTTTTCAAAATGCGACAACAGCACCAGTGTCCCCAGGTTCGGCGGCGCGTGCGTGCAGATGCGGCGACCGGCCAGATCGCTCATGTGCCTGAACTCACTGCCCTGGCGGGCGATCACGACGAACTCGTGAATGGCCGGTATGCGCACCAGGACGTTGTGGTTGAGTTTTTCGATGCGATAGCTGTTGAAATGCGGCCCGTCAAAAACCAGGTCGTAGCCGCCGCGCAGCATAGTGGTGCGGTACAAGCCCCAGGTGCCCGGGTGCTGGTAGACGACGCGACGCCCGATGACGGTGCTCAGGTATTCGGCCACGGGCTGGTAAATGCTCTTGCCATCCTCGGCGGTCTCGCGCGGCGGCGCGGACAACACCAGCGGTGGTTCGAGGTAGGCGCGGTTGCCGGCGGGAAGGGGCGTTCCGTCCGGACGCGCGTAGGCGGTCTTCAGGACCCCCGCCGGGCGCTGGGCACCGGGCTCGCCCCGGGCGGGAGTGTCGATGAGGAAGGCCGTCGCGACAATGGCCAGCGTTGAGAAGAACATACCGATCCGTGGCATCATGGAAAACTCCTGTAGAGAATTTCAATTTTGGTTCTTCGGTCTGCGGGCGGACTTCCGTGTCAGCCCCTGACGAAATGAGAGCGTACTCGTCGTCACGATCTTGTCCAGACCGGAAGTCGCACGATCGGCGGGAATCCATCGCCCCGTGCCGGACGGGCGGCCTGGGGATCGTGCTGTTCGTCGGCCGATATGTTGCGCGCGCTGATTATTATTCTGATCCCGACCGATGGGTGGTGCGGGAAGGCGGGATCGGTGGCGCGTGTGCCCGACGCACAACGCACGTCGCGGGCAGCATTTCATTCCTGAGCAGTCCGACGGACGGGTGTTTTCAGGCGACCGCAAAAAAATCGGCCCCGTCGCAGCGGGGCCGGGACAGGTCCGGGTTGGGTCTCAAGTCGTTACTGGAAGGTGAAGAACAGCGCCGAGGTCCAGACCTTGGCGTCGTCGACCTGGCGAGCGAGAAGGTACACCGGGCGGTGGCCGTGCGGGCCGTTGTGCGGATCGATCTTGAGCGTGCCCGTGACCTCGCGCGGCGCCGGGGCATCCGACATGCGCTCCAGGCCCAGGAACATGTCCACGCCCGGCAGGTCTTTCTTCAGGCGCGCGGCCTCCAGCAGTTCGGCGCCGGTGATCTCCCACTCGAAGGTTGGGCAGTGCACGAACGGGTTGCCCTTGAGCGGATCGCCGACCTTCACGTAGCCGTCGATGGTGCCCTCGACCTTGATCTTGGCAGTCTTCAGGTGTGAGACGTCGATCTCGATGGCATCGACGTCACCGTAGGTGTCGCTCTTGAAACCGACGGTGGTCGCCGACTCGCGCCAGCAGGTTTCCTCGATGTGCTCGAAGCCGCGGCCGGTGAAGTCGTTGATGACGGCGTTGGTGATGGTGATCTTGCCCTTCCACGCCGCCCAGCGATAGCGGTCCTTGACGCGCGCACCGCCCCAGCGGAAACGGATCTTGCGGTCCGAGTAGCCGAGTTCTTTTTGCAGGTCGCGGCGCCAGATCTCGCCGGTGTGGTCATAGGCCACGATCTCGTCCCAGCCGGCGTCGCCGAGGAAGCGGTATTCGAGCGTCGCGGCACCCTTGTGCTCGAACTCGTCACCCATGAGGTGCTTGCCGCAGCGCAGCAGGCCATAGCTGCGTTCGCCGGTGGAGGCAAAAGTGTGGCGCGCACGCAGGGCGGTGGCGATGTCCTTGCGCGTGAGCGCGGGCGCGATCACACCGGCCATGCCACCCTTGGTGCCGAACACCGCCGTGCCCGGCACGCCGCCGCCGCAGCGGCCGCGGTGTTCGTCGCCGGCCATGGTGGCGCCGATCTTGTAGCCGCGTTCCATGGCTTCCTGATAGAGCCAGCCAAAATGGCCCCAGCTGGAGCCGATTTCGATCAGACGTTCGAGCTTGGGGTAGTGCCAGTCGAGGATACAACGCCGCCCGCCGACGTGCGGGATCAGCAGGTGTCCCTCGGGATCTTTCGCATAGGCCATCCACAGTTCTTCCAGCGGCCAGGCGCCGGGCTCGACCTGGCCGCCCCTGGTGTCCTCGTTCCAGTCCACCGAGCGCACGTGCTCGCCGGACTTGAGGAACGGGAACTCGGGCTCGCCGTCGTGCAGGAATATCACGTTGTGGTCGCCGCCGGCGCAGGAGCTGCCGCACCATTCGGTGCCGGGATAGGCGACGAAGCTGCCGTCTTTGGTGATCTCGCGGATCAGCTCCACCGTCTTCTTCCACTTCTCGGTGGTGATGTTGAAGTCATTGTGTGCAAACGCCAGCACGTCGAGTCCACCGACGTCACGGCCGTAGGTCAGGTTGTAGGTCGTCGAGTTGGTGCCGATGGTGTCTTCGGAGTGCACGTGCAGGTCGCAGTAGTAGATGCGCGGCGCCTCGAAGGCCTTGTCGACGGTGGCGTAGAAAGTCTGCGGCTTGACCCAGGGATGCGCCGGCAGGTGAGCGGTGATGACCAGTTCGCCCGCCTTGTCGGTCGGCACGTCTTCGAGCAACAACACTGCCCAGCCTTTTTTGGCCAGCGTTGCCTTCTTGGCGTATACCGGTTTTCCGTCGAGCGTGGCGGTAATCTCCACCGGCTCGGGTCGATCCCAGCAGGCGTTACCCCATTCGTCCTCGGCGCGCAGGCGCAGCGGCAGCTTCTCGCCGGCACGCACAATGCGTGAACCGACCCACTGCAGCTGCGCCGGCACGCCCGGCACGATCTGGATCACGAGGTCCGGGTTGACTGCCGCGAAGCGCGAGGTGCCGAGCGGATCGACGTAGCAACGGATCTTGAAATTCTGCTCGACGAAGGTCTGCGCGCGTGTACCGGCGCCGCCGAAACGGCGGTCACCGAGGCGGATAATGATGTGGTCGCCGGCCTTGAGGTAGCCATCGAAGGTGTCGACGATGATCGCCTTCTGGAACGGGCGTTCGTGGCCCTTCTGGTCGAAACGTACCGCGAGTTTCTGCACGGTGGCCGGTGATTGCCCGGGAATGGTCGGGGCGGCGTGGTATTCGGCCGAGACATAATTGGCTGTCGAAGGCTCGGTGGTCTGGAACAGCGCCCAATCGGAGTAAAAGCGGAAGGTGGCCTTGAACCACGAACCGTCGGCCATGCCGGAGGCGCCGAGTTCGTAATCAATCACGATTTCCTGCCAGGAGCCGGCGGTGATGCTTTCGACATTACAGCTGACCTTGCCCAGGAACGGCATGTCCTTGGTAAGGGAGTAAAGGCCCTTCGGCGCATGGTAATCGCCGAGCTTCTGACGGATTTCCTCTTCGGGAATTTTTTTCATGATCCAATCTCGGAAATATTCAGCGGGAAAAGAACGCCCGTCCCCCGGAAGGGGACGGGCGTGAGATAGCAAGAATTACTTGGCGAACGGCCAGGGCACACTGGCGTCCCACACCGGCATACCGAGGATCGCGTACCACGGGGCCATGATCAGGATGCCGTAGGCGATCGCCAGCAGGATGCACACCCATCCGGCCTTGGCGTAGTCGGCGGTGCTGAAGGTGCCGGTACCGTAGGCGATCACCGCCGCCGTGATCTGCGTGGGCAGCAGGTAGGCGAAGGTGTCGGTGTCGGCCACCAGCATAGTGAAGGCCACCGGGTGCAGGCCCAGTTGCTTGCCAAGCTCGAACAGAATCGGCGCCAGCATTGCCACCGCCGCGACGTTCGAGAGCATGCCGATACGGATCACGTGCGTGCCGACCATCATGATGAGCAGCACCAGCCACCAGGATTGGCCCACGACCATGCCGTGGATGCCGTCGGCCATCCAGCCGGCGAGACCCGAGGTGGACATGGCGGAGGTCATGGTGAGTGCGCCACCCAGCAGCAGGAACGTGCCCCACATGGTGCGCTCCTCGATCTGCTTCCACTTGAACGGGAACAGACCGGGAATAAACAGCACCAGAAACCCGACCAGCGCGATGATGCCCAGCTGGACGTTGTGCACCTTCATGATCGGACTGTTCTTGCCGAGCATGAAGAACAGCGCCACGCCCGTGAAGATCAGCAGCAGCAGCCACTCGCCGCTGGCCATCGGGCCCAGGTTTTTGTGCATCTTGGCGATGGAGGCATGACCGCCGGCAATTTCGACACCCTTGGTCTTGAAGTGATAACGCACCCACCACTGCGTGAGTACGAACATGCCGAGGTACGGGAACTGCAACAGCATCCAGTCGAGGTAGCCGATGTGGTAGCCGCCCTTGCCGAACATTTCGACCAGGATCATGTTCGGCAGGTGCGCGGTCATGATGAACATGCCCGTGATCATGCTGCCATACACGAGTGTCTGGATGACGATGGCCTTCTTGGCCTGGCGTTCCCTCTCGGAATTGCCGAGCAGGTCGGTGACGCCCTGGATGATGGGCAGCAGTGTCGCGGAACGCGCCACGGCCGCCGGGATCAGGAACGACAGCACCAGGTTGACGCCGAAGAAGCCCCAGATCACGCGTCCGGCATTGGAAGCCCTGACCTTGTCGAGGATCGCGAGCGCGATGCGCCGATCGAGTTTGAGCAGTTGCATGATGGCGCCGACCATCAGGGCGAACAACAGCAGCCACACGACATGGTTGGTGAAGCCGGAGAACACCTGCCCGAGCGGCGGTTTGCCCTTGTCCCAGGGCAGCGCGTGGGTAATGATGAGCAGCGTCGGGATGCTGATGCCGGTGATGCCGACCGGCATGGCCTCCGACACCCACATGATGCTCGCCCAGACGACGATGGCGAGCACCATCATGCCTTCTGGCTTGAGGCCGGTGGGTGTGGGCAGCACCCACAGGATCAGCGCGAAGGCGATCCAGGCGAGCACAAACCCGATCAGGGTGCGTGCCGGGTTTCGGCCGCTTTCACGAATGTTGCTGGTAATATATCCAAGCACGCCACTTCCAGAGGTCGATGCCATCCGTTAACTCCTTGTTTTTGAAATCAGGTTGCAGATCCTGTGACGGCGGCTGGCCGGGGGGCCGTACCGACACCATAATAGGGCCCAGTGATGATGGGCCGGTCGGCCACTATTCGCAAAACCGGGAGCGGCGTCTGTCGGCCAGCCGACATTCCAGATACCGTTCATGCATAACAAGGCAGTTGCCCAAGGATCATCAAGGAGGAGCCGAAATTGTCGACCACATCCTGGTATGTAGCACCGTCGAATTTCTGGGGTCGGTTATCGGATGGTTCACGCGCGGGCCTTTCCGCCCAGGGAAGTGTTGTCCGCTTCAGAAAAGGTATACCGATCTTCCGGGCCGGTAGTTCCGGCGATCATGTTTATATCCTGACGGAGGGTCGGGTAAAGGTGTACGCCCTGTCGCCGCTCGGCCGGGCCGTGATCCTGTGGTTCTGCCTGCCGGGCGAGATGTTCGGCCTGGCCGAGATGGCGCGCGGCGGCGAACGGGTCGTCTATGCCGAGGCCTGTACCGATGTCGAAGCGCTGGTGATTCCGCGCGAGCGCTTCCGTGGTTTCCTGGAGGGCGACATCTCGGTGGCGATGCTGGTCGTCGACATGCTGTCCTGTCGTCTGCGCGGCCTGACCGATACCGTGCTCAACCTGATCGCCGATGACGTCACCACCCGGGTGGTCAAGCTGCTGTTACGATTGGACCAGCGCTACGGTGTTCCACTGGATGACGGCAGCCGGCGGCTCGACATTCCCCTGACCCACCAGGAAATGGCCGACATGACCGGCACCACGCGCCAGTCGGTCAGCAGCGTGATCAACGAACTCAAGCAGCAGGGATTGCTGACCGTGTCGGACCACCGCATCAGTCTGCGCGACGACCGCTGCCTGGAGACGCTGCTGAACACGAACGCACAGCCATCGTCCGGGGATCTCGCCCGGCCGGCGACGACGGCGGTTCGCTGAGGATCAATCATGCGCACCTTTCTCGGCATCCTGCTGGTCGTGACCGGTTACGTGGTGATCTACTATCGCCTGCTGGTGCGGCATTTCTACGAACAGCAGTATCAGGTCAAGGAAAACACCTTCGGCGCGCTCTTCAGTTTCCCGCCCTACGGCCGGCTTGATGCGCTGGGCCGGAAGTATGCGCGCCGTTACTGGCTGGCCGTGGCGGTGCTGGTGGTGTGCCTGCTGGCACTGGCCGCGGTATCGGATTTCACGGCCTGGAAACTGTTCGCGGGCGGGACTGGTTAGGCTAACCCGTCGTGTCGTCACCGCTCGATTGGCCGCGCGAATGGGCCCGGGACCGCTCGGACCGGCCGGTCTGGTTTCACGCCGGCTCCAACCTCAGTCTCGATTTTCACGGCGATCCCGCGGCCGCGCGCCTGGCGGTCTTTTCGGATGGCAACCACCACATGGCCCTGGCCGAGGCGTTGCAGGCGTTTCTCGCCGGCCAGCCTGCGGTGCGCGACATCTTTTATGCCACCACCCCGCCGGCGGTGCTGGTGCAGGCGCTGACCGCCGGTGGTTTCAGCCTCGGCAATCTTTTCCTGTCGGTGCGGCCGCATGTTTTTATCAGCCCCGCGCCGGTGCTCGATGCGCTGGTGGCGACCGGTCAGGTGGCGGAGCACGTACCATTCATGCGCAGCCGCGGCAACGTGCTGCTGGTCCGGGCCGGGAATCCGCTGGGTATCGCCAGCGCGCGCGACCTGGCGCGGCCGGAGGTGCGCCTGTTCCTGTCCAATCCGCAGACCGAGAAGGCGAGTTACGAGGTTTATGCCGAAACCCTGGCGCGCTTCGCGCGCGCATTCGGGGTCAGCTTTGATTTTCTCGCCGGGCCCGCGGCGCGGATCGTCTATGGCGAGCGAATTCATCACCGCGAGGCCCCGCAGGCCCTGCACGACGACCGCGCCGACGCGGCGGTGCTCTACTATCACCTGGCGTTGCGTTACACGCGCATCTTTCCGGGGTGTTTCGAGATCGTCGCCCTCGATGGCGAGGGCAAGGCCGAACCGGCCACGCGCACGGACAACATCGTGACCGCGTATCACCTCGGTCTGGTGGGTGACGGGGGCGAGTGGGGCGCGCGTCTGCGCGATTTCCTGATGACGGACACGGTCACGGCCGTTTACCGGCGCCACGGCCTCGAACGGCCGGACGCCTGACCGGCGGGGTCGGCCGTTTAGCAGTTTGTTGAAAAACTTGTTTTTCAACAAACTGCGGTGCGGTACAGGGATGTACCGTCATTTTTCAAAAGCGCCAAGCTTTTGAAAAATGGAGAAAGGCAAAAATCGCACTTTTTGCTTTTTGGGTTGAAAAAGTCCATGGAAGGACAGTTTTCAACAAACTGTCAGTCTTCGCCGTTATCCAGACCGAGTTCTTTCAGGCGGCGCGTCAGGGTATTGCGCCCCCAGCCCAGACGCCTGGCCGCGTCCTGTTTGTGCCCGCCGCTGTGGGCCAGCGCCGCTTCGATCAGCACCCGCTCAACATTCTCGTTCACGTCGCGGAAGATATCGTCCTCGCCGCGGGCCAGACGCTGCTCGATGGCGGCGCGCAGGCCGGACAGCCAGTGGCTGCCGGTGCCGTCCGCCGCGCCGGTGGTGCGCAGTTCCGGCGGCAGATCGTCGACACGGATTTCCTGGCCCGGGGCCATCACCGTCAGCCAGCGGCAGGTGTTTTCCAGTTGCCGGACGTTGCCGGGCCAGGGCAGGTTGGCCAGGCGGGTCTCCGCCTCCTTGCCGAGCTGTTTGGCTTCGACGCCGAGTTCGCGCGCGGCGTGCTTGAGAAAGTGGCGCACCAGAGCCGGGATGTCGTCGCGCCGGTCGCGCAACGCCGGCAGGTGCAGGCGGATCACGTTCAGG
Organism: Acidiferrobacterales bacterium; assembly: GCA_919902925.1. Lineage (GTDB taxonomy): Bacteria > Pseudomonadota > Gammaproteobacteria > Acidiferrobacterales > Sulfurifustaceae > CAKKRZ01. The sequence continues at coordinate 37,717 of CAKKRZ010000068.1, read as the reverse complement.
CGGTGGAACAGGTCTTCGCGGAACCGGCCGGCCGCCACGCGCTCCTCGAGATTCTGGTTGGTCGCGGCGATGATGCGCACATCGGTCTCGACCTGCTCGTGTCCGCCGACCCGGTAGAAGCGCCCGTCCTGCAATACGCGCAACAACCGCGTCTGCAAGTCGGCCGGCATATCGCCGATCTCGTCCAGGAACAACGTGCCGCTGTTGGCCTGCTCGAAACGGCCTTTGCGTTGCTGGGCGGCGCCGGTGAAGGCGCCCTTCTCGTGGCCGAACAGCTCGCTCTCCAGCAACTCGGCGGGAATAGCGGCGATGTTGATGGCGATGAAGGCTTGGTCCGCGCGCGGGCTGTGGTTGTGCAGGGCCCGGGCCACCAGTTCTTTGCCGGTGCCGGATTCGCCGTTGATCAGCACACTCAGGTTGGAATTCGACAGCCGGCCGATGGCGCGGAAGACTTCCTGCATCGAGGGCGCTTCACCGATGATCTCCGGGGCCGGTGCCGCCGTCTCGGCCGGTGCCGCCGGTTTCTGGCGCCGCCGGTATTCGATGGCGCGGCGCACCAGCCGCACGGCCTCGTCGACGTCGAAGGGTTTGGGCAGGTATTCGAAGGCGCCGCCGCGGTAGGAGGCGACCGCGCTTTCGAGATCGGTGTGGGCGGTCATGATGATGACCGGCAGGTCGGGGGTGCGGGCGTGCAGGGCCTTGAGCAGCTCGAGTCCGCTGATGCCGGGCATGCGGATGTCGGTGAGAATGGCATCCGGCTGCTCGCGTTCGAGTTGGCGCTCGACATCGTTGGCCGATTCAAAACTGCGCACCGCGAGACCGGCGCCACTCAGGGCTTTTTCCAGCACCCAGCGGATCGAGCGATCGTCGTCGATGACCCAGACGCTATCCGTGCTATTCATGGTTGTTCCTCAGGGGAAGATAGATGCTGAATACCGTGTGCGCAGGCTTGCTCGCCACCTCGATGAGGCCGTCGTGGCGCGCCACGATTTCCTGGGCGATCGACAGGCCGAGGCCGGTGCCCTCGGGGCGGCCGGTGACCATCGGATAAAAGATCTGCTCGCGCAGCGACTCCGGAATGCCGGGGCCGTTGTCCTCGATATCGATGCGCGCCGCCAGCCGGTGGCGTTGCCGGCCGATGATGTAACCGCGCTGCACGCGCGTCGTCAGCACGATCGTTCCGCGGCCGTCGGTGGCCTGGACGGCGTTGCGGACAATATTGAGCAGCGCCTGGATCAGCTGGCCCTGGTCGGCCAGCACTTCCGGCAGGCTCGGGTCGTAGTGACGGTCGATGGTGAGGCCGACCGGATTTTCGACCACGATCAGTTTGCGGATGTGTTCGAGCACGGAGTGGATGTTGACCGGCTGAAGGTTGAGCGGGCGCGACGGGCCGATCATGCGGTCAACCAGATTTCGCAGGCGGTCGGCCTCGTGAATGATGATGTGCGTGTAGTCGCGCAGCGCCGCGTCCTTCAGTTCGCGTTCCAGCAACTGGGCGGCGCCGCGCAGGCCGCCGAGCGGATTCTTGATCTCGTGGGCGAGTCCGCGCATGACGGCGCGATTGGCCGCCTGGCGCTCGTGCTGGCTGCCCTCGCGGGCCAGTCGCAACCAGCGGTCGACTTGCATGATTTCCACCAGCAGGCCGTCGGTACCGTCGGTCATGGGTGTGACGGTGCAGTCGATGGTGAGCGGCCGCCGCCAGGGCAGTCGCAGGGCCACCGACCGGGCGGTGAAGGCACGGCGTTGCTTGAGCGTGGACTGCAGGATGCGCACGAGCCCCGGGCTTGCTGGCAGCAGGTCGATCAGATGCTGGCCGAGCACTTTCTTGGCGCTGATCTCAAACAACATCTCGCCGGCCGGATTGATGGTCATCAGCCGCAGCGCCGTGTCGAAGGTCAGTACGGCGGTCGAGAGACTGTCGAGCAGGCGCTGTGTGTTGACGGCCATCTCCGGTTCCTCGCCGGCGATGGGAGGGATACGGTCCAGCGTCGCCGGCGCAGATAATTTTCCTTTGCGATAAGCCACAGTAAAGTACGCTTAGACTCCAGCATTGGGTCATGCGCCAAAATAGCGCACACCTGTTTTTTACTTCAGGCCTCCGTAAATAACTACGCCCCCAGGCGGGGGCGTAGGGCCACAGCCGGTGAACAGCGCCTCCTTAGACGCTGTAATACATGTCGAACTCAACCGGATGCGTGGTCATGCGGAAGCGCGTGACGTCCGCCATCTTGAGTCCGATGTAGGCATCGATCAGGTCGTTGGTGAACACGCCGCCGCGGGTCAGAAACTCGCGATCCTTGTCGAGTGCATCCAGCGCCTGGTCGAGCGCATGGCAGACGGTCGGGATCTTTTTCTCCTCTTCCGGCGGCAGGTCGTACAGATCCTTGTCCATGGCTTCGCCCGGGTGGATCTTGTTCTGGATGCCGTCGAGGCCGGCCATCATCATGGCGGCGAAGGCCAGATACGGATTGGAACCCGGATCCGGGAAACGCACTTCGATGCGGCGTCCCTTCGGATTGGCCACATACGGGATGCGGATCGAGGCCGAACGATTGCGGGCGGAATACGCCAGCATCACCGGCGCTTCGAAGCCCGGTACCAGGCGCTTGTAGCTGTTGGTCAGCGGGTTGGTGATGGCATTGATCGCGCGCGCGTGCTTGATGATGCCGCCGATGTAATAGAGCGCGAGATCGGACAGACCGCCGTAGCCTTTGCCGGTGAACAGGTTGGTGCCGCCCTTGGCGAGCGACTGGTGCACGTGCATGCCCGAGCCGTTGTCGCCGACCAGCGGTTTCGGCATGAAGGTCGCGGTCTTGCCGTAGCTGTGCGCCACCTGGTGCACGCAATACTTGTAGATCTGGAGCTCGTCGGCCTTTTTGACCAGGGTGTTGAACTTCATGCCGATCTCGTTCTGGCCGGCGGTCGCAACTTCATGGTGATGGGTTTCGACGACGATCCCCATCTCTTCCATGGCCAGGCACATGGCCGAGCGGATGTCCTGCTGCGAGTCGACCGGCGGTACCGGGAAGTAGCCGCCCTTGACGCCCGGACGGTGGCCCATGTTGCCGCCCTCGTACACCTTCTCGGTGTTCCAGGAGGCCTCTTCGGAATCGATTTTCACGAACGAGCCGCTGATGTCGGCGCCCCAGCGCACGTCGTCGAAGATGAAGAACTCGGCTTCGGGACCGAAGAACGCGGTGTCGGCGACGCCGGTGCTCTTGAGGTAGGCCTCGGCGCGCTTGGCGAGTGAACGCGGGCAACGCTCGTAGCCCTGCATGGTCGAGGGCTCAACCACGTCGCAGCGCAGGATGAGGGTCGGTTCCTCGAAGAACGGGTCCATGACCGCGGTTGAGGCGTCCGGCATCAGGATCATGTCGGACTCGTTGATGCTCTTCCAGCCGGCGATCGAGGAGCCGTCGAACATCTTGCCTTCCTCGAAAGTCGAGGCGTCGACCTGGTGCATGGGCACGGAGACATGCTGTTCCTTGCCCTTGGTATCGGTAAAGCGGAAGTCGACAAACTTTACGCCTTTCTCTTTGATCATCTTCAGTACATCAGCGCCGGACATCGGGTTCTCCTCCTCGCGGGAATCGGATTAATAAATGAAAAGGGTGACAAGCCTGGTTAAAACTGAGCCTTAAGATAGCAGTATGTGTGCCATGATGGTGCAATAATAAAAATGATATAAATCAATGTTATATACAGATACTAACGTAAATGATCGCACTACGATGGTGCATATTACAGCCGATATGCACTGTAATAGTGCGCATCTAATGATACAGAATTTCCAGACGTCGGATATCGGTGGCACCCTGAATGGCGGTCTGAAAACGCTTCGTCAGGGCACTGGCCGCCTCCCGGGACGGGGCGATGGCCAGCGGCAGGAGCAATTCGATCTCCAGCTGGCCGTCGACGTAGTGAAGGGTGGTGCGTTCAATGGCGGAAGCCTCCGGGATGTCCCGAAAGTACTGCTTCAACCGGGAGAGTATTTCATCGCGCAGCGGCAGCCCGGCGCACGACGGCAATTCCACGTCCTCCTCCGTATCGATATGCACCAACACGTCGCTTATCACTTCCACCTCCCTGATTAGTCTGGCGCGCACGGTTTCGCTGATCTGGTGCCCCTCGGACACGCTTAGGTGGTCGTCGACGATGATGTGCACGTCCACCAGCGCTTTGCCGCCGGTGCGCCGGGTACGCAACAGGTGCAGTGCCTTCACGCCGGCTACCCCGTTGATGACCTTTCGCATCTCCTCGATGACGGCGGGATCGAGGCCGGTATCGATCAGCTCGCGCAACGATTGCCAGGCAAAGTCAGCGCCGATCTTCGCCACCATGATCGCCACGATAATGGCCGCGACTGAATCGAGATAGGCAAAGCCGAAGAGTGCGCCGCCAATACCGGCAACCACGACCAGCGATGAAATGGCATCGGAACGGCTGTGCCAGGCGTTGGCGCGCAGCATGCTGGAGTCATAGCGGTTGGCCACCACCATGAGGTATCGATAGAGCCATTCCTTGCCGACCAGGGTGACTACGGCAACCCACAGCGTGATTTGCGAGGGAATGACGAATGCCTCGCCACGATGCAGTTTGAGCCCGGCATTGATCGCAATCCCGATACCGACGGCCACCAGCATGCCGCCCAGGATCAGGGTCATGGCGGTCTCGATGCGCGCATGGCCATAGGGGTGTTCGGCATCGGCCGCCTTGCGTCCATGGGCCAGGGCGAACAGCACCATGAAGTCGGAAATGAGATCGGAAAGCGTATGAAAGCCGTCGGCCACCAGGGCCTGCGACTGGCCGATCAGACCGATGACGATCTGGGCGACCGTCAGGACCAGGTTGAGCCATACGCTGACCCACGTTACGCGCTTGCTGGCTTCGTAACGCTCGCGGCTGGACAGATCCACCCCATGGGGATGTTCGCTCATCCGGACTGTCCCGTTCCGACACCTATCGTGATGACAATCTCGCGCCCTTCGCGGGCGGTTGCCACAATGTGGTGGCCATGCACGCGGCACCAGGCGGGGATGTCGTGGAGCGCGCCCGGATCGGTGGCATGTACGACCAGCGTGTCACCGGGTGCAAGCTTGGCCACGGCCGACTGGGCGCGGATCACCGGCATCGGACAGAGCAGGCCGCGGGCGTCCAGTTCGTGTTCGCTCATTTAAGGAAGCCCTACTCCGCTTCGCTCCGTTCGTCTTGCCATAAGATTTCAGCCCTACTCCGCTTCGCCGATCGGAACGAGGCGAGGGCCGCGCGCCAGGGATGGCGCGGTAGCGGACTCGCTTCGTTCGTCCTGCCATATGACTTCAGTCCTGCTTCGCTCGTCCTGTCATATGACTTCAGCCCAATCATGTCTTTGTCGAAACAAAGTTCATAAGATGGGCTTCGCTCCGTTCGTCTTGTCATCTGCTGTAGCCCTACTGCGCTTCGCTCCGTTCGTCCTGTCTTTTATAAGTACCAGTCCGCCGGAATCTCATCGGCCGATAACGGGGAGACGGTGAGGGTGCGCACCGGCTCGCCCGGCGGCGTTATCTCGATGATCACCCCGGCGGTCTCCCGGCCCCGGCCGAAACGGGCCGTCAGCCGTGCGGCGAGCAGCAGGTCATCCTCGCTCAGGTTCTCGCCCTCGATCAGCACCAGCGGACCCGGCGTCTGCGGCGCGCGCAGGTGAATGAAGCGCTTGCGATAACCTTCAAGGTAGTTGTTTTCGCCCTCGTCGCGACCGACGATCAGCTTGAAGTGCGGGCGCGGGCGCAGGTGGCGGCCGACCTTGAGCAGCATGATGTCGTCGAGATCGTACTCGCGCCGGCCGCGCGACTGCCACAGGTCGGCGAGCTTGTGCGAGTACTGTTCGTTGGTGAGGAAGCAGCAACCGCCGGCCGGCTGGGCGTAGTCGGTAAAGCCGTACTTCGCCGCCAGCGCCATCTGCGGTTTGCGGCTGCGGCCGTTGAAGTCGAGCAGTTTCTCGCGGTCTACCCAGCCTTCGCGTTCGGGCAGAGTCTCCGGCAGCAACCGGGCACAGAGCGGGCGCAACAGGCGGTCGAAGGCGCCGGATTCGCGCGCCACCACCGGCATGGTGTCCTTGCGCTGCGACATCGGTCGCTGGCCGATCACCTCGCCGGTGATGATGAAATCGAAACCGTGCGCTTCCATCCACTCGCGCGCCTTTTTCACCATGAAGCCCTTGCAGTCGAGGCAGGGGTTGAGATTCGCGCCGTAACCGTGTTTCGGGTTGAGCACGATCGCCTTGTATTCCTCGATCACCTCGATGATGTGCAGCTTGATGCCGAGCTGCTCCGCCACCCACAGCGCGTTGTTGCGCCTGGGTTTTTCCTGGTGTTCGCGGCGGATGGCGTGGGTATGGCCTTCCACGCAAAAGCCGGTGTAGAAGTTGATCCCTTCGACATGCACGCCCTGTTCCAGCATCACCTTGGCGGCGAGCAGGGAATCGAGCCCGCCCGAGATCAGCGCCACGGCCTTGCGTGGCACGGGCGAGGCGGTAACGGGTCTGGACGAGGCGAGTGGAGTAACCATGGAAACACCGGGGGAAACTGAAAGACGCTACATACTAGCCCAAAGCCACGGCCCGGCCCACCGGTCCGAGCCTCGCTACTCGCCGCCGGCCGGTTCCGTGGGTTTTGTCGGTGTAGCGCCGGAAACCGCGGGCGAGAAGCGTTTCAGGCGCCAGTTGTAATTGTGCAGGAACGACGGCCGGCCGGGCTCGAATTCCCCGGCCTCAATCACCGTGTACACCAGCGGCTCGTCACAACTGAAGGCGTAACGTTCCGCGCGATAGTGGAGCCGCAGGTTCTGGATCGGTCCCACTTCGCAGGCGATGCCGCCCAGCTTGGCCGAGCGCTCGGCGGCGATATCGCCAAGCCGGCGCAGGTCGTCGTTCAGGCGGGTATAGGGATTGGTGTCGGCCGGTTTGTCGTCGGCGGGTGTGGTGGACGGGGTGACGGCAGCGGCCGGTGTCTGATGCCGGCCGACCGCAACCACGCGGTTGTCGATCCGGCTTTCGACCGGATCGAGCACCTCGGCCAGCACCAGCAGGTAGGTGATTCCGGCATGGGCGCCGATGCCCAGCACGATCCAGACGAGCAGGATCAGGGCATGCAGGCTGAAGCGGGCCGGTGAGCGCGACAACCGCGGGCAGAAGAGCGCGAGCACGTAGGCGAAACGGTGACGGGGCGGATACGCCGCTTCCGACGGATTGGCAGCGGTGCGCAGCTCGGCGATACGGCGGGAGAGCCAGGGACGGGGCGAGACGATTTCGGATAAAGACGGGACCAACTGCACACGCTCGGCGTTCTGGGCGGTGAAGGCGGCGATGTTAAATGACTTCCAGCGGCGCGAACCGCTGGCCAGCACCGCCAGCGCCAGGGCGGCGTCCACGGCGGTCTTGCAGACGGCGAGCCCGGTCCGGTCGCCGGTAAAAAGACGCGCCCGTTCCAGCGCCGCCCCGAGCAGCGGCAGCACCGTGGCCGGATAGAGCAGCGGCCGCCAGGCCGCCAGCGGATCGGCCAGCCAGGCGAGTTCGTGACCGAAATAGAAGTCGATGGCGCCCTGGCGTTCGGTCAGCGTGCCGACCAGCTCGGCATCGATGGCCAGATAACGTTGTCCGCGCAGCCGCAGGCTCCAGGTCGGCGCGTGGCCGGCGTGACGAACGAGAAAGGCGTGCGGTACCGCCAGCTCCAGGCGCCGCGCCGCCTGTTTGAGGCGCGCGTGCAGATCGGGAAATTGCTTCGGGGTGATCTCGACCGCGTGCCCGTGCAGCCACGCCACTTGTCCGGCCCGCCGCAGCGCGTCCGTCGAGTAGGTTAGAATCGGGAACAGCACGAACGCCGACAGCCCGAACGCCATGCCGTATTCCGGAAGATATTTGTCCGACAGCCACAGCAAGACGCCCAGCAAGCCGAGCCAGAAGGCTCCGGCCGCCATGGCGGAGGCGATGGTAAGCGGGTGTTCGCGCCGGTACCGGGGATGCATGCCGGGCCATTGTTGGCGTCCGCGCGCGGCCGGTCAAGGCATTTGGGGTTGACCCGCTAAAATGCCGCGACGCCGTTTTTCGTTCCGGGAGCTGCCGATCGTCCAGTGGCTGACGCGCGGCGCGGTCGTGCTGCGCTGGACACTGCGCATCTTCCTGATCCTGCTGATCATTGACCTCTTTTATCTGGCGGTCATCTGGCCGGACTGGAAGAAACTGGCCGCCGGACCGGTCCCGGTCTCCAGTTTCATACAGGAATACAAGCGGGAGCGCGTCGGTCGCCACGACTGGCCGGACCTGCGCTGGCAGCCGGTGACCCTGCAGGCTATCCCCAAGACCGTGCAACGGGCGGTGATCCTGTCCGAGGACAGCCGGTTTTACACCCACAGCGGTTTCGACCTGCTGGCCTTCAAGGAGGCGATGGGCCGCAATCTCGATGAGGGTCGTCTCGTCTTCGGCGCCAGCACCATCTCGCAGCAGACCGTGAAGAACATCTATCTCACGCGCTCGCGCGATCCGCTGCGCAAGTGGCACGAGCTGATCCTGACCTGGGGCATGGAGCAGAGCCTTACCAAGCACCGCATCCTCGAGTTGTATCTCAACGTCGCCGAGTTCGGTCACGGTGTGTACGGCGTTCAGGCGGCGGCGCGCCACTACTGGGACAGGGATGTCGAGCAGCTCACGCCGCAGCAGGCGGCGGAGCTGGCCGCCACCCTGCCGAGCCCGCGCAAGCACAACCCGGCCACGCGCAGCGAGGCGTTCGACAAGCGCGCGCAGCGGGTGTTGCGGCTGTTGAACCGTTTTCCAGGTGATGCGGCCGATCTTCTGCCGCCGGTTCCGCCGGCCGCCAGCCCCGTAACCGCGAAACCCGCACCGTCACCGCGTTCCGTCTGGGGAGACCGGCTCTGACCCGTCCCGCGTGGGCACCAACACCGTGCCCACCCTATCGGGTTAATCGTTCAAAAAGAGTCTGAACAAGCTTTTCGCGCGTCCGCAATCCAAACAAACGCAACGGGATCCGTCTTCTTTTCTTCTCGTTCTTCAGTGCAATATCGAGAAATAACATCTCCTCTCCGGACAGGCCGATCGCGCGTGGCGTTTTTGCCGGCCACAGAGTTGCTTTTGCTCGAGGGTCTTTCCGGCTCCTCAAGGTTATGCTCTTAATTTTTCCGTATGCAATTCTTTCAACCGCGGGACTTGGGAATTCTGCTCTGAGGTAGATGGCGCCCTTGGTAATGATTACTGCTTGAAATATTACAGCCACGCAGAACAGCACCGAAACGGCGACAATTATTGGTGCGAATCTGTGTTCAATAGGCAATCCACCGGCACCATACGCAACCCAAATGCCCGCCGCGAGTCCAAGCGCAGCAAAGCTCACCACCCTCCATGGAGATATGAAATAAATTCGCATGCAGGAAGCTCAGACCACAGTTTAGGGCGCGCTCATTCACCGTTCCGGTTGGTTGCCCACCACCAGTACCTATCGTGAGCACAGACAGCTTACACCTCAGAAGGTCCGGCAAGAACTTGTGCGGGCCCATTGGCCCAGCCCGCTGAGTAGGGTGGGTAACCCGAGTTTGGGTTGCCCACGCGGATCGTCGACAAACGCTGCCACGCTCGCTATACCCCTCTGACGGTTCCGCGAGGGCACCAACATCGTCCCACCCTGCCGATCCGATCCAGGCCCGGCATTCCGCCATGGTCTCTGGTTCCGAACCACAGCCGTGCAGGTCGGGGAGGGGGGCGGTTATAATCCGCCCAGCTACCCGCTCATGAAAAAAGCCAAATCCACCCCATCCCGCCGCGCCCGTGACGGCAAGTCCGTGCTGAGTTTTCAGGACCTGATCCTGCGCCTGCAGAATTACTGGTCCGACCAGGGCTGCGCCATCCTGCAACCCTATGACATCGAGGTCGGGGCCGGGACCTTCCACACCGCCACCTTCCTGCGCGCGCTCGGGCCGGAGCCGTGGAACGCCGCCTACGTGCAGCCCACGCGCCGCCCCAAGGACGGCCGCTACGGCGACAACCCGAACCGCTTGCAGCATTACTACCAGTTTCAGGTGGTGCTCAAACCCTCGCCGATCGATATTCAGGATCTGTATCTCGATTCGCTGCGCGTGCTCGGCATCGATACCAAGGCTCACGACATCCGCTTCGTTGAGGACGACTGGGAGTCGCCGACGCTGGGCGCCTGGGGATTGGGTTGGGAGGTATGGCTGAATGGCATGGAGGTGACGCAGTTCACCTATTTCCAGGAAGTCGGATCGCTGCCCTGCAAGCCGGTGCTGGGCGAGATCACCTACGGGCTCGAACGTCTGGCCATGTACTTGCAAGGGGTCGAGAACGTGTTCGATCTCGTCTGGACGCCGGGCGTGACCTATCGCGACGTGTACCACCAGAACGAGGTGGAGCAGTCGAAGTACAACTTCGAGGTCGCCAACGTCAACTGGCTTCTCGAACAGTTCAACGGTTTCGAATCCGAGGCGGCGCGGCTGATGGAAGCGCAACTGCCGCTGCCCGCGTTCGAGATGGTCATGAAGTGCTCGCACAGCTTTAACCTGCTCGATGCCCGTGGCGCCATCTCGGTCACCGAACGCGCCGGCTACATCGCGCGCGTCCGCACCCTGGCGCGCGCCGTGGCGCAGAGCTATTACGAATCGCGCGAACGTTTGGGCTTCCCCATGTGTAAACCTTCAGGGAAAGCCTGAGCCATGGCCCGCGCCACAAAGTCGAAGGCCGATAGCTTATTGATCGAACTGCGCACCGAGGAACTGCCGCCCAAGTCGCTGCGCCGTCTCAGCGAGGTGTTTGCCGAAGGGGTCGAGAAGGCACTGCGTGACGCCCACCTGCTGACCGACGGCTCAACCACCACGCCGTTCGCCACCCCACGCCGCCTCGCGGTGCGCGTGTCCGGGGTTCTGGCGCAGCAGACCGATCGCGAACAGAACCGGCAGGGACCGAAAGAGGGCGCGCCGGCGCAGGCCGTCGAAGGTTTTGCCCGCGGTCTCGGTGTGTCGGTCGACAAGCTCTCCGTACAGGACGGGCGTTATGCCTATGCGGTCAAAATCAAAGGTGAACCGCTGGCGAAGCTGGTTCCGGAATTTGTCGCGCAGGCACTCAAGGCCCTGCCGATCCCGAAGGTCATGCGCTGGGGCGACGGCGAGGCGCAGTTCGTCCGGCCGGTGCACGGGCTGATCCTGCTGCACGGCAGCAAGCTGATCCCCGGCACGGTGCTGGGGATCAAGAGCGGCAACAAAACTCTCGGCCACCGTTTCCTGTCCAAAGGCCAGCTCGTCATTTCGCATGCCGACCGCTACGAGTCCATCCTCAAGGGGCAGGGGAAGGTCATCGCCGGTTTCGATGAGCGACGCGACGAGATCGTCCGCCGCCTGAAGGCGGAGGCCGGGGATGCCCGCTGGCTGCTCGGCGCATATCGGGGACGCGACGGGAAGTTTATTGTTGAACCCACAGCGGTCGAAGTTGCTCGCAACATTACTGACGAAGCCAGGGCTGCGGCAACCTGGATTCTTGGCCGGAACCAGGATTTGCTGGACGAAGTCACGGCGCTGGTGGAATGGCCGGCAGTTTACGCCGGCGAGTTCGAGCGCGAGTACCTGGCAGTTCCTGCGCAGTGCATCAGCCTGACGATGCAGAAGAATCAGAAATACTTTGCGCTCATGAGCCAGCGTGCCGAGTTGTTACCGAAATATCTGTTGGTCAGCAATCTTGAGACCGGCAGCCCTAACAATATCGTCCACGGCAATGCGCGCGTGCTGCGCGCGCGGCTTTCGGACGCCAAGTTTTTCTATGAACAGGACCGCAAGGCCCGGCTCGATTCCCGCGTGCCGCGGCTCGCGAACGTCGTCTATCACAACAAGCTCGGCAGCCAGCTGGAACGGGTGCAGCGTCTGGAGAAATTGGCGGTGGCCATCGCCGAACAGATTGGCAGCGATGTGCGTCTGGCTGAGCGCGCGGCCCGACTGTGCAAGGCCGACCTGCTGACAGAAATGGTCGGCGAGTTTCCGGAACTGCAAGGGTTCATGGGTTATTACTACGCCCTGCACGACGGAGAAGACCCGGCGGTGGCCGGTGCCTCCATCGCGCACTATCAGCCGCGCTTTGCCGGTGACGGGCTTCCCCGTTCGACGACCGGAATCTGTGTGGCACTGGCAGACAAGCTCGACACGTTGGTCGGTATCTATGGCATCGGCCTCGTACCCACCGGCGACAAGGATCCCTTTGGCCTGCGCCGGCAGGCGCTGGGTGTGGTGCGCATCCTGGTCGAAAAGTCCCTGTCGCTCGATCTTGGCGACCTCCTGCAACTGGCGCGCAGCCAGTTCCCGGCCGGCATCGTCGCCGAGAGCGTCGCACAGGACCTGATGGTTTTCATTGCCGACCGCCTGCGCCCGTGGTTGCGCGAGCAGGATTTCGAGGCGGACGAGATCGAGGCGGTATTGGCGCTCGGGGTGACACGGCTCGATCAGCTCTTGCCGCGCCTCAAGGCGCTCAAGGCCTTCCGTCGATTGCCGGAGGCCGAGGCCTTGGCGGCGGCCAACAAGCGTATCCGCAATATTCTGAAACAGGCCGGTGGCAAGCCCCGCGACCAGGTGGATGCCTCACTACTGCGCGAAGACGCCGAACGCGTGCTGGCGGAACAGGTGAACGCCCGCCGTGCTGAGGTTGAACCCCTGTTTGTGAAAGGTGACTTCGAAGCAGCGCTGCGGAGTCTGGCCTCGTTGCGCGGCCCGGTCGACACTTTCTTCGACAAAGTCATGGTGATGGTCGAGGACGAATCGCTCAAACAGAACCGGCTGGCGCTTCTGAACAGCCTCAGCAACCTGTTTCTCGGCGCCGCCGACATTTCCCGCTTGCAGGGCAGACAGCCATGAACACTGATTCTTATGAAGAAATGCTCAAGGCTGTGCAGGCCTTTCATGCCAAGCATCAGTTCCGCGAACGCGGCGGCGAGGAAATGATCTACCGCATCGCCCTGATGAGCGAGGAACTGGGCGAGATCGCCGAGTGCGTGACCAAGGGCAAGCCGAAAGAAGAGCTGGCCGAGGAGGTCGCCGATCTCTTTATTCTGTTGATCGGAACCGCCATCGCCCAGGACTTCGACCTCAAGAAGGCCTTCTGGGAAAAAATGCAGAAGATTCAGTCACGCGAAGGCAAGATGGTCAACGGCCGTATCCGCGTGTCGGAGTTTAAGGACTGACCTATATGAGTTTCTTGCCGCAAAGGCGCAAAGAGCGCAAAGATTTTCCTGTAAATTCCTGCTTTTCTTTGCGTACTTCGCGTCTTTGCGGCAGAAATTAGTATATGAAACTTGTCATTCTCGACCGCGACGGGGTCATCAACGAGGACTCCGACGCTTATATCAAGTCGCCGGAAGAATGGAACCCCATTCCCGGCAGCCTGGAGGCCATCGCCCGGCTGAATCGTCACGGTTACCGGGTGGCGGTGGCCACCAACCAGTCCGGGGTGGCGCGCGGCCTGTTCACCCTCGACACGCTGGCCCGTATCCATCGCCGCATGCTGGAGGCGGTGCGCGACAAGGGCGGTGAGATCGACGCTATCTTTTTCTGCCCGCACGGCCCGGACGACGATTGTCGTTGCCGCAAGCCGGCCCCCGGCCTGTACGAGGAAATCGCCGATCGTCTCAAGACCTCGCTGGACAATGTCTATGCGATTGGCGATTCGGAGCGCGATCTGGTGGCGGCCAGGGCGGCCGGTGCGCAACCGGTGCTGGTCCGTACCGGCAAGGGGGTGCGTACGCTGCGAAAATCGAAGCAGCTCGGCGACGCGCCGGTGTTCGACGACCTCGCCGGTTTTACCGACGCGCTGGTGACCGACCAGCTCGATTGATCGCGTGATCCTGCTCCGTTCGCTGCTGTTCAACCTGATCTTCTGGCTGTCGGTGCCGGTGTACGCGCCGCTGGCGCTGCTGACTTTCCCGTTGCCCTATCGGTGGCGGTACCGGCTGATCAGCGCCTGGGCGCGGTTCCACACCTGGCTGGCGAAGGTCCTGCTGCGCATCGATTACACGGTGGAAGGACGCGAGCACCTGCCCACCGGCGCGGCCATCCTGCTGGGCAAGCACCAATCCACCTGGGAGACGATTGCGTTCCAGACGATTTTTCCGATGCAGACCTGGGTGTTGAAGCGCGAGCTGATGTGGATTCCGCTGTTCGGCTGGGCGTTGACGCTGATGAAGCCGATCGCCATCAATCGTGGCGCCGGTCGCAAGGCGGTCGAGCAGGTGGTGGAGCAGGGCCGCGAGCGTCTGCACGAAGGCATCTGGGTGGTGATCTTCCCGGAAGGCACGCGGACGGCGCCGGGACAGCGACGGCGTTACGGACTCGGCGGGGCGGTGCTGGCCGAGGCCAGCGGCTATCCGGTGGTACCGGTGGCGCACAACGCCGGCCACTTCTGGCCGCGGCGCAAGGCGATCAAGCAGCCGGGCACGGTGCGGGTGGTGATCGGCCCGGCGATCGACCCGCGCGGGCTGACCGCCGCCGAGATCAATCGCCGCGCCGAAGCGTGGATCGAGTCTACTGTCGCGCGCCTCGAAGGCCGCGCTACCTGACGATCTCGACCTCGATCAGCGACGAGTCGCCGCCGACGTCGGCGAGGGTGCGGAAACGGGTCGGGCCGTCGAACACCAGGGTCGAGCCGTTCAGGAAACCGCGATAGTTGCCGGTTTCGACACCATCCACCACGATCAGCCAGCCTTGCCCGCGCCGCGCCTGATAGGCGACGTGACGGCTGTCGGGGCTGAACACGTAGGCGCCCTTGCCGACGCCGTCGAAACCCGGGCCCTCCTTGCCATCCGTGACGATCAGCCACTGGTTGCCGCGTCGTGCGGCATAGGCGTAGCGCTGGCTGTCCGGGCTGAAGATGATGCCGGTCGACCCGATCCCGTCGTAACCCGATCCTTCCCGGCCGTCGATGATCACGATCCGCCGGTCTTCAGCGTTCCAGGCTGTAAATGCATAGCGGCGGCTGTCCGGGCTGAAGCGCACACCCGTGGTCCCCAGCCGGCTATAACCGCGGCTCTGTTCGCCGTCGAGGACGACATATTGCTGTTCACCGCGGCGGGCCATGTAGGCCACGCGTTTGCTGTCCGGGCTGAACACGAGGCTGTTATCGCCGATGGACCCGTAACAGGGACCGCTCTTGCCGTCGACGAAGACCTTACGGCACTCGCCATCCCGCACCCAGTAAGCCACCCGCTGGCTGTCGGGGCTGAATACGAAGCTGCCCTTGCCCAGGCCTTCGTAACCCGGTCCTTCCTGGCCATCGACCACCGTGTGCCAGACCGCACCGCGCCGGGCCACGTAGGCCACGCGCTTGCTGTCCGGACTGAAGAACGGCGTGCCGTCGCCAACCGCGTCGTACCCGGGGCCTTCCTTGCCGTCGATCACCACCAACCACTTGGCACCGCGGCGGGCGGCATAGGCTACGCGTTGACCGTCCGGACTGAAGACCGGGTCGTCGCTGCCGATGCCGTCGTAGGTCGGGCCATCCCGGTCATCGACCACCACGAACCATTTCTCGCCGCGCTTGGCGGCATGGGCCACGCGCCGGCCATCGGCGCTGAACACCGGATCGCCGTTGCCCAGACCATCGAAGCCACGTCCTTCCTTGCCATCGATCACCATGAAGCGACGGTCGCCGCGGCCGGTCCAGAAGCCGAAGCGGCGGCTGTCGGCGCTGAAGCGCATGCTGTTGCGGCCAATGCCCGGGTATTCGGGGCTGGCCCGGCCGTCCAGTACCACCTGCCATTGTTCGCCGGTGCGCGCGGCATAGGCGAAGCGCCGGTTGTCCGGACTCACGATCAGTGTGGACCAGACCGCACCCGGATGATCGGGGCCGAAGGACTTCTCCTGCTTGACGAGGCGCAGGCCCTCGACAACCTCCGCCCCCAGGACGGGACTCGTCGCCATGGTCAGTAGGGTGGCGAGGACGGTAACGACCAGTGCAGGTTTTTTCATGGTGTCGTGGCTCCCGGGTACGCTTGATGGATGACGGCGGCTGACAAAACCATAGCACGGCGGTGCGCGGTATGCGGGTGAACGGCGTCACAGCCAACCACCGAGTGTCGGCGCCGGCCCCAATATTATCCGGTCACTTGGCAGGCCAGGCGTGCAAACTCGGCCAGCGTCAGGGTTTCGGCCCGGCGCACGGGGTCAATGCCGGCCCGGGCGAACCCGGATTCGTCCACCAGACCCTTGAGGGTATTGCGCAGCGTCTTGCGCCGGTGGGCGAAGGCGGCCTGCACGGTGAGCGCAAATCGCCCCGGATCGGTCACCGTCACCGGTGGCGTGGCGTGGGGGACGAGGCGCACGACGCTGGAGTCGACCCGCGGCGGCGGCGTGAAGGCGCCCGGCGGCACGTTGAACAGTTTCTCGACCTGGGCACGCCACTGGATCATGACCGAGAGGCGCCCGTAGTCCTTGCCACCGGGGCCGGCGGCCATGCGCTCGACCACCTCTTTTTGCAGCATGAACAGCATATCCTGGACGACCTCCACCTGGTCGAGCAGATGGAAGAGCAGCGGGGTGGAGATGTTGTACGGCAGGTTGCCGATGATGCGCAGGCGCCGCTGGTCGTGGGACAGGGGGCGGAAATCGAAGCGCAGGGCATCGGCGCTGTGCACAGTCAGCTGCGACGGAGAAAATTCGCGACGCAGAAATTCGACCAGGTCGCGATCGAGCTCAACCACGTGCAGCTCGGCGACGCGACCGACCAGCCCGCGCGTCAGCGCACCGCGGCCGGGTCCGATCTCGACCACGATGTCGTCGGCTTGCAGATTGAGGGCATGCAGGATGCGCTCGATGACGCCGCGCTCGCGCAGGAAATGCTGGCCGAAGCGCTTGCGGGGCTGGAATAGTGTCATATGGCTATTGAAACGCAGATGAACGGCTGTTCTTGCGCATCCTGCGCTCTCAGCACTCGAACGTCCCTGTTCATCGCGGATAACCGAGCGCAGATAAACGCAGATGTTCGTCCGGTGGGTAATACCAGGGGAAATCTGCGTTCATCTCCTTTTGGAATCTGCGTTCATCTGCGTTCCAGCAATATTACAGGCCAGTTCAATCGCGGCGATCAGACTTGAAGGATCGGCGCGGCCGGTGCCGGCCAGCTCCAGCGCCGTGCCGTGATCGACCGAGGTGCGCACAAAGGGCAATCCGAGGGTGATGTTCACGGCATGGGCGAAGTCGTGGTGTTTGAGCACCGGCAGGCCCTGGTCGTGGTACAGGGCGAGCACGGCGTCGGCTTCGGCCAGCGTGTCGGGCAGAAAGGCGGTGTCGGCCGGCACCGGCCCTTCGAGTTGCATGCCTTCCCCGCGCAGCTGCCGGATCACCGGCTCGATCACGTCGATCTCTTCGCGCCCCAAATGGCCGCCCTCGCCGGCGTGCGGGTTGAGCCCCAGCACCCGGATGCGCGGCCGGACGATCCCGAATCGGACAATCAGGTCGGCCTGCAGTACGCGCAGCACGGTGGTGAGCCGCTCGCGCGTGATCGCGCGCGGCACCTCGGCCAGCGGCAGGTGGGTGGTGGCAAGCGCCACGCGCAGGCCCGGGGCGGCCAGCATCATGACCACCGGTTTCCCGCCGGCCCGATCCGCCAGGAATTCGGTGTGGCCGGTAAACGGCAGCCCGGCGTCGTTGATCGCGCCCTTGTGCACGGGTCCGGTAACGAGCGCGTCAAATTCCCCGGCCAGGCAGCCATTGGCCGCGCGCGCCAGCGTGGCCAGCACATAGCGGGCATTGCCCGGGTCGAGTTGCCCGGGGCTGACCGGCCGCGGGGACGGAATGGCCAGCACGTACAGGCGTGGCTCGGCCAGCGCGCGCCCGGGCCAGGCGTGAAATTCGAATGGCCGGTTCAGTTCGCGGGCGCGTTCCCGCAGGATGGCCGGATCGGCCACCAGCACCAGTGCGGCATCGCGTGGAGGTTTGAGCCCCACGCACAGGTCGGGACCGATGCCGGCGGGCTCGCCGGGGGTAATGGCAATGACCGGGAAGGTCGGCATGACGGCATTTCACCGCAAAGGCCGGGGTGTGGCAAAAACCGGTTGGTGGCCGGTCAAGGGGTGTCGAGGTGGGTTTCGACGTAGGCCTCGTCGCGCAGCTGCCGCACCCACTGGCGATAGCGTTCGTCGGCCTTGCGCATGTGCAATTGCGTGCGTGCGGCGTTGCGCAGGCGCTCGGCGTTGGTACCCTGCTCGCGGCGTTCCATGACCTGGATCAGGTGCAGGCCATAGGACGACTGCACCGGTGCGCTCAGCTCGCCGGGTTTGAGGGCGTCCATCGCCCGCTGGAATTCCGGGACCAGTTGGCCCGGCGCCATCCAGCCCAGATCGCCGCCGCGCGTCGCCGATCCCGGGTCTTCGGAATGGGCGCGGGCCAGGACGGCGAAATCCTCGCCGTGCTCGATGCGCCCGCGCAGGGCCAGCAGGCGCTGGCGCGCCTCGTCGGCCGAGAGAATTTCGCTGGTGCGCAGCAGGATGTGACGCGCGCGCGTCTGCCGGACCGGTTGCAGCGAGGGTCCGCCGCGGCTCTCGTGCAGTTTGAGGACATGAAATCCGTTCGGGCTGCGCAGGACATCGCTGACCCCGCCCGGGCTCAGCGTCTTGAGGGCGACGACGAACAGGTCCGGCAACTGGCCGGGCTTCTTCCAGCCGATGTGTCCACCCTGCAGGGCATCCGGGGCCTGGGAATGGGCGACGGCGAGTTGCTGGAAGTTGCCGCCGGCCCGCAGTTTGGCCACGAGTTCGTCGGCGCGTTTGCGTGCCGCCTCAATGGTCGCCGGCGTGGCCGATTCCGGCAGCGACAGAAAGATGTGCGAGAGCCGGTACTCCGTGACGTCGGACAGACCGGCGAGGAAGCCGTCGATCTCGCTGTCGGTTACGCTGACACGGCTGCGCACCTCGCGGTCGACCAGCTGTTCGATGAGTATCTGGGTGCGCACCTGGGCCCGGTGCAGGGCGGGATCGATGCCCTCTTTCTTCATGCGTTCGCGCAGGGCCGCAACCGTCATCTTGTTGCGGCCGGCGATGCCCTCGATGGCGCGCTCGACATCGGCATCGCTGAGCTGCAGGCCGGATTTTTCGGCCAGCTGCAACTGAAGGCGTTCCAGGATCAGCCGCTCGAGGATCTGTTTCTGCAGCACGTCGTCCGCCGGCGGTGCGATCTTCTCGAGGACGATCTGGCGCCGGGCCGCCTGCACGCGCTCGCGCAGTTGCGCCAGGGTGATGACGTCGTCGTTGACGACCGCCACGATGCGGTCGAGCGCATCCGTGGCCTCGGCCGCCGCTACGGCGCCGGCCAGCAGACAGGCCAGCACGGCCAGCAGCCGGAGCATGGGTTGAAGGGGGAACGCGGAAACGGACATGGGCGGGTGCGAACGAACGGCCGCTAGGATACCACGTATCACTCTTTGGGCGCGCTGGCGGGGGCTGGGAAACTGAACAAGCTTTGGTTGAGCGGGCTTTCCGGCACCTTACCGTATTTGCTCAGACCGGCGAGCTGGAACTCGAAATGAATGCCATTGACGGCGCCCCGTGTGTCATCGTATCGGCGGTAGGCATAGACGCGCGCCGCCCAGCAACAGGCGTTGTATTCGGCGCCCAGGTAGGAATCGAGGTTCCGGTCATCCCGGAAGGAATAGAGCGTTCGGGCCCGGGCCGTCCAGCGTCCGGCAATCGGCCATTCCACCGAGATGTCGCTCTGGCCGACCTGGTCGCGAACAAACCGGTAACCGAGGTTCACGATCCGCCGCCGGTCGGGTTGGTACTGAAAGGTAAGGCTCTCCTTCTGGGCGCGATCGCTGCGCGGGTCGTACTGTGCGGAGAGTCGCATGTACCAATGGCTGGGTAGCCACAGGATCATATCGCCGACCAGGTCCGAGTCGTTGCGGTTATCGACCCCGATCCCGTTCGGCAAGCTGACCGTCTGGTCGGCATAATAAAAAATTTGCCCGAGGGAGAGTCTCAGGCGTTCATGACCGTCACGATCGTCCAGGAAACGGCTGGTGACCGCCAACGTCAGCTGGTTGGCATCGCCGATCCGGTCACCGCCCGTGAAACGGTTTTCGCGGAACAGGCTGTCGAAATTGAAATCGGCGAGTGCAGTATCGAACACCGGCAGGTGATTCTGGTTCTTGGCCGGGACATACAGGTAGTACAAACGCGGTTCCAGGGTCTGCTGGTAGGCCCGACCCCAGTAACTGGTGTCGCGCACGAAGGCCAGGCCGGTATCGAGGCTGGCAAAGCCGCGCGCCAGTGACGGCGCCGGGTCGGGTGCATTGTTCAGGTTGTAGGACGTATAGCGCGCCCCCGCCTTGGGAATGAAATGCCCCCACGCCTTGCTGAGCGGGTAACTCAACGCCGGCCGGGCCGTGGTGCGAAGCCCGGTCAGCGTGGTATTGCGGCGGTCGAAATTCACCCATTCCCCGTCGAAATGGGGCTGCCAGCCATTTTTTATACCGCCGGGCTGGAGTCCGAGCGTCAACTGGGGAAGGCGCTGGTAGGGTTTATCGGCGACCGGTATGGTTGTGTCGATGGTCTCGAACGACAACACGCGGGTGGTGAATATCCACCGTTGACCCCGGTAGACGAGTTCGGCATTGGTCGGCAAGTGTGTCTGGCTGGTGATGTTGATATGGTCGCCGAAATCGGCCAGGTATTGCTTGTCCGATACGCCGCGCAGGTCGATGGTGGTCGACCAGCGGGCATCCAGTTTCTGCTGGTGATGGTAGTAACCCGCATAACGTTCCTCGTTGGCCATCTGGTCACGCGGCAGGCCTTCCAGCGAGAAACTGCCCTCGCTGTTCTGGGTCATGTACCGAAACTCGTTGCGTAGCATCAATCCCCGCTTCGTCATATAGCGGGGGGTGAAGGTGTCATCGTAATTCGGGGCCAGGTTCAGGTAGTACGGGATTTCCAGGTAGCTTCCAAAGGTGCTGCTATGCCCGATACGCGGGGGCAGAGCGCCGCTTTGGCGCTGGTTGCCAATCGGAAAATACATGTATGGAAGGTAGAAGATCGGGACGTCCATGAAATCAATGCGGACGCCCCTGGCGCGGCCGAGCTGCTCGTTCTTGTCGATATCGAGCTGCCGGGCCTTCAGAAACCAGCTGTCCTGTCCTTCCGGGCAGGTGGTGTAAGTGACATCGTGCAGACGGGTTATCCCGGGACCGAGGAACTCGATTTTGCGGCCTTCTCCCCGCGCGGGGATCAGTCCGAAGCTGTAGCGGGCAGTACCGGTTTCACCGATTTCGTCCTCGATTCTCAGTTTCAGGGAGCTGGTCTGGAAGCGTTCTTTGGCGGCAGTTTCAAAACTGACCGTGCCGGTGGCCTCCACGGTATCCGTGGGTTTGTGGTAGCGCAGATGTTCGGTGGTAAGGCGTTCCGTCCCGCGACGCAATTCGACGTTACCCGTGAATTCCACCCACTCTTGGCCTTCAGCGCGGACCTCGTCGGCGCTGATCGTGGACGGTGTGCCAGGAGCGGGGCGCGGAGGTTTCTTGGGCTTCTCGACCCAGAAATCCAGGGGGCAGCTGCTGATATCGTCGGCCCGCAATCCGGTGGCCGTGACTAACAGACAGAGGCCGGCGATCGCCAGTACCGTCAGCCGCGAAATGTCGGTGAAAGAGGGCATTGGGGGTCAGGGTAGGGTTAAAATTGCACAGATGCCATACCATCAGCAAGACAAAACGTGTTCTCGGGGCTTGGGTGCCTTCCCCCCGAGTCTCCTCCGGAGAACTCGCCCGATGGCTCCTTGCCCGTGACTGCCCCCGCACCGTGCGCCATGATCCTGGCCGCCGGGCGTGGCGAGCGCATGCGCCCACTGACCGACCACCTGCCCAAGCCCCTGCTCAAGGTCAGTGGCGATCCCCTGATCGTCCACCTCATCCGGCGGCTCGAGACCGCAGGAATCCGTGACCTGGTCATCAACCACGCCCATCTGGGCGAGCGGATTGTCGAAGCGTTGGGTGATGGCAGCCGGTTCGGGGTGCGGATTCGCTATTCGCACGAGGCCGGGGGCGGTCTGGAAACCGGCGGCGGGATCTTCCATGCCCTGTCGTTGATTACGACCGACCCCTTCCTGGTCGTAAACGGCGATATCTGGACAGACTACCCTTTCGATCGACTTCCGCCCGACCTCGGAGAGGATCTCGCCCATTTGGTGCTGGTCGACAACCCGCCGCACCATCCTGACGGCGATTTTGTCCTGGAGGGCGCCAGAGTCAGGGCCAAAGGGGATGGGCGCTCGACCTTCAGCGGTATCGGTCTCTATGCCCGGGCAATATTTTCCGGTTGTCGACCCGGCAAGTTCCCCTTGGCGCCCTTGCTGCGGGCCGCCATGGAACAAGACCGGGTAGGCGGCGAGCTCTATCGGGGGCATTGGCGGGATGTCGGGACGACGCAGCGACTGGAGGCCCTGGATGCTGAATTATCCCGGCCATGAACGATCCGGGCGAGGATTGGCAGGCCTGGAACTATTCTATTTCCTGCTTTTTCAGTAACTTAGGAATTTTACTAGGCAGGGGGCCGGTAGCCGGGGACAATCTATATTAAGTACGGTGGCTGCCGCGGACCGGGGTTGGACGATGGAACGCGGGCAATAAAAAACCGGCAACACCAGCACGCTTACAGGCACTACGGGTGTTACCGGTTTGTCCGAAACACGGCAGGATTTCTGTCCTTAGCCGGTGATCAGTTCCCCGATCCCCGACGCGGTGGCCAACCGTATGACTGTCAGCTCACCGTAGGCAGTCTCCCGCCGTTTCGTTACTTCTTCTTCTTCGCTGCTTTCTTCTTGGCTTTTTTCTTAGCCATGGGGAGCTCCTGTTGGGTTGTGGGTTGGACGATTGACAGCGGGCGTGAGCCCCCTGCCGGTACTGCTCTGGATCTCCGCCACGATGACCGCCGGTGAAAAATAATGACGGTAGGCCGTCATTATCAGCTGGTCCTGGTCTGGGGAGGGAAGAAGGGGCACTGGAAGAGTGGTACTGGGCACCGTGCGACGGTGAACCACTGACGGGGAGGCTACAGCCCCCCAACGGGTGGTCGGGCGTGATCGCCTGGTTTCAGCTTTCAGACTTCGCAATCGATCCAAAATCACCCTCGATTCTGATTTCGATTCCGTTTCACGATGTCGTCACTCGCATTGCGATCCTTAGTGGCTGCCGCCGCACTGCCGGACATCGTGTGGTTCAACATGGTGACTGCTGAACCTTGAATCTTGTGGTGATTTTTAGCACATCACCGTTATGTGTCAACACCTTAATCCAAAAGAAAACGGATTGCAATCGATGTTGGCACGAATTTTTAATCGACTCGGACTCACCTCTTGACGCATCGCGCGCGTCTGTGATCTGAATCGACGCAATCAGCGCACCGGTCATCGTCATCCGCATTTCGATTCGCCGCAGTTGAGGCAGGTCAGGCAACCATCCATCTTGATGACGGCCTTGGTTGAGCACTTGCCGCACAGCGATGCGTCGGCCGGAAAACTGCCGGCGCTGTCGCCGCCGGTGGCCAGCTTCTGGCGGGCATCGTAATCGGCGCGTTTCTCGGCCAGCAGCTTCTGACGGTGTTCGTCGAGGCCTTCGGTGGAAATCAGTCCGATCATTCTGAGGTGGCATTCAATGATGTCGCCCAGTTCGGCGACCAGCGACGGGGTGTAACGCCCCTTCTTGAAGTAGCCGCCGCGCGGATCGAACACCGAACGCAGCTCTTCCACCAGGAAGGTGACGTCGCCGCCCTTGCGGAACACCGCGGAGACGACGCGCGTCAGCGCCACCACCCACTGGAAGTGGTCCATGCTCTTCGAGTTGATGAATATCTCGAACGGCCGGCGTTTTTCGTATGGCGTGCCCTGGTTCAGCACGATGTCGTTGACGGTGACGTACATCGCATGTTCGGTCAGCGGCGTCTTGAGCTTATAGGTCGAGCCAAGCAGCATCTCCGGCCGCCCGATTTGCTCGTGCATGTGCACGACGTTGTGATCGGCCGGTTTGGCGGCCTGCTCTTCCTTCTTGACCACCTCGTAGCCGGTGATCTTCTTTTCAATCTTGATGGGCATAATCGCTAGCTCCGTATCGGGGTGGCGGCTTCGGTTCAGAAGCGTCCGTAATAACCTTCTTTCAGTGCATCGTAAAGATTGGCGGCGGTGTGCTGCTCGCCGTCGTATTCGATCTCCTCGTTGCCCTTGACCTCCACGATCTCGCCGTTGTCGAGCTGAAAACGGTAGAGGGTATTTTCCAGGTCCTTGTCTTTGACCAACACGCCCTGGAAGGCGGCCGGGTTGAAGCGAAAGGTGGTGCAGCCTTTCAGGCCCTTGTCGTAGGCGTACATGTAGATGTTCTTGAAATCCTCGTACGGGAAGTCGGTGGGCACGTTGGCGGTCTTGGAAATCGAGGAATCCACCCATTTCTGGGCCGCCGCCTGCACATCGACGTGCTGGGTCGGGGAGACGGTATCCGCGCTGATGAAGTAGTCCGGCAAGCTGTTATCGGCCTCGGTTGCGTCCGGGTCGGCGTCCGGGTTGACCAGGGTGCGGAAGGCCTGCAGCTCGAAGGAGAACACCTCGACCTTCTCCTTGCTCTTCTTCCCCTCGCGCAGCACATTGCGGCTGTATTTGTGGGCGAATGACGGTTCAATGCCATTGCTGGCATTGTTGGCCAGCGATAGCGAGATCGTGCCGGTCGGGGCAATCGAAGTGTGGTGGGTGTAGCGGCAGCCCGACTCGGCCAGGCGGTCGGTGAGCTCATCCGGGAATTGCTGCAGGTAGCGGCTGTACTTCGCCAGCAGCACCTTGCCCTTGAGACGATCGCCGGCTTTGTGGCCGTGACGGCGCATCTCGGGGCGACGGGCGAGCATTTCCTCGGTGACCGTGAACTCCTCCTCCATGATCGGCGCCGGTCCCTTCTCGAGGGCCAGTTCAATACCGATCTCCCAGCCGACCTTGGCCATCTCGTGCGCCACCTGATCGGTGAACACCAGCGACTCGGGCGAGCCGTACTTCATCGTGAGCATGGTCATGGTCGAACCCAGGCCCAGGAAACCCATGCCGTGACGGCGTTTGTGGGTAATCTCGTGGCGCTGCTGTTCCAGCGGCAGGCCGTTGATCTCGACCACGTTGTCGAGCATGCGCGTAAAGACGGCCACGACCTGGCGATACTGCTCCCAGTCGAAGCGCGCGCGTTCGGTAAACGGCTCGACCACAAATTTGGTCAGGTTGACCGAGCCCAGCAGGCAGGAGCCGTAGGGCGGCAGCGGTTGTTCGCCGCACGGGTTGGTGGCGCGGATGTTTTCGCACCACCAGTTGTTGTTCATCTCGTTGATCTTGTCGATCAGGATAAAGCCCGGCTCGGCGTAGTCGTAGGTGGAGGCCATGATCAGGTCCCACAGCCGTCGCGCCGGCAGGGTCTTGTAGACCTTGCAGGCGACCCGGCCGACCTGGTCGGTGATGTAGCCTTCGGTCCTCGGCCAGTAGCGCCAGACGATCTTGCTGTCGGCATCCTCGTATTCGTGGGTATTGGCCGGGAACACCAGTTCCCAGGGCTGATCGTCCTTGACGGCCCGCACGAATTCATCGGTGATCAGGCAGGAGAGGTTGAACTGGCGCAGCCGGCCGTCGTCACGCTTGGCGCGGATGAAGTCCAGGATGTCCGGGTGGGCGATGTCGAAGGTGCCCATCTGCGCGCCGCGCCGGCCACCGGCCGAGGACACGGTAAAGCACATGGCATTGAAAATATCCATAAAAGAGAGGGGGCCGGAGGTGTGCGCTCCGGCCCCGCTCACAAACGCCCCTTTGGGGCGGAGGGTAGAGAACTCGTAACCGATGCCGCAGCCGGCCTTGAGCGTCAGGCCGGCTTCGTGCACCGAGCGCAGGATGCCGTCCATGGAGTCGGGCACCGTGCGGGAAACCGTGCAGTTAATGGTGGAGGTGGCCGGCTTGTGTGCCTGGGCACCGGCGTTGGAGGTGACGCGTCCGGCCGGAATGGCGCCGCGTTGCAGCGCCCACAGGAAACGCCCATACCAGTGCTCGCGTTGCTCGGCGGCGGGCTCAACATCGGCCAGGGCGCGGGCGATACGGCGGTAGGTATCTTCAATGCTTTGGTCGACGGGTACGCCGGTCTTGGTCTTGAGACGGTACTTTTTGTCCCAAATATCATAAGAGGCCGGCTGCAGGGGGACGTCGAGGGTATCCGAGGGGCGGGCCTTGAGTTGAATAGCCTCCATAATTCTCGATCTCTCCTAATATACGGCTGTTGTTATTTGTGGCTGGTGGTGGCCGGGCGTACCGGTAATTCTGACCAAAAACACAACATATTGTGGTCAGCGCAAAGATTAGACCCGACAGATTGGGGTGTCAAGAATATTTAATGTACCCATTACTGACGTGGAACATCACCCGGCTCCACACCCGGGCGCTGCGCCAGCCGACGACGAATCCGGCTGGTAAGTTCGGCCGCCGACAACGGCTCAGCTGTGTCGACGGTCAGGGTCGCTGCCGTTTCGTCGCGGTTCAACGGTTCGTGTGTCGCAATCTGGTGGGTGAGCACTTCAGTCCCGGCCTCGGAGGCGTCGCCGCCGGTGTGTATCCGTTGCGCGATCCGCGCCCGCAGCCGGGATTGGTCGGCAACCAGATCGAGAATCAGGAACGGAACGTGCCGCGCCTGGGCGAGCGCACGAAAGCGCTCGCGGCGCGCGCGCTCGAGAAAGGCGGCGTCGACGACCACGGTCTCACCGGCGTCGAGCAGTTCGCCGGCGAGGGCGGCCAACCGCTCGTACGTCCGGTCTCCGGCCTCGCGGCCGTAGAGCCCGCCGGCAATCGGCGAGCGGCTGCGCGCCGTGGCCGCGAGTCCGTGCAGCCGTTTGCGCTCGACATCGCTGCGCACGCGGATGGCGCCGAGTGTCTCGATCACCTGTTGCGAGACCGTGGTCTTGCCGGCACCGGACAAGCCGTGGGTGATCAGCAGCGCCGCCGGCGGCGGCCGGGTGTAGCGCTCGGCGTGATGCAGATAGCCTTCGTATTCTTCGCGGGCAGCCTCGAACGCCGCCGTGGCCGGAGCGGCCTGGTGCTGCCGGATGATGGCGACCTTGGCGCGCACCATGGCGCGGTAAGTCAGGTAGAAGCGCAGCAGGGCAACGCCCGCATAGTCACCGCTGTGCTCGAGCCAGGCATTGAGCAGGCGCCAGCCAAGATCGGGATGGCCGCGATCACCAAGGTCCATGACCGTAAACGCAATCTCGCTGATCACGTCGATCCAGCGCAGCGATGGATTGAATTCCAGGCAATCGAACGGCACTACCCGCCCGTCCCACAGAACCATGTTGGCGAGATGGGCGTCGCCGTGGCATTCGCGCACGAAACCGTCGCGCCGGCGGGCGGCGATGCGCGCCCGTTGTTGTGCAAAGCTTGCCTCGCTCCACTGCCGCAGGGCCACCAGCCTGTCCGGCGGCTCCGTGCCAAGGCGCCCGGCGATCTGGGCGAAGTTCTCCGCCACCGGTTGCCAGACATGGTCCGGGTCCCCGTATGGGCTGTCGACGCCGGCCACGGCGGTGCGCGCGTGAAAGTCGGCTAGTGTCGCCGCCAGATCGTCGATGTGGGCGGCCGTGAGTTGGCCGCGGGCGAGCAGGCGGTCGAGCTGCTGCTCGCGGTCGAACTGACGCATGCGCAGCGCGTACTCGATGGCCGGCCCCAACCCGTCCAGGCGCGGATCGTCCGGTGTGCCGGTGATCGGCACGAGGCCGAGATAGAGCGGCGGCGCCAGCCGGCGATTGAGGCGCAGTTCTTCCTCGCAGAAGTGGTGCCGCTGCTCGAGCGTGGAGAAGTCGAGAAACCCGAGATCGACCGGTTTCTTGATCTTGTAGGCGTATTCGCCGGTCAGCAGCACCCAGGAGATGTGCGTCTCGACCAGATCGATCGGCGCGGCCGCGTGTGGATAGCGGCGCGGGTCGAGCAGGGCCTGGATCAGTGCCGGCGGCGATGGCATGGCGACCTCGCGCCCATTCTGGCACGAGCGCCGCCGGACTGCGATTGGATCAGAGGTGGCGACCGAAGGCGGCGTGAAAGCGCGCCCGGAACTCGTCCGCGGTGAAGCGGTGGTTCTGGGTGCCGTACTGTTCGATCTTGAGCGAACCCATCAGCGAGGCGACGCGGCCGGTGGTTTCCCAGTCGAGCCCGCGGATCAGGCCATACAGCAGGCCGGCACGAAAGGCGTCGCCGCAGCCGGTCGGGTCCTTGACGGCACGTGCCTGGGCAGTCGGGATGTCGATGACGCGTCCGTCCGTGTAAATGCGCGAGCCATCGGCGCCCAGCGTCACGATCAGCGCCCGCACGCGCTTCGCCAGCTGTTCCAGACTTTTCCCGGTGCGTTCCTGCAGCAACTGCGCCTCGTAGTCATTGACCGTTACCCAGTCGGCCTGGTCAATGAAGCGCGACAGCTCCTCGCCGTTGAACAGGATCAGGCCCTGACCGGGATCGAAGACAAATGGAATGCCACGCTGCACGAATTCGGCCGCGTGGCTGATCATGCCCTCGCGCCCGTCCGGCGAAACCATGCCGATCTTGACGTTATCGGCGCCGTCCATTCCGGCCTGATGCGAATAGTTCATGGCGCCGGGATGAAACGCGGTGATCTGGTTGTCGGCCAGATCGGTGGTGATGAACGCCTGGGCGGTATAGGCCTCGCCGATGGTCTTGATGAAGCGGCGGTCGATGGCGCAGCGGTCCAGCCACTCGGCGTAGGGGCCGAAGTCGCGGCCGACCGTGCCGAGCGGCCACGGGTCGATGCCCAGCAGCTTCAGGTTGTAGGCGATGTTGCCGGCGCAGCCGCCGAACTCGCGGCGCATCTCCGGGACCTGGAAGGAGACATTCAGGATATGAACCTTGTCCGGCAGGATGTGGTTCTTGAACTCATCCTGGAACACCATGATGGTGTCATAAGCGAACGAACCGCAAATCAGGGCTGACATGGGAATTCCTTGACGAGAATCATGGACGCGACCGCATTGTGGCAAAGAATGGCCGACCGGTGAAAGGCCGTTGTTACCGTGGCAGAGCGGGGGTCAGGTGAGGTCGGTCCAGGGACTTTGCCGGGCCCAGGCCAGGAACTCCGCGGCCGGCATCGGGCGGGCGATGTGGAAGCCCTGGGCGCGGTCGCAACCGAGCATCTCCAGCAGGTTCCAGGTCTCCTCGTTCTCGATGCCCTCGGCGATCACGTCCCGCCCGAGGTTGTGGGCGAGATCGATGATGGCGCGCACGATGAGCGCGTCGTTTTCATCCTTGACCATGTCGAGCACGAAGGTCTTGTCGATCTTGAGGGTATTGAGCGGTAACTGCTTCAGGTAGGCGAGCGACGAGTAACCGGTGCCGAAATCGTCGATCGAGACCAGCGCCCCGAGGTCGTGCAGGACCTTGAGGGTGGCCGAGACATGTTCGATGTCAGTCATCAATATGTTTTCGGTGATCTCCACTTCCAGACAATTGGGCCGCAGTCCGTTGGCCGCCAGGGCCGCCGTGACGCGGCCGGCGAAACGCGGGTCCTGGAACACCCGGCCGGACAGGTTGATGGCCATCTGCATGGGCAGGCCCGACTTGCGCCAGGCGCGGCACTGCGCGAGCGCCTTGTCGATGACCCAGTCGGTCATCGGTTTGATGACGCCGGAGCGTTCGGCCAGCGGGATGAACTGGTCGGGCGGAAGCAGGCCGCGCGTGGGATGGTTCCAGCGGATCAGGGCCTCGGCGCCCACCAGCCGGCGGGTCTTGATATCGATCTTGGGCTGGTAATGGAGTACAAATTCACGGCGATCCAGGGCATGACGCAGGTCGCCGGACAACTGCAGGCGTTGCGGGGCGTTCGGGTCGATCCCCGGATCGTAGTGGGCGAAACGGGCATCGCGGTTCTTGCAGGTGTACATGGCCACGTCGGCGTGGCTGAGGAGTGTATCCATGTCCTCGCCGTGCTCGGGGAAGCTGACGATGCCGACGCTGGCGTTGAGGTAAAGCTCGTTTTCCTGGTACTGGAACGGGGCCGACAGCGTTTGCAGCAGCTTGCGCGCCACCCGCTCGCCGGTACGGCGCGGGTCCGTCACCTGCGGCAGCAGCACGCCGAATTCATCCCCGCCCAGGCGGGTCAGCGTATCGCCGTCGCGCAGCGCCCCGGCCAGCCGTTTGGCCACCTCGATCAGGATCTGGTCGCCGGCCTGGTGCCCGAGGGTGTCGTTGATTTCCTTGAAATGGTCGAGGTCCATGAGCATCACCACAATGTGGCGGTCGGCCTCTCGTTGCGCGGCGGCGATGGCCTGGGTCAGGCGATCGTGGAACAGGGTGCGGTTGGGGAGGCTGGTCAGGTTGTCGGTGGTGGCGAGCGTGGCCAGGCGCTCGGTCATGGCCTTGGCCTCGCTGATGTCTTCCATGAAACCGTCGATGCGCACCACCCGCCCGCGCTCATTGCGGTAGGGATAGAACACCCGGCGGAACCAGCGCAGCGGCCCGCCGGGTTGCTGCACATGGGTTTCGATCTCGGCCTTCTCGCCGGCCAGCGCCTGTTGCCAGGCCAGCTCCACCCGCTGGCGTTCTTCCGGTACCGTCCAGCCGAGACAGGGGATCGGCAGTTCGATGTCCATGTCGCAGATCGCCCGGGTGATCGGACTGACATAAAGCGGTTTGTTGTTCACCACGTCGACCGACCAGATGAGCTGCGGCAGGTTGGCCAGCAGGCTGGTGATCTGGTCCTTCAGCGCCGTGACCTGGTTGTGTTCCGTGGCGATCTGCCGGCCGGCCGACAGCCAGTAGCCTTCCAGCATCAGCCCCATGTCGCGGAACAGCAGTTTGGTGACTGCGTCCTCCAGCGGCCCGCGATCGCGGCGGGTAATACCGTCGCTCTCCTGGATCAGGGCAGTAAGGTGATCGTGATAGAGGCGGTAGGCGCCCATGATCCACACCGGGGCGATCTGGTAACGGTAGTGAATCTCGCCGATGTGGGCCATGCGGATGGCGTTGGCCTCGTCGGTCTCGGCCTTGAGCAGATCGTAGAGGTGGCCGGTCTGCATCTTGATCAGCCGCTCGATCTTTCCACCCTGCTGCTTGTAGTCGTGCAGCACCTGGGCGGTGGCCGGGTGCTCGAACAGGTATTCGTAGAAGGTCTCGGCGAAGTGTTTGGCGCCCTCGCGCAGGTGCTTTTCGTGGCGTCGCAGCAGGTTGCGGTCGCGGCGCGTGATCTTGAGGTACTGGTTGAAGGCGTGGTTGGTGGTGCGCGCCACCTGTTCGATATTCGTCAGCTCGGGATGGGCCGTCTCCAGGCGGACGAGGGTGGCCGTCCCGTTGGCGGGCGGGGTGCTGGCCGACGGCCTGGCCGGCCGGGTCCGCGCCGCGCTGCCGGCGACCCCGGGTTTTCCCGGTTTTTTCCTGACCGCCCCCGGCTGGTCTTTTGCCGGGCGGCGGGCCTTGGTCAAACGACGTGGCATCTATCTGCTCTCCCCAGCAGGAATCGTCCTTGTTTGATCCGGCTTTCCTTAACTACAGTATTGACGGATGAGTGCGGCCCCGCGCGATCTCCCGGGCCCGGCACATCCGGATAACA
Organism: Acidiferrobacterales bacterium; assembly: GCA_919902925.1. Taxonomy (GTDB): domain Bacteria; phylum Pseudomonadota; class Gammaproteobacteria; order Acidiferrobacterales; family Sulfurifustaceae; genus CAKKRZ01. Next base: position 6,111 of record CAKKRZ010000068.1, on the reverse strand, counting down.
ATATACACGAATAGTATGGTTTTCCAGCCGGCCGCGGGGTTGGGCGATGGATCCCGTTTCGGGCAGGCGCAGCTGGCCGCGAGTGATTCAGAACAGCGAGCTGCCCAGCTCACCGATGGCGGCCAGCATTTCGGCGTCGTCGGTCAGCGCCTCGGCGATGGCGCCGCGGCAGGCGTCGCGTTCCGGGATGCCGGCTTTGATCAGCTTGCCGGCGTGCACCAGCAGGCGCGTACTGGCGCCTTCGTCGAGACCGTTGCCCTTGAGGTTGCGGGTCATGCCGGCGAACTTCACCAGCTTCGCGGCGGTGGCGGCGTCGATACCGGTTTCGCGCGCGACGATCTCCTGTTCGAGCGCGGCCGGCGGGTAGTTGAACTCGAGGGCGATGAAACGCTGGCGCGTGCTCTGCTTGAGATCCTTGAGCACGCTCTGGTAACCCGGGTTGTAGGAGATGGCGAGACAGAATTCCGGCGGCGCGGACAGCAGCTCGCCGGTTTTTTCCATGGGCAGCACGCGCCGGTCATCGGCCAGTGGGTGAATGACCACGGTCGTGTCCTTGCGCGCCTCGACCACTTCGTCGAGGTAGAGGATGGCGCCGGCGCGCACCGCCCGGGTCATGGGGCCGTCGACCCACACCGTTTCGCCGCCCAGGATCAGGTAACGGCCGACGAGATCGGCGGCGGTGAGATCGTCGTGGCAGGAGACGGTGATCAGCGGGCGCTTCAGCCGCCACGCCATCAGTTCCATGAAGCGGGTTTTGCCGCAGCCGGTCGGCCCCTTGAGCAGCACCGGCAGACGGTTGCGCCAGGCGGCCTCGAAGAGCTCGATCTCGCGACCTTGCGGCGCATAGAAAGGCTCCACCTTTATAAGGTATTCATCCACCGGCAGCCGGTCCCGCGCGCCGCCGGCCGGGTGGCGGGCGCTGGCGTTGTCCGGGCGGTGAATAGTCATGTCGGCTGTAATGGTATGCAGGGAATCGTCACCCGAATAATGGCAGAAAACCCTGAGTAATTCAGTATGCCATTGCCGGCGCGGTCTCCGCGTTGCCCCGAAGTGCAGCATCGTTTCGCTTGACGCTCCGACCCGCCTTCCCGAAAATGGCCGCCCCTTACGCGGCTTCGCTGTCCTTATATATAGAGGCAGTCAATCCGCGCATCGGAAAGTTCAATGTTTTGCGGGCGGTTGGGCAGTGGCCGGCGACGGCGAGGCGGGGTATCGTTGCCGTCTTTTCCGGGGGCCTGGCCGACCGGCTGAATCGCACACCAGGGGCGGAGGTATTACATGACGCAAGTCGTCGCAACCAATCAGACCATACTCGTCGTCGGCGGTGGCATCAGCGGCATGACCGCGGCCATCGAGGCCGCGGAATGCGGCAAGGACGTGGTGCTGGTCGAAAAACAACCCGCGCTCGGCGGACGTGTATCGCAGCTCTACAAGTATTTTCCCAAGCTCTGCCATCCCACCTGCGGCATGGAGATCAATCTCAAGCGCCTCAAGGCCCAGCCGCGCCTGCGCGTGCTGACCCTGACCGAGGTGACGAAGATCGAGGGCAAGCCCGGCGACTACAGCGTGACGCTCAAGATCAAGCCGCGCTACGTGAACGAAAACTGCACGGCCTGCGGCGCCTGCGCCGACGCGGTCAGCGCCGAGATCGACGACGCCCACAACTACAACCTGAGCAAGATCAAGGCCGCCTACCTGCCCAACGCCATGGCCTACCCGCAGCGCTACGTGCTCGATCCCTCGATCATCGGCACACCCGAGGCCGACAAGGCCAAGGCGGCGTGCAAGTACAACGCCATCGACCTCGGCATGAAGGAAGAACAGATCACCATCAAGGTCGGCGCCGTGGTATGGGCGACCGGCTGGAAGCCGTACGATGCCAACAAGATCCAGCCGTACGGGTACGACCGCTACGACAACGTCATCACCAGTGTCGAGTTCGAACGCATGATGGACCCGTTCGGTCCCACCGGCGGCAAGCTGGTGCGCCCGGGTGACGGCAAGGAGGCCAAGAACGTGGCCTTCATCCAGTGCGCCGGATCGCGCGACCGCAATCATCTTTCTCATTGCTCGCGCATCTGCTGCATGGCGTCGCTCAAGCAGTCCACCTACGTGCGCGAGAAGTTTGCCGACGACGGCGAGGTGTCGATCTACTATATCGACATCCGCGCCATCGACCGTCTCGAGGATTTCTACCAGAAGGTTCGTGCGGACTCGAAAGTGAAGTTCATCAAGTCCAAGGTCGCCTCGATCGTCGAAGACCAGGCCACCGGCAACCCGGTGCTGCACGGTGTCGACACCGAAGGCTACAAGCGTTACGCCAATGCGCACGACCTCGTGGTGCTGGCGATCGGCATGGAACCGTCGGTCAACGCCGGTACCATCGGTGCCGGCGTGGTGTCCGACAACAGTGGATTTATCGATATCAATGCCACCGAAGGCGGTGTGTTCGGCGCCGGCAGCGCGTCCAACGCGCTCGACGTCAACCGCGCCGTGCAGAGCGCCACCGCCGCGGCGCTGCGCGCCATCCAAGTGGTCAACCGCGTCGCCGGAACCGAGGCTTAGTTCTTATGATAAGACGAAAGCCGCAACCAGGCCTCGTACTACGGCAGGACGAACGACCGAAGGGAGCAGGGCTTCCGTTTCGGCCTGCGGCCCTCGCCTCGATCCAATCGGCGACGAGCGAAGCCGCAGACGGGACATCCTTGTCCCGCGGCCCTCGCCTCGATCCCATCGGCGAAGCGAGTAGGGCTACGGATTCTTACAGCAAGACGAACGAGCAAAGCGAGCAGGGCTACGGATTCTTACAGCAAGACGAACGAGCAAAGCGAGTAGGGCTACATAT
>CAKKRZ010000068.1:0-3166 GCA_919902925.1 Acidiferrobacterales bacterium | reverse complement strand
AGGGCTACGGATTCTTACAGCAAGACGAACGAGCAAAGCGAGTAGGGCTACATATATGGCTGATATGAAAATTGGTGCGTACCTTTGCAAGGGCTGCGGGATCGGCGAACGGCTCGACGTCCCGCAGCTCGAAACCATCGCCACCCGCGAGGGCAAGGTCCAGGTCGTCAAGTCGCACGACTTCCTGTGCTCGGCGGCGGGGGTCGATCTCATCAAGAATGACATCGCCAACGACGGCGTGAATCACGTGGTCATCGCCGCCTGCTCGCGGCGCTCCAAGACCGAGGCCTTCCGCTTCGACAGCGTGGCCCTGAGCCGCGCCAACCTGCGCGAAGGTGTGATCTGGGTGCGCCCGGCCTCGGATGACGACAAGGAAAAGGAACTGACCCAGGAAATGGCCAATGACGTGGTCCGCATGGGCTGTGCCGAGATCAAGAAGATGCAGTTGCCGGAGGTCAATCCGAATCACGGCAACAACAAGCGTATCCTGGTGGTCGGTGGCGGTATCTCCGGCCTGACCGCGGCGCTGGAAGCCGCCAAGACCGGCTACGAGGCGCTGCTGGTGGAGAAGTCCGGCGCGCTCGGCGGCTGGGCCGCCAAGCTGTGGAAGCGCGTGCCGTACCGCGAACCGCACTCCGATCCGGCCGATACCGGTATCGCCGACCTGATCAAGAAAGTGCAGGCCGAGAAGCGCATCAAGGTGGTGCTCAACGCCACCATCACCAAGACCAGCGGTGCGCCCGGCCAGTTCAGTATCGATATCTCGACCGAGTCGGGTTCGACCACGTCCGAAAATGTCGGTGCCATCATCATGGCCACCGGCTCCAGCCAGTACGATGCCGGCAAGCTGTCGAAGTACGGCTACGGCAAGGCCGCCAGCGTCACCGACCAGGCCGGCCTGGAAGCGCTGGCGAAGAAGGCCAACGGCGGCGCCATCAAGCGCGCCGACGGCAAGGAAGTGAAAAGCGTGGTGTTCGTGCAGTGCGCCGGTCAGCGCAGCCCGAAAGAGGGCGAGCTCAGCTACTGTTCGGGTCACTGTTGCAACACCTCGATCAAGCAGGCGATGTACTTCAAGGACCAGAACAAAGACATCGATACCATGGTCCTGTACACCGACCTGCGCACGCCGGGCAACGGCGAGGATTTCTACCGCAGCGCGCAGAAGAAGGGCGTGAACTTCACCAAGGGCTGGCCGAAGGAAGTGTCGGCCAGCGGTGAACTCAAGTTCAAGGACGTGATCCTGGATGAGGAAGTCTCGTTGACCCCGGACCTGATAGTCCTGGCCACCGGCCAGGTTCCGAATTCGGGCCTCAACATCGAGGCAGTGAAGCAGGACGAACCGGGTCAGTGGGCGGCGAATCCGAAGTCGGTGCTCAACATGGTCTATCGCCAGGGCAAGGACCTGCCGCACCTCAGCCACGGCTTCAACGATTCGCACTTCATCTGCTTCCCGTACGAGACGCGCCGCACCGGCATCTACACCTGCGGTCCGGTGCGCCGGCCGATGGACATGGCGCAGGCGATCGAAGACGCGACCGGTGCCACCCTCAAGGCCATCCAGGCGGTGGAAAACGCCTCGCTCGGCCGCGCCGCCCACCCGCGCTCCGGCGACCTTTCCTTCCCGAGCGTGCGCATGGAAGGCTGCACCCAGTGCAAGCGCTGCACGGTGGAGTGCCCGTTCGGCGCGATTGATGAGGACGAGAAGCGCTATCCGGTAATCAACGAATCGCGTTGCCGCCGTTGCGGCACCTGCATGGGCGCCTGCCCGGTGCGCGTGATCTCGTTCGAGAACTACTCGGTGGACAGCGTCGGCTACCAGATCAAGGCCGTGGAGATCCCCGATCAGTTCTCGGAGAAGCCGCGCATCCTGGTGCTGGCCTGCGAGAACGACGCCTATCCGGCGCTCGACATGGCGGCCATGAGCAAGATCCAGTACTCGGCCTTCGCGCGCACCATCCCGGTGCGCTGCCTGGGATCGGTCAACACCATCTGGATCACCGATGCACTGAGCAGCGGTTACGACGGCGTGATCCTCATGGGCTGCCAGAAGGGCGACAACTACCAGTGCCACTTCGTGAAGGGCTCGGAGCTGGCGCACACCCGCATGAGCAAGATCGACGACACCCTCAAGGGCATGTCGCTGGAAGTCGAGCGCGTCCAGACCTACGAGGTCGCGATCACCGACATCCATCGTGCACCGCAAATCATCAACGACATGGCCGCGACGATCCAGAAGATCGGCTTGAGCCCGATGAAATTCTAGGAGCGGGATCATGGACAAGACGAAAGCCGCAACCGGGCCATCCATGGCCCGCGGCCCTCGCCTCGGTCCAATCGGCGACGAGCGCAGCGGAGTAGGGCTACTATTCCTAGCCAAGACGAACGAGCACAGCGAGTAGGGCTACATTTATGAGAAATGCGAATCAGGCCATGGTGCAGAAGTACCACAACGACTTCCTCAAGGAAGTCGAGGCCAACGTGGAAGGGGGCGACTGGGTCAAGATGTGCATGCAGTGCGGCGTGTGCTCGGGTTCCTGCCCGCTCGGCTCGGCCTGGGAACATCCGCCGCAGGAAATCTTCATGATGATCCGCGCCGGCAAGCGCGACGAGGTGCTGCGGAGCGATTCCATGTGGATGTGCACCAGCTGCTACAATTGCATCGTGCGCTGCCCGCGCGAGCTGCCGATCACGCACATCATGCACGGCCTGGCCAACTATGCCCACCGCCTCGGCATCGCCCCCAAGCAGAATCCGACGCGCCGGTTTGCCCAGATTTTCTGGAAGAACATCGTCAAGACCGGACGTGTCAATGAACTGGAACTGTCCATCCGCCTGTATTTCATGGACGGTATCGTGAGCGGCATCAAAAAGGGCCTGCAAATGTTGCCGGTTGGTCTGGGCATGCTCAAGACCAAGCGCCTCGATCCGATGGGCCTGTTCGCCCATCATGGCATCAAGGGCAAGGCTGATCTTCAGAAGATGATCAAGAAGGCGCGCGAGATCGAAGACAAGCGCAAGCAGTTGGCGTAAGGGGTCAGATCATGGCAAAGAAAGAATATTCGTTTTACCCGGGCTGTTCGTCGGAGCGCAAGGCATCGGCCTCGAACTACATGGTCTCGGTCGAGTCCATGTGCAAGACGCTCGACATCAAGCTCAACGAGATTCC
>CAKKRZ010000067.1 GCA_919902925.1 Acidiferrobacterales bacterium | reverse complement strand
TTTGCTCTGACACCAATTCTCAACATGACCAACCGAACGATATGCTTGGGCACAATTCGACGTCTTAAGGCCTGTAGTCGAACTTGGCCTCGATCGGCGGAGAAACGCCCGGCCTCTGGATCCGCACCGTGATCGTGTAGGGGTTCTTGCTGGACATTCGGAAATAGTTGCCATAGCTCTTCATGTTGTTGAGCGTCATGAGCTCGAGCTTCTTCGTTTCCCCTCCATAAACCGGTTCCCTCGTGCTCGCTTCCACCTGCGCGTCCGTGATCGCGGCCCTCGTCTTGCTGTCGAACAACGAGATGTTCAGATGGTAATAGCCCTTGCCGCTCGGAACACCTCCGTGCATCAAGCCTTCCGGACTCCCTTCCGCATACTGCGCGCGAATCGATCCCGCCGACACGATCCCCAGGTAGATCTCCGTTTCTCTGACGACCTTGTGGCTGGGATCACGCGCTTTCGGCAGCGCGGTCGAACGCCCTTCCGCCGGGGCCTGACTAGGATTGTACATGTAGAGGATCGCGCCTCGAATTTCGGAATCGGTGAGATCGGCCATACCGCCGCGGGGAGGCATGGGCCCGTGGCCGTGGATCGCGGAACGGACCAGAACATCGAGCCCCCGCTTGAGTCGCGACAGCCACGCATCCCGATCGCCGATCTTGGGGGAGCTGTTGACGCCGGTCTGGTGGCATTTCGCGCACTGCGCCTGCACGATCTGCTCGCCCCTGCGCTCGACAGCGGGCGTCAACCCGCTGAGGGGCTCCGTCCACTTGCCCCCGGACAGGTTGACCATATAGCTGATGGCGCGCTCGATTTCGATGTCGGTGAGAGCCATATTACCGCCATGCGCCGGCATCTCGCGGACGCCCTTGAGCGCACTTTCCGTCAGGCTGGTGAGACCCCGCGATGCAAGCTGGGACCACGCTTTCTCATCGCCGATCTTCGGCGCGCCCTTCACGCCCGTCCGGTGGCAGGCGGCGCACACAGCATCCACCACTTCCTTGCCGCTGCGCTCGCGGATCTGGGCGCTTGCCGTCTGCGGCGCGATCAACGCCGCAAGAGAAAGAACAATCAGGGTTATGAGCCGCTTCTTTCCATAGGCAAAGGACCAACGATCGTCGACGCGCGCTTGGTTGCCCATATCCATGACTTCAGTCTAGGGTTCCCCCGGCGTCGGGCCTTGATCTAGATCAAAACCCCCCGCCGCAGTGGCTACAGGTTTCGATGTCGATCTTGAAGACCCGTTCCTCGCCGTTGGGATATTTGCGCGAGATCAAACAAGCCGGTTGATATAGATCAATAAATGAAGCGGTACCGGACTGATAGTATCTTGCTCAATCGATTGACCCGCGGCCCGGCGTTTGCGAATCCATGCCTAAACACATCGTCCGTTTGCTTCTCCTGATCGGAATCTTTGGCATAGTGGCGATCGGCGCCAAGTTCTACTTTACCGACAAGTCCTTCGGCATCTACGGCCACTACCGCGCCGACGCGGTGGCCGAGATCGCCGCGGATGCGCCGATATACCAAGGTGCGGCCTTTTGTCAGTCGTGTCACGGCGAGCAATATGCCATGTGGCGCAAGGGCATCCACAAGGTCGTTACCTGCGAGACCTGCCACGGTGCGGCCGCGCAGCATCCGGCGGCCGCGCCGCCCGCCGCGCCGCCTGTGCCCGTGGACCCGCGCATGCACAGCCGCATCGCCGCCGAACGGTTGGATCATGTCAAGCTGGCGATTCTCACCGACACGGTGAAACTATGCACCCTCTGCCACGAGAAAATGCCGGGGCGGCCCGCGACGCAACGGCAAATTGAGGTAAGCCGTCACGCGGGGGGGCAGCAATGCATCGTCTGTCATAACCCGCACTCCCCCAAGCTCGCCGCGGCCGGCGTTTCACAGGCAGCGAAGCCAGTTGATGTGGCCGCGGGCCGAAAGAAAGCCGCGGCCTGTGCCAGTTGCCACGGTGCCGAAGGCGTCAGCGCCAATCCCGTGTGGCCGAGCCTCGCCGGTCAGCAGCGCGGGTATCTGGTCAGCGCATTGCAGGCCTACAAGGCCGGGGCGCGCCGCGATCCCCTGATGACCGAACAGGCAAAGGGTTTGAGTGAGGCGGATATGATTGAACTCGCTGCCTTTTACGCGAGCCTGAGTTGCCAATCCGCAGGGTCAAGCGCTGCGGCGCCGGTTGTGTCCGCGGGCAAGGCGAAGGCGGCGACGTGTGCCGCCTGTCATGGCGCCGAGGGCGTGAGCGGTAATCCCGCGTGGCCGAGCCTCGCCGGGCTACAGGAGGCCTATCTGGTCAATGCTCTCAAGGCTTATCGGACGGGCGCCCGCCAGAATCCCATGATGGCCGGACCGGTGAAGGGTTTGAGCGATGCCGATATCGGACAGCTGGCGGCCTATTACGCCGGCTTGAAATGCAAATGAACCCCGTTCCCGGATCACTAACAATCTCTGCCGCTGCTAAAGGAGTCGCCCCATGAGCTGGAAAATCAGCGAGCATCAGCCGGGCCGACGCCTTTTTATGCGGCTCCTCGGTAGGACCATTGTTTACGCCGGCGCAGCGCTCGTCTCCGTAGGGCTCATGGGACGGCGGGGTCTGGCGGCCGCCATACCCGCGTTATCCGCGACCGGCTACGACTGGACCAAGCACCGTTGGGGCTTCGGCGTGGATGCGACCCGCTGCATCGGTTGTTTGCGTTGCGTCGAGGCGTGCAAGACCGAAAACGGCGTGGCGCGGGACGCACAGCACTTCCGTACCTGGGTGGAGCGCTATGTCTATCTCAAGGGCGAGAGGAAACCGCGCGTAGACAGCCAGCAGGATCCGGGAAACATCGCC
>CAKKRZ010000066.1:22492-28079 GCA_919902925.1 Acidiferrobacterales bacterium | reverse complement strand
AGTTAGAATAGCGCGCTATAGATAACGAATGCCTGTAGCCATGACCACCGGCGGAAGCCTCGGCGGAAAACTGTTCGTTGCCCTCACCCATCTGCTCCCGCCGCTGGCGCCGGCGATGTGGCGGTGGTGGTACAACACCCTGGCCCGGAAAGACGCCGCCGGCGAGCTGCTGTTCATGAACTACGGTTACGCCGACGACACCACGCCCCTGACCCTGGCGCCGGCCGACGAACCCTATCGCTATCCCCTCCAGCTGTATCGACAGGTCGTGGCCGGTCTGGATCTCACCGGACGCGATGTCCTGGAAGTCGGCAGCGGCCGCGGCGGCGGGGCCGCCTGGCTGGCGCGCACCGGCCAGCCGCGCCGTTACCTGGGCGTCGACCTGTCCGATGCTGCCATCGTCTGGTGTCGACAGCGGCATGCGCTGCACAATCTGGAATTCCGCACCGGCCGCGCCGACGCCCTGCCCGTGGACGACGAGTCGTTCGATGTCGTCGTCAATGTTGAATCGTCCCACGGTTATCCGGACATGGCCGGTTTTCTGGCCGAGGTCCGGCGCGTACTGAGAACGGACGGGCACTTCGCCTTCTGCGACCTGCGCACGCCGAGCGCGATGAATCATTTGCACGCCCGTTGGCGCGAACGCGGGTTCGAACCGGTTCGGCAGGCGGACATCACCGCGCAGGTGTTGCAGGCGCTTGATCGCGTGGCCGAGGCGCGCACGCTCAGGATTCAGAATCGGGTACCGGAACGCTGGCGCCGGACGATCGAGGATTTTGCCGGCGTGCGCGGCAGTGCACTCTACGCCATGCTCGACGATGGGCGGCTCGTCTACCACTGCGCCGTGCTCCGGAAGCTGTGATATTCTCGCGCGATTCCGCACCGGATAGGGATGGACAGTCATGGCCGCCGAGCAGAAATCACCCGACATGAAGATGGACCCCGCCTCGCTCTGCCGCGAGGATATTTTCACCGACCGCAAGATGGGAACCATCCGCCGTCTTGTGCCGATCAAGACCGATGGCACCGAGGATACTGGCCGCCCGGTCCTCTACATCGGCGAGGCCCAACTCATGACACCGATGGGCACCCTGCCCATCAACTTCCCGATCGAGGCGAAATCGCTGGAAGAGGCCGTGGCCAAATACGGCGTGACCGCCAAGGCCGCAGTCGACCGAACCATGAAAGAGCTGACAGAGATGCGCCGTCAGGCGGCTTCTTCGCTGGTCATCCCGCAACCGGGAGCCGGCATCGGCCCCGGCGGCCTGCCCGGCGGTGGCAAGATTCAAATCCCCTGATCCCGACCGAGCCCTGCTGCACGCGGGCCCCGTCGGCTGTCGTCGGCCGGGATACCGGCCATGATCGCCGAGTGCTGCGCCGTGCGCAGGCAACGCCCAAGACAACAGACGAAACCCCGCGACCTTCTATCTGGAATTGCGGGACAACCCCGGGCCGACCGACTGACCGCGTTGGGTCAGCTGCCGAGGAATTGTTCGAACAACTGCCGGGAAAGTTTCAGTAGCACGCCGTCCTCCAGCGCCGCCACCGTGGTCGGACTCGGCGCACCGGTCAGCAACGCATCCGCACCGAAGCTCGCGCCGCGCTCCAACGTGCGGCGCATGCGCTCCTGGCCATGTGCGTCGCGGTGAATCGCCTCGAAGCGTCCTTCCTGCACCACGTAAAAACTGTCGTTCGCCTGTCCCTGTTTCACTACCGTCTCGCCGGTTCGCACCTTGACCGGGATCAGCGCCTCGATCAACGGACCGAGCTGGCGATGGGTCAGGTTGCGAAACGGTGCGCTGCCGGCCAGGGCCGTTTCCACCTTCGCATCGGTCTCGACACGCGGCTTGCCATCGGCGTGCAGGGTGGTAACGATGGTCGTGAGGCGTTCGAACACCATGAGCCGATCGAGCTTGTCGCTGGCGATGCGCAACACGCGGACGGGTGTGGAGGCCCGCGCCGTGAATTGGCGCGGGCTGCCGGGGGCCAACGCGTAGGCCGCGTCCGGGGTTCCCCCCATCAACACGCGCTTCATCGCCGAACCACTGGCCGTGAGTTCAACGCTGCCCTGGAGCAGGTAGATGGCCTCTCCTTCGCGGTCACCCTGCTCGCACAGCACCGTACCCGCGGGCAAATCATCGGTGGCCAGGGTCTCGGCCAGACGCCCGAGTAACTCGTCGTCGAGGGTATGCAGGGGGACCAGATTTTTGAGGAGTGCGGCGTCCATGGGCGATTCAATTTAGCGGGTGGAGAGATTATAGGGAGGCCATCTCCCTGGCCCAGTGCCGATCAGCAGACCTGACCTTGCCCAAGTCAGGGATAACTTGCTGAAAATCCATTAGAAACAGAAAATGTTCTTGTCAATCATAGGCTTTCGTGATATCGTGCCGACCTTTAGTGGGTCAGAGGCGTTGCCGATTTTCCCCGCATTTCGTCAGTACGTGCCGGCTTCAACGCCGGGCGGGTCGCGAGTTTCGCCAACAGGTCGCCCAGAAAGAACATTGTTGTTTGGAGATTGGAGAATGGACATGGCACAGACCGAAAGCGATCTCAGCAAGCGCCCCGGCAGCAAACCGCGCCCGTTCAAACTCGTGCGCGTGGAAAAGACCCTGATGCCCGAGGGCGGCGGCGGCCAGAACTGGTACCGCTACGTACTGGATAACGGCCGCTCCACCATCACCGGTCAGCGCAACGGCTCACTCAAGGATGTCACCGCCTACGCCAACACGTACGCCGAAACACTGAACGCCCGCGGCATCGGCGGCCATTCCGTCTGGTCGCCGCGCGCCAAAAAGCAGGCCTGAACCCACAGTCGCAGGTCCCTTCCAAAAACAAAAGGCCGGTGCGAGCACCGGCCTTTTTTCGTTTCACCGCCCGGGTCTGAATTCAGACGCAACCGGTCGGCTTGGGCAATCCACCGTACTTGGTGATCGGCTTCATCGGCCCGGTCATCCATTGCGAGAACATTTCCTTCTGGTCGACACCGACATACTTGGCAAACTTGCGGATCGGCGGCACCACGCCGAATTCGTCATAGTATTCGCGCGCCTTCAGGATCTGATTCCACTTGCTCTCGTCGATGGTCACGCCATCGACATCGGCCATGGCCTTGGCGATGTCCTCCGACCATAGATCGCGGTCCTGCAAATAACCGTCGCCATCACGAACAGGTAATTCCATGATTCACCTCCAACAATTAATAAATACTGGGCCGTCACTCGGCAGCGGATGGCGGTATTGAAACAATTCCAGACTATTTCAGTCAAGAAGCCGGAGATTCGTGGGGGCTTGCGGCGGACGCCGCCGATCAAGGCTTGCGCTGTTTGTCGAGCGCATCTTTCAGACCGGCGAAGGGCGATTGCGTGGCCGACTGGCCAGTCACCTGGCCGGTCAGACCAAACGTCGCGCCCTGGCCGGTGATCTGCTGTGAATATTTCTGGTGCTCCCAATCGTGGCAATACAAACAGAGGTTCTCCCAGTTGCTGCCGTCGGACGGATTGTTGTCGTGATTATGGTCTTTGTGATGGACCGTCAGCTCGTGCAAGTTGGGAAGCGTGAACTCGCGGCCGCAACGGGCACACACCCACGGGTAAATACGCAACGACTGTTCGCGGTATCCGGCCATGCGGGTATCGGCCTGCTTGCGCGCCTTGGCGACCACCGCGTCGAGCTTGCCGTGATCAATCTGACCGCCGGAGGGGCGGCGGGGCCCTTGATTACCAGCCATGCCAATAATCCGAGATGTTGTTCATAAAGGTTCTGTTGGGGAGTAATCGCCGGCTTTCGGCCGATAAACGTCGGATATATCTTCCGGACCCCATGATAGCCTACGTTATAACACCCCGCTGAAAGTTCAACTGCCTCATGCGCGATATCAAAACTCAACTCCGGTTACCGGCTCGTTGGCTCAAGTACGGCCTGCGACTCTTCCGCCGCAACCCATGGTTGTTGCTGGGGCTGGGAACAGCCAGCGCCGTACTCCTCGGCCTGTTGCTGCTGATTCCTTTCCTCGGCGGTCTGCTGGCCACGGCCGTGGCACCGGTGTTGCTGGCCGGTGGCTACCAGGCATTGCACGATACCGCCCGACTCAGCCAACCCGTCAGCGGCGAACCCATTGGAACCGCCATGGCCCGGGCACCGCGCGTTTTCCTGTCCATCTTCCGCAACGGCCAGCTGACCCTGGCCCTGATCATGGCGTCCATCTACGCATTGATCGTCGCGCTCCTCATCAACATCCTAGTGCGAATCATCGCCGGGCCGGCCTGGGCGAATCCGCTGGCGGCACTCGATATCCTGCCATTACTCGGCGTGCTGGCCGGAATGCTGGCCGGTTTCGCGCTCTACTCGCTGTTGGCCATGACCCTGGTGTTCGCGCTACCGCTCGCCATGTTTCAGGATGAACCGCTGGTGCCGGCGGCCCTGCGCAGCTTTCGCCGCTGCCTGCGTTATGTTGTCGCCATCCTGATCATGCTGGCGCTGTCGCTGGTTCCGGTTTACGTCAACGGCATCATGGGCATGGCCTCGGCGGTGCTCGGCTATCTGTCCGCGGTGCTCGTCGGCGCCGTCACCCTGCCGCTGGCCGTGGCCGCGTTCTATTGCGGTTATCAGGATCTGTGCCCGCCGGCTGAAGAACGCGAAGCAGCCTGAAGGATTTCCGTATCTCAATTTCAGATAACGGTGTTCAGCCGGCGCCTTCCAGTTCTTCCCAGCGCGCGTAGGCGGTTACCAGGGCGATCCGCAATTCTTCGAGGCGCGTCAGGGTCTCGGTGATAGCCGTCTTGTCCTGCTGGTAAAAGCCACTATCGCTGACCCGGGCGTTCAGCGCCGCTTGCTCCGCTTCGAGCGCCTGTATCTGCACCGGCAGCAATTCCAACTCGCGTTGTTCCTTGTAACTGAGCTTGCGCCTACCGCCGGCGCTGCTTTCCGGCCTGGCGGCATCGGTTGGTTTTGCCGTGGCCGGCTCACGCTTCTGTGTCACGGCCCGGCTGGCACGCTGGCGCAGCCAATCCTCGTAACCACCCACGTATTCACCAACGCGGCCGTCCCCCTCGAACACGAGCGTACTGGTAACGACATTGTCGAGAAAGGCGCGGTCATGGCTGACCAGCAACAGCGTACCCTCGTACTCCGTCAGCAATTCTTCCAGCAGTTCCAGTGTATCCACGTCAAGATCATTGGTGGGTTCGTCGAGCACCATCATGTTGGCCGGCTGGGTAAACAGCCGCGCCAGCAACAAGCGGTTACGCTCGCCGCCCGACAGCGCCTTCACTGGCGAATCGATACGCTCCGGGGGGAACAGAAAGTCGCGCAGGTATCCGATCACGTGCCGCGGACGACCGCGGACGTTGACGTAATTGCCGCCTTCGCTCAGGTTGTCGCGGACGGATTTTTCCGGATCGAGCAGGCGTCGGTGCTGATCGAAATAGGCAATCTGCAGGCGCGTACCCAGAACCACCTGGCCCACGGACGGTTCCAGTTCACCCAGGATCAGTTTCAGCAGCGTACTCTTGCCCGAACCATTCGGCCCGACGATGCCGATGCGGTCACCGCGCAGGATGTGGGTGGAGAAATCGCGCACGATCCAGCG
>CAKKRZ010000066.1:0-22392 GCA_919902925.1 Acidiferrobacterales bacterium | reverse complement strand
TGCCGATGCGGTCACCGCGCAGGATGTGGGTGGAGAAATCGCGCACGATCCAGCGATCGCCGTACTGGAAACCGACACCGCGCACATCGACCACCAGCTTGCCGGATGACGCGCCGCTATCGACCGAGAAATTGGCCCGCCCCATAACGTCCTGGCGGCCGGCGCGTTCCTGGCGCAAGGCCTGCAGGGCGCGCACCCGGCCCTCATTGCGCGTGCGTCTGGCCTTCACGCCCTGGCGTATCCAGGCCTCTTCCTCGGAGAGTTTTTTGTCAAACTTGGCCGCGGCGCGAGCCTCGATCTCCAGCATCTCGTCCTTTTTTCTGAGATAGGTATCGAAGGCGCAACCGCGACTTCCCTGTCGCGCGTCCCTCGCCTCGTTCCGATCGGCGAAATCACCCGGGAAGGATGTCAGCTGGCCGCGATCGAGCTCGACGATGCGCGTCGCCAGATGCCGCAGGAAGGTACGGTCGTGGGTAATGAACATCACCGCGCCACGATAGACGCGCAGATAGTCCTCCAGCCAACCGATGGCGGCGATGTCGAGGTGGTTGGTCGGCTCATCCAGCAACAGCAGGTCAGGCTCGCTGACCAGCGCCCGCGCCAGCATCACCTGCCGGCGGATGCCACCGGAACAATCCCGGATTGGCCGGTCGGCGGGCAGTTGCAAGTGGCTGAGCACCGTATCCACGCGATGGCCGAGTACCCAGGCGCCATGTGCCTCAATGCGTGCCTGCAGAGCCGAAAGTTCAGGCAGGCGTTCCGGCGACGCTCCCACTTGCTGCGCGAGCTGGTGATACTCGCTCAACCAGGTGCCGGCTTCGCCCAAACCCTTGGCCACCGACTCATAGACCGTCTCGTCACTGTCCGCCGGCACTTCCTGTTCGAGATGGGCGATGCGCAATCCCTCCGGGCACCAACGCTCGCCATCGTCGGGGGTCGCTACACCGGTAATGACGCGAAACAGTGTCGACTTGCCAGTGCCGTTGCGCCCGACCAGACACACCCGTTCGCCCGACTCGATCTGGAAATCGGCGTGTGCCAGCAACGGGTGCAGGCCATAGGCCAGCGATACATCGGTGAGGGTCAACAGCGGCATCGACGGTGAATCAATCTGATCGGGGGCGGCATTCTACCCCCTAAACGAAGCTACCCGAGCAGGGTGGCGATATCCGCGGCGAGACTTTCCGGGCTGTCCTTCGGGGCGTAACGCTTCACCACCCGACCCTGACGATCGACAAGGAACTTGGTGAAATTCCACTTGATGGCCTCGGTGCCCAGCACGCCCTTCTGTTCCTGCTTGAGATAGCGATACAAGGGATGGGCCTCGTCACCATTCACCTCGATGCGCGCGAACATCGGAAAACTTACGCCATAGCGGGCCGTGCAGAAATCGCGGATCTCGGCTGAGGTGCCGGGTTCCTGCCGCCCAAACTGGTTGCACGGGAAACCGAGTACCGCGAAACCCTTATCCCGGTGCTGGCGGTACAGCGCCTCCAACCCGGCGTACTGGGGCGTGAACCCACACTCACTGGCGACGTTCACGATCAGCAGTACCTGCCCACGATATTCAGCCAATGCCTGGTTAGCACCTTCCAGGGTCACCGCCTGGAAGTCATATAAGCTCATTTGGGAAGAACCGCGCGCAACGAAATCTGGATCACTTGGCGCCGGGCGTGACAGCCGCGCGCGGAACGAAGTAACGGGTGGAGCGAACTGTCGTGTGGTCCAGGGTGATGACCGCCAGGCCGGAGCGCATGCCAATCACCAGATGATTGTCAATCAACACGGCGCTGTTGGGGAACAGAGGCCACCAGAACTGTTCCCGCGCCAGCACCTTCAGATTGCCACCCTGACCGCTACTCCCCATGGCCATAAGCGACGAGTTGCCAATAATAATCTTTTGTCCAGCCACCTTGCCCCGTGGGTCTTCAACCACCAACACGGGTGCATCCGGCAAGAGAACAATACGACTCAACCGGGGATGCTGGTCGGGAGAATCGACACGATACACAGCGCCTTCGCGCAAACCCAGGTGAGCCAACCCGGAGAAAACCAGCAGGTGCTTGTCGCCGGGAAGAATGGCGATAATATTTTTCTTCAGGAGAATCTTTCGTTCACCGCCCGGAAGTATGGCCACGAGCTGACCGCCCCACTCGCCGCGGTCGGTACCCTCATACCGTATCGGCCCTGCCTGAAGCCGCGCCTGCGGAACATTTGTGTCCGGCACCGAGTGTTCAACAGGTTTGACGACCAGCCGCCCTCCCGCCAATTGCACCGCAAAACTCTGTCCGGACCGGTTCGCGCGCGATAGTGCCTCGCCAGCCGGGATGGATTGTTCTTTAAAACCCAGCGTCTTCAGGACACCGTCAATGTCATTGGCCGCGGCCGGTCCCTGGGCAACACCAAGGATAAAAGCAAGAAAAATGGAGTTCTTCATTTTCACTATTCGGGCTCCTGTCAGCGAGCGGACAAAAACGCGGCCTGAAGTCACCGGCATATACGGTGATTACAGATTCGCCACGTAATCGATCATCCGCTGACGCAGGGCGGCATCGGGCAGGCGGCCGACACCGGCCGCCATGTTGTCGAGCATATGGTTCAGCTTCGAGGTCGCCGGGATAGCGCAGGTCACCTGCGGGTGCGATACCGCGAACTTGAGGAAGAACTGCCCCCAGCTCTCGCAATCGATTTCCTTCGCCCAGTCCGGCAGCGGCTTACCCTTCACCTTGCCGAACAGACCCGACCGTTGGAACGGCCGATTGACCAGCACGGCGACTCCGCGCTCGGCGGCAACCGGCAACAGGCGCTTCTCGGCCTCGCGATCCTCGATGTTGTAGGTCAGTTGCAGGAAATCGAGACGTTCGCTCTTGAGCAACGCCTCCAGTTCGTCGTGGAAGCGGCCATGAGAAGTGGTCACACCGATGTAGCGGATCTTGCCCTGCGTCTTCATGTCCTTGAGCGTCGGCAGGTGTGCCTGCCAGTCGCGCAGGTTGTGAATCTGCATGAGATCGAAGCGCGCCACGCCCCACTCCTTGCGCGATTGCTCCATCTGCTGGATACCGGCCTCTTTCCCGTCGGTCCACACCTTGGTGGCGGAAAAGATCTTCGAATGTTTGGTGCGCTTGAGCAGCGCCCCGGTCACATCCTCCGCCGTGCCGTACATGGGCGAAGAATCGATCAGCGTGCCGCCCTGATCGAAGAACGCCTGCAACACCGGGCGCAGTTCGTTCAGCTTCACGGGATCCCGGCCGACGTTGAAGGTGCGCGAGGTGCCGAGCCCGATCACCGGTAATGGCTCGCCCGTCGACGGAATCGGTTTGGTGATCACCGCCTTCGGTTCGGCGCCGGACAGGCGTGGCACCAGCGGCAACACTCCGGCCACGGCGATGGTCTTCAGAAAACGGCGGCGGTCGTAATCGTGTGTAGTGTCAACCATGACTTCTCCTTGGGCGCCGACGCGGCGCATTGTGTTGCTGGGCGATCGTTCCCTGCTGTGCACCAAGCCGCCATGACACCAAACCCCACAACAGCGTCAACGGCACAGCGATCCAGGCGATGGCCGACAGCCCCAGGCCCAGCGAACGCAGGCCGGCATAGGCCCAGGCGCTCACGGCATCGCCACCGCGGTATACCACGGTATCAATAAAGTTCTTGGCCTTGTACTTCTCCTCGCGGCCGAGCACGACGTAAAGCATTTCCCGTGCCGGGCGTGTCACGGCGTAGTCGCCGGCGCGGCGGATCACCTGCACCACCGCCAGCACGGCAAAGACGGGCGCCAGCGCCAGGGCCGCGAAACCGGCCACCAGCAGGATCGGTACCAGCGCCAGCGTCCAACCAAGCCCCAGCGCCTTCACCAGCCGCGCCGTCAGGAACACCTGGATCGCCAGGGTCAGGGTGTTGACGGTCAGGTCGATGGTGGCGAAGGTCGCCGTGCGTTCGGCTGTGCTCGCGAAGGTGTCGCGCACGATCTGCGCCTGGTGAAAATACAGGATGGTCGAAAGCGTGGTGAACAACAGCATCAACAGGCAGATGCCGAGCAGGTAAGGCGAACGCAACACCAACTGGATACCGGCCAGGATGGTGCCGCCCATGGCGCGCTCGCTGGTCGAAACATTCACGCGGTTGCCTTTGCGCGGTTGCCGCTGGTACCAATCCACCAACCGGTGCACGCAGACGGCCGACACCACCAGAAAACCCGCCGACACCAGCAGCAGGTTGGTCGCGCCCAACGGCACGGCCAACACGGCGGTCAGGGCCGGGCCGGTCAACGCCCCGGCCGTGCCACCGGCGGCCACGAAGCCGAACAAGCGTTTCGCCTGCTCGTTGGTGAAGAGATCGGCCAGAAAACTCCAGAACACCGACACCACGAACAGGTTGTACACGCTCGCCCAGATGAAAAACGCCCGGGCGATCCAGGGGTCGGTCAGTTCGGCGCTGAACAACACGAAGAACAGGATCAGGTTGGCAATAAAAAAGTAATAGACGTACGGCACGAGCTGCCGGCGCGGAAAGCGCGAGGCCACCCAGCCGAACAGCGGCACGGCCGCCAGCATGACCAGAAACGTGCCGGTGAACAGCCATTGCAACTTGTCCACACCGCCGGCAATGCCCATGGCATCGCGCATCGGCCGGATGATGTAGTAACCGCACAGCAGCGTGAAAAAATACAGAAACGACCAGGCCAGTGCCGTCAACTCGGCCAGCTCGACATTCACCAGGCGACGAACCCAGCGATAAACCGGTTTCTCTGTGGAGCGCCGTGGGGCGGACATGACGTCAGGAATGCCGTAGTGGATATAAGATCACGCTACCCGGGAATGTGCCGGGGCACAACCACGATCCACAATGGTGCGTTAGCAGGCTGCGGTGCGGCACAGGGATGTGCCGCCATTTTTCGAACGCGTAAGTGTTTGAAAAATGGAGCGAGCCGCGGACCTGCGCCGCGGCGAAGCGAACTGAAAAAGTCCAGGAAGGACTTTTTCAGCATCCAGTTAGACGGGCTTCACACCGACGATTCCGCACATCTCGCAGGGCGAGAGCTCATCCATGTCGATCGCCAACGCCACGCGCGTGCCGCAACCGATGCAGGCGTACATACCGGCCGGGAATTTCTTGGGCGGGGGTGGCGCGATCCGGGTGATGGTAGGTTCTGCGCCGATGTATTCGGTGCTGCCGCAATTGTCGCAGGGCGTCAGTACCCGCTTGGGCTCGGTAAACAGTACGATCTGCCGGCAACCCTTACACTCATAACGACCGGTCGGATACTCGACGATGGTCTGTTCCACCTCGGCCTCGGCCTTCGCCTCGGCCAGCGCCTGCAGGAGCGCATCGCTGAGCTCTTTGACGCGCACTTCCGCCGCCTTGGCCTCCCGGACCGCTTGTTGTACTTCAGCGGCCAACTGTTTGGCCCGTTCCTGTGCCTGTGTCATTAGGTATTCCGTAATTTCCTGTTGGCCGCCGGGTGCGGCGCGGCATCTCGCGATGCGCGCTATGATAACCCGATACCTCGGGAACATCCCCCCGAGCCGACTATCTGATGTTTAACCAACCCATTGGCCAAAAATCCACGAAAACCCTTCTGTTTTCGCTGTCATTCGTGGTCCTGTGTGCCGCCCTGCCGTCCACAGCCGCCACGCCGCAGGGCCGGATCACCGGCGGCAAGAACTACACCCTGCCCGGCAGGAAGAACTCCTGCAATAAGACGTGACCATCGATCTATCGCGCTGATCAATAATGCGGCGGCGGAGTTTCGTCGTCGCGACTGGCCACTGGATAGGACGACAGGCTCCGCACCTGAACTTTCAGCGCCTCCATGTCGCGGACCAGGCGATCGATCTCGCCCTGCTGGCGCGTCACGACCTCATTCAGCTCCTGAATGGTCTTGTCCTGAAACGCGACCCGCGTTTCAAGTTCGGTCGCACGATCGCTCATCGCATCAGTCTCCCGCTCATGGGCATGGCCTGTCAACGCGTCTGGCGGTACGCCAATGCCGACGCTTCCGCCCAAGGCGGCACCGCTTTCCACAGCTCGCGCCGTTGCCTGTCTATGCTCCGGTAATCGGGGCAATGCCGCTCCACCAATCGCCAGAAGCGCGCGGAGTGGTTCAATTCCACCCGATGGCACAGCTCGTGGATCATCACATAGTTGACCGTCTCGGGGGAATGAAACAGCAGCTTGGCATTGAGGGAAATCGTGCCGTTTCGGGAACAACTGCCCCAACGGGTTTTCTGGCGTTTGATCAACACACGCTTGTACGACAACCCCAGTTCGCGGCTGACGCGTGCAAGCTCAGGCGCCAGATGGCGATGTGCCTGTCGCAGCAACCAGCGGGCCAGCGCCGCGCGGCATGCCTGTTCATTGTCGATGGCGCCCACCACCAGCAGTTTCCCGGCCCCGGTCTCGCGCACCGTGGTGCGGGTATCGTGCTCCGTGCGCTGTGTGCTGACTTCCCAGGTAAGACCCAGGGCCGGGAAGGTGATTTGTGCTGGCGGGCACCAGACCGTCTCGGCTTCGTAATGCGCGCGCAATGACGCCACCCGCTCCAGAGCGGCACGAATCCAGCGCTGCTTGCGCACCAGCAAGGCAGGCACCTGCGATGGGTCGTAGCCATGGGGGATCACCACCTCCAAACCCCGCTGCGGCGAAACGCGAAAACCAATACTCCGGCGCCGCGGGCTGACCTTCAGGTGGTACTTGAACAGGCTCTCACGCATTCGAATGTGTCGTCAGGGTGCAAACATTGTAATGGATTCCCCACACAACGTCCGTCTATTCGCCGTTGACTGGCATTAAAACAGACATCCATCCTACAATGCCTGCCCCGCACGTCGCTGGTTGCCATGAAGGTTTCGCTCGATACTCTGCCGTTTCGCAACACCTTCGCCGCCTTACCCACGGCCTTCTATTCGCGCGTCACGCCGACACCCTTCGAGAGCGAAGCGCATCTGATTCATTTCAACACCGCGGCCGCGGAACTGTTGGGTCTCGACCCCGCCGTGCAACACGATCCGCGCTTTCTCGCCGCCTTCAGCGGCCAGCAGCCATTGCCGGGCATGGACCCGATCGCCATGCTCTACGCCGGTCACCAGTTCGGCCACTACGTGCCGCAGCTGGGCGACGGGCGCGCCATTATTCTGGGCGAGCTGACCAACCCGCGCGGCGAGAAATGGGAATTGCAGTTGAAAGGCTGCGGCCAGACACCGTACTCGCGCCAGGGCGACGGGCGCGCCGTGTTGCGCTCCAGCATCCGCGAGTATCTGGCCGGCGAAGCCATTCACGGTCTTGGCATCCCCACCACCCGCGCCCTGTGCCTGATCGGCGGTCGGGACGAGGTCTATCGTGAGCAGATCGAAACCGGCGCCATGATCACCCGGATTGCGCCCTCGCACGTGCGCTTTGGTTCATTCGAGGTGTTCTACTACCGTGAACAATACGACCACATCCGCACCCTCGCCGATTACGTGATCGACCAACACTACCCGGAGCTGGCCGACCTGCCGGATCGTTACCTGCAATTCCTCAACGAAGTCGTGGAACGCACCGCCAACCTGATGGCGCAATGGCAGGCGGTCGGTTTCGCCCACGGCGTGATGAACTCCGACAACATGTCGATCCTCGGGCTGACGCTCGACTACGGACCCTATGGCTTTCTGGAAGCCTACAACCCCGGCTTCATCTGCAACCATTCTGACCACAGCGGCCGTTACGCCTTCGATCAGCAACCGCAGATTGGTTTGTTCAATTTAAGCTGCCTGGCCCAGGCGCTGCTGCCGCTCATTGAAGTCGAAGACGCCAAGGCCGCCCTGTCGGCCTACTGGAGCGACTTTACCGCGCCCTATCACCGGATGATGGCGCGCAAGATTGGCTTTGAACAGGCGGACGAACCGGCGATCAAACTGCTGGAATCGCTGCTGGCCCAGATGCAGCAAAGCCGCACCGACTACACGCGGCTGTTCCGTGCCCTGGGCGATGTGCAACGTGATGGCGAGAATACCCCGGCGGCATTGCGCGACCTGTTTGTTGACCGCGAAGCTTTCGATGGTTGGCTGGCCGACTACCGCGCCCGCCTGCGTACCCACGCCAAGCCCGACGCCGAGCGGCGCGCGGTCATGATGGCCACCAACCCCAAATACATCCTGCGCAACTACCTGGCCCAGGCCGCCATCGAAAAGGCCGAACGCGGCGACTACGCCGAGATCGACCGCCTGCTCACCGTCCTGCGCACCCCATTCGATGAGCAACCCAACGCCGAAGCCTACGCCGCCCCGCCGCCGGACTGGGCCGACAATATTCAGGTCAGCTGTTCTTCGTAATCCCCGTGTCTTCGGGAACGGGCATACCTCACTCCGCCCCCTCGACGAGCTGTGAAACCCTTTTGTTAACTTACGCCGCCTTTTGCCGCTCAATGGTGAGCTTGAGACCCAAAGCGCGCAGGAGTTCCATAATCGTATCGATCTTGGGATTCCCGCGGCGTGACAAGGTGCGGTAGAGGCTCTCGCGACTCACACCCGCCGCCTTCGCCAGCGCAGCCATGCCGCCTTTGGCCTGCGCGACGTTACGCAGCGCTTCAAGGAGCACCGCCGGCTCGCCATCTTCGAGCGCCGCGTTGAGATAGGCGACGATATCTTTCTGGGTCTTAAGGTAATCCGCGGTCTTGAATGCAGTGGCTTTCATGTTTGCCTCCGATATGCCTGCCAGTACGATTGCGCCAGCTCGATGTCACGGCCTTGCGTGGATTTATCGCCACCGCACAGCAGGATCACGATGGATTTTCCTTTGTGCGCGAAATACACGCGGTAGCCCTTGCCCTCGAAGATCCGCAGTTCGAATACACCCTCGCCGACCGACTTCCAATCGCCCGGCAACCCGAGTCTCAGACGATCCAGTTGAACGAGTACCCGCGCCTTTGCGCGCCCGTCCCTGAGCTTGGCGATCCACCGATCGAAGGGCACCACGCCATCCGGGAGGCGGTACTTGCGGATTTCGATCACGGGTTCAGTGTAGCCTATGAGCTACATCTGGTCAAACCGGGGAAAGTGACGCGGCAGGGACGGGAATCCGGGATAGTAGCGTCAATAGCTGCCTGGCACGGGTTTTCCTAATTGTTATTCCCTCCGCCCCCGGGCCACACGCTGTCTGCGGTTCAATCTTCTCGTCTTGTTGTATTCTATGGTGGCGATGCGGTATCTGCGCAAACCATGAACCTATCGGAGCGGAAAGTCAGCCAGGTATGGGCAAGTTAGCGATCAAATCCCCGGGAAGCCCGATCAGCGAAGTGAGCCTGAAACTGGGCGACATGACGATCGGCCGTGGCGCGGCATGCGATATCGTGCTGAAGAACGACAAGTCTGTCAGCACCCAGCACGCCGTGATCAAGACGGTTGGCGCAAAGTCGACGATCGAGGATCTCGGCAGCACCAACGGCACACTCATCGGCAACGAACGCATTAAGCGGCATGAGCTACGGAACGGCGACACGATCATCATCGGCGAGCACGAACTGGTGTATCGCGATGTCGTCGCCATGGGCGCGGCCACCTTTGGCAGTCGCCCGGCTTCCTTTGCCGCGCCGCCGGAGACTCCGCAGGAAAAGACCCGGATCATCTCGGCCTCCTCGCAGCTGCTGGCCGTGGATGGCAAGGACAAGGGCAAGCGCGTGCCACTGGTGAAAGAGGAAACCCTACTCGAAAACCCCGGCAAAACCCCAGCCCGAATTTATCGCACCCCGGACGGCTACGTGCTGAGCGCGCAGATCGGGCCCGGCGAACCAAGACTCAACGGCAAACCCGTCCCGCCGGGTGGCCAGCTGCTTGCTAACGGCGACATCATCGATATCGCGGGGACGAAGTTTCAGCTGCTCATCTAGTCGCGCACCAGCCACCGGAGGATAATTCCTCCATCCATTTTTTAGCACTATTATTTCTGTTGTTTGATTCGGAAACCGTGGTCTGGTCCCGATTCGCCCTGCCGACCGCCTCAGCCCGAAAAATCCATTTCGCGCTGGTGCCTGATCGCCAGCAGGCGAATCAGGCTCTGCTCGGGCAAGAAGCGATAGAGCGCGATGTAGCCGGTCTTGCCATAGGAAATGACCAACTCGCGAATCTCGCCTTCGACGCGCCGACCGATCAACGGGTGATCCGAAAGAATCTCGACGGCTTTACGAATCGCAACCGCCGCATCCGCGGCGGCGGCAGGATCGTGCTCAGCCAGAAACGCGAATGCCCGCTCCAGATTGGCGAGCGCGTTCTGGGTGTAAACTACCTGCGCCATGCCTTGGGCCGCGCCGCTTTCGGGTTTCTGGCCAGCCGCTCCAGCCAGGTATGCACATCCTCCGCCCGATAGACCGCCGCACCCTCCTCGACACCGGAATCCGCGGCCAGCGCCTCGCGCACAAACTCGCGCATCCGCTCCTCCCGCGCCACCTCGCGCTCCAGCGCCTCCACCATCAGACTGTGCGCCGACCGGCCGGTCTCCTTGGCCAGCCGAGTAATGCGTGATTTCAGCTTATCGGACAGCTTGAGCGTCGTGGTTGCAGTCATGGGGATCACTCCGATGGGTAACACTATGGTAGCACCGGCAATACAGGGGGGCAATGCGGTGGCCAGCTGCTCGCTAACGGTGACTTCATTGAAATCGCGGGGACGAAATATCAGCTGCTCGTATAGCTGCGCGACAAGACGACGTTACACGTTTGCCAAAATCAGCAGTAGTTCATCAGCGCTACCGGCCTCACGCGGGGCCGTACATTCCGTGTATGTTGATCGGGAAACTGAAAGAGAATTGTTCAACCAGGAGCATGTTGCCGATATCGGCAACATCCCATTGGGAGTCGCCTTGCAGACCCTTGACCTGAAGCGAAATCAGCCGCGGTACGAGTCCGCGCGCTCCCAAATCCCAGATCATGTTGTACTTTTCGGTGGGCACGTACAGCTTCACGTGAAATTGATCCTGGGCATCCGAATCGACGGCGATACCCGAGAGGTAGTGAATCAGCCCGTAGGTCGGCTTCTTCTTCGTCGACTTCGCGGGCGATGAGGTGTGGCCGCTGTCGTTTATAAATAATTTTCCTTGTCGAAGCGAGACGGTGTCGTCGCCGGTGATGACCATCAACGGCATGCCAAGCTGTGTGCGCACGGGAAAACTGATGGCGTGCCCTTCGTTGCTGACGGTCATCCAGGCGTCCAACGATGTCGCTATCGAGTGGATGACCCTCAGTTCGATCCGGTTCGAGGTCTTGGTTGCCACACTATCCATACCCTTCCCCAATACGGCCGGTTGACTGCAAACCCAGCACCAACTTAAACAGCAAAGGCATGGCGGTCAATGGATAGGGGAATATTCGCGGCCTGACAGGCCTTTACCAGCCGCCTGCGTGAGCGCGCGAGTCGGTCCGGCGAGCCGAGGCTCAACGGCAAACCCGTTCCGCCGGGCGGCCAATTGCTCGCGAACGGCGACATCATCAATGTCGCGGGGACGCAACACAAAATTGGGTACCCCTCAGATCTCGATTGTTCCTGATATTTAGAGGAAACTGTGATCTGGCCCTGGTTTACTGATGTAATTTTCCTCTACTTGTTATACGCCTATGTTTGTAATGGCAACGCTTCAACTGTTATGGTTTCGTTGTCATCGTAAGCTGATTTGTATCATTCGGACGTCAGATACCGTGGCCGCCATTTGAGGCAGCCAACCCGTCGTAAGCTGAGTTCAACAAGAACTGGCTGACATGGAGGGTAATCGATATGTTCACCAGCAATCCCTTCGCTGACATCACGGTTTTTCTGCCCCCGCATGTCATGCAGACCTATATCGGTCTGATGATATTCGCGGTCGCCGTTGGCACGCTAGCCGACATGCTCCACAAGAGCAGCGCAAAATTTTTCCTGCGGCAGTGGAAGAAATCAAAAGCGGCCGCCACGAGACGGGTGAGCGGCGCGGAAACCGCTTCCCTGGCGGTCAGGACCGTCCTGAAAGAAGTAATAACCTCCGGCGAATTCTGCAACCCGATACGCAGGATCTCGCATCTCCTGATGTTCTATGGCTTCCTGACCTATCTCATCACGACCATCGTGATGGTCTTCGTCTATCCCACGGCCGCCACGCCAACGATCTGGCCGCTGCTGTGGAACATCGGCGCCGTGATGGTCCTCATCGGCGGCTACTGGTTTTTCTTTTTCCTCAGGGTAAACGTCGCCAAAGAGGGGCATTCGCCGTTTCGCCTGGTGCGCGCGGATCTGTTCATCGTCAGCCTGCTGGCGAGCGTCACCTTCGCGCTCATCTGGGAGGTGGTGCAGACGGCGGGCAACCTGACGGCCACCCAGATCGCCTTCGGCATTTACATCCTTTTCACCACGGTGCTCTTTGTGGGCGTGCCCTGGTCCAAGTTCGCCCATATGTTCTACAAACCCGCCGCGGCCTTCCAGAAACGGGTGGAGGAGGCAAACGGCTCCTCCAACCTGCCGCGGCCCGCTGACGTCAACAACATCGTGAGGTAATCGGATGCCCACTTTCGTATACATGACGCGATGCGACGGCTGCGGTCAGTGCGTGGATATCTGCCCGTCCGACATCATGCACATCGATAAGACCTACCGGCGGGCTTACAACATCGAACCCAATTTCTGCTGGGAATGCTATTCGTGCGTGAAGGCCTGCCCGCAGCACGCCATAGACGTGCGCGGATACGCGGACTTCGCCCCGCTGGGACACAGCGTGCGGGTGCTCCGGGAAGAGGAAAAGGGATCCATCTCCTGGAAGATAAAGTACCGCGACGGACGGGTGAAGGAATTCACCTTCCCGATCAGGACCACGCCCTGGGGTTCCATCCAGTCGCCATCCGATTACGCCGTGCCCGACGCCAACGCCCTGGGCTCGGTCATGCTCGCGCACGAGCCCGAGGCGCTCAAGGTCAAGACGCTTCCTACCCTGCCCCCCAAGAAAAAGGTGTGATGCCATGGGAATATTCTCTTCCAGAAAAACCAAATTCGTGGATTCGGACATCCTCATCATCGGTGGCGGCTTTGGCGGCTGCGGGGCCGCTTACGAAGCCAGATACTGGGCGCGCAACGCCAAGATCGTCCTGGTCGAAAAGGCCAACATCGAGCGCAGCGGTGCCGTGGCGCACGGCCTGTCGGCGATCAATTGCTACATGGGCATGCAGTGGGACGAAAACCGGCCCGAGGACCACGTGCGCTATGCCCGCGGTGACCTGATGGGTCTGGTGCGGGAGGATCTGGTCTTTGACATCGCCCGGCACGTCGACGCCACCGTCCACAAGTTCGAGGAATGGGGCCTGCCGATCATGAAGGACCAGAAGACCGGCCGGTACATGCGAGAAGGCCGCTGGCAGATCATGATCCACGGCGAGAGTTACAAGCCGATCATCGCCGAGGCCGCCCGCAAGGCGGCCTCCGAAGTGTACAACCGCATCATGGTCACGCATCTGCTGATGGACAAGGCGCGCCCCAACCGCGTCGCCGGCGCCGTCGGCTTTAGCGTGCGGGATGGGAATATGTACGTCTTCCGGGCGAAGGCGGTCATCGTGGGCGCCGGCGGTGCTTCCCACATGTTCAGGCCCAGGGCCATTGGCGAAGGCATGGGCAGGACCTGGTATGCGCCCTGGAGCAGCGCCTCGGCCTACGGCTTGCTGATACCGGTCGGTGCCAAAATGACACAGATGGAAAACCGGATCGTGCTCGCCCGTTTCAAGGATGGCTACGGTCCGGTCGGCGCCTGGTTCCTGCTGCTCAAGTCCCATGCCACCAATGCCTACGGCGAGAAGTACGAGCCACGCTGGTTCGACGAGATCAAAGCCATGGTCGGAAAGTATGCGGAGATCACGCCAATGCCCACCTGTCTGCGCAATCACTCCATGCTGCAGGAGATCAAGGCGGGCAAGGGACCGATCTTCATGCAAACGCAACACGTGCTCGATACCAAGGAGAAGGAAGAGATCGGCTGGGAAGATTTTCTCGACATGACGGTCGGCCAGGCGGTGGTCTGGGCTTCACAGAACATCGACCCCAAGGAAAAACCATCCGAGCTGATTACCTCCGAACCCTACGTCATGGGCTCTCACGCCACCTGTTCCGGTGCCTGGGCCAGCGGACCGGAGGACTGCGCACCCAAGGACTACCAGTGGGGATACAACCGGATGACGACCGTCGAAGGGCTGTTCGGCGCCGGCGACACGATCGGCGGTTCCGCGCACAAGTTCTCATCCGGCTCCTTTACCGAGGGAAAGATTGCCGGCAAGTCGGCGGTCAAGTACATCACGGATATGGGCGGGAATGAGCCGCAGGTGGACGAGAAGGAGATCAACAGACTTAAAGAAACCATCTTCAAGCCGCTGGAAAATTACGATGTGGGCAGGAACGAGATCGTCGCCGGGACCGTGTCGCCAAGCTACATCTCTCCGTTGCAGGGACTGCAGAGGCTGGAGAAGATCATGGATGAGTACGTGGGCGGCATCAGCACCTTTTATATGACCAACGAACCGATGCTCAACCGCGGGCTGGAGTTGCTAAGCATGCTGAAGGAGGATCTTGACCATCTCGGCGCCGAGGACCTGCACCAACTCCAGCGAGCCTGGGAACTCCATCACCGGGTGTGGACGGCGGAGTCCGTGACCCGGCACACGCTGTTCCGGCAGGAAACCCGGTGGCCGGGTTACTACTATCGCGGCGATCATCCGAAGCTGGACGACACCGACTGGCATGTATTCACCGGCTCCCAGTACGACGCGAAAACCGGTGAATGGCACATGACCAAGCTTCCCGTACACCACATCATCGACTGATCGGAGTTTTACTTTATTGATGTAGATATGCTCTGCCGCAGGATAAGCCGGAAATTATCGGTAATTGCCTAAAGAATAATCCTTCCGTCCCATTTTAGACCGCTGGATTCATAGCCTTCTAGTCGCCACAGCGAATGCTTGCGCCGCGACGCGCAGAGCAGGGGCTCCAGATGCGACCACGGAGCGGATGCCGGCGGGTCATACGATACAGGTACTCGAAATTCTGTTCTACTGAAATCAGCACAGGACTACAACGAAGCCCCTGACCCGCGTCGCGCAGGGCGTTGTAGTAGTTCCAGAGTTTATGGACGATGGTGGATGTATTCATATCAGCTTTCCAGAAAACCGCGTGTCATGGCGTGCAACAAAACCAAGACTGCCTGTGGATCGGTGCGCATGTCCCCGACCAGTGCCAGCGAACCATTCGGGTTCGACTCCCGTTCGAGCAATACGGCAACCTTTGTCTTCGCGTCGGCAGCGAGCAACCTTGCCATGTCATGGCCGAGGAGCCAGGCACCAGCCGCTTCGTAGTCAAAATCGCCTCGCTCCAAAAGATGCGCGGCCTCGGTGTAGAGACGTTCCCGGTTGCCCGCGTCGAGGTAATGCCGCAGGATCAGCCACAGATCATACGCGTCCTTGCTGCGATTTTCAGTATGGCGAGTGCCGGGAGGCTGACGACCTGTGCCGTAATACGTTCCGGGAGCAAGACAGGAATCGTGGCCGCCAGCGCCTCTCTGAAACCAAACACGCTCATCACGACAGAACCGCTCGGGGGCCAGGCAATGGTGCGGTCGGGCCTTTCGATGGCACCAAAGGGAACCAGATCAACCACCATGCCCGTATCGAACTGTAATCGATGGGCATTTCCCGGCGCTGCGGCGAACTTTCCCGTGACAATGAGACGCGACCGCTACGCCTCAAATGCCGGCCAGGTTTCCACCATAAAGGCGAAATCGACATCGTGCGTTTTTCGGGCGGCATCGATCCCGTACCCGTACTGAAGGATCAGATCGCGCGCGGTCGCGCCGGTGATGAAAAATGGCAAATCGTCAGCCGACGCCTCGACCAACCGGACCAGTCCGCTCAACCAGCGCAGCTCAGTCTGCTTTGATAAGTCGAGCGAGATAGCGGTCATAAATAATTTGTGCGGTCTCGATGCAGCGCGCGTCCCCGGTGGCCAGCAAGTCCGCATAAATCAGCACCGGAGGCGTTAGGGCCGGATATTCCCATTTATGGTCGAACGGCCAGAAACGCCGCCGCAACTCGATATTGCCCTCATCCGCCTTGCGCAAGCGATAATCCGCCATCAAACGCGCTGGCGTTTCCTGCGCATACAGCGTCACCACGCCAGGGCGGAGATAACGGGTCGCGATCGCGGCGGCAGGCTCGGCGCCCAGCAATACTTTGTATTTGGCGGCATCGAGTTTTTTCCACCAGTCCGGTTCGGCGGCTTGATAACGACCCATGAGTAGCTGTGGATACAAAGTCCTTGCATAAGCCTCAGCCCATTGCGTGAGCAGCTTCCGGGGGTCACGCAGCCGCCGCACGCGGGTGCGTGGGTTGCCGGTCTCCACCAGATAACCCATCTCCCGCAGATCGCCCAGCACCCAGCCGACCGTGCCATGCGCCACGCCGGCAAATTTCGAAATCTCACGGAAACCGGCATTCACCAGATCGGGTCGGCACAACAGCGCGAAGATGAGCTTCAGACCGGTCGGTTGAAACGCGCGCCCGGCACGGTACCGCTGACGTGTCGCCGCCGGCTTACGACCGACTACCCAGATCAGTACTGGAGGGCGACGCAGATACGCATTACCCGCCATGTCCACAAAGGGTATATCGAGCTCTTTGAGCTTCTCGGCGACAGGTGGCGTTGCGTAATCGGTGATCAGAATTGCGTTCTTGCCGAGGTCGCGCAGGCGCGTGACGACGTGCCCGAGCGTCCCGGGCGTGAGCCATCGCTTGGCCTCAACCAGGAATATTTGGTGCTTGCCCGCCAAAACGAGGTCGAGCGCCGCATCGACGCGCGCCCGGCCCGCCGCTGGCTTGCGCGGCTCGGGCTCAATCTCCGCAGGAACCCCATAACCATCCAAGGTCTGGACGGCCGCTTGGAGTAGCTCTGTCTCCTTCGCTGTTGTGTGGGGTAGTCGTTTATTGTCCATAATTCGTATTTGTACACTATTGGTGGACAATTGCAAATATTGGACAATTGTGGGCGATGGGCCAGTGCACTCTCTTCTACGCTTGCGCCAGATGCTCCCGAAACCCATCGACCGGATACCGGTAGCCGACGGCGCTCAAGGGGGTGCGGTTCACCCGGTGATGGAGGTCTGCCAAATCCACGTTCACCAGACCGCCGTCATGCGCGACGTGCACTTCGATCTGAAAGCGGATGTCGTTCATCGAACCCAGCACACTGCGGTTATTGGAACGGGAGAAGTGTATCGTGCGGCAGGCTTCCAACATCCGCTCGACCTGGTCTTGAGGAAACTCGTCCCATAGCAACGTCTTGAACAGCCGCTGGCCGAAGACTTCATCCAGGCGCTCGAACTCCGGCTTCTTCAGCCCCGGCACGAACACCGAGTACAAAGTCGCGTCGTGTGTGAACAACACGCACTTGCGCCGCTCGAAGCGAATCAGATTGGCATGCCAACCCTCGCCCGTGGCGGACGGGTCAACAAGGTTTTCTGGGATTTCCGCCAGCAGCTTCTGCGTGCAACGGATCAAGAGCGGCATGGTCGTGAATTCAGCCCCGTACGGGTTCAGCGGATGCGAATATTAGCGGAAACTTTGGTCTGACGCCGGTATCCCGATTTTTAATTACCTTGTGGCACTCAGAAAGCGCTGATAACGCTTTTCCAGAAACGCTGGATTTGGACGATGCTCCGTGGCCGTGGGGAGAATGATCCGCTTCTGGTGCATCTCCTTCAGACCGTGCAATAACATGGGGCCATCACTTTCTTCAAGGATACTCTGTCGAATCTCTATCACGTAATCTGATCTTATTGCCAAAAATTGGCGATCGAACGCGGCATGGTGGAGTTTGCATAACGCAATGCCATTCGACACGACCGGCTCGCCCTCAGGCTCGTTGTCGGGAATAATGTGCGCCGCATCTAGCAACTCTTCATGTCGTAGGCGGCACAGCGCGCATTGCTCACGGTAAGCCTGCAACACTCGCTCGCGAAAAGAGCGCTGATGAACGCGCTGGCGTACAGTTGACGTGATGTACGTCCGCCGCGACTCTTCGGCCGGCACCGGGACCGCCTCTCCCGTTGACTCATACTTCGTAAAACTCGCATCATCAACCTCGACCTTGAATGTCAGGGCCTTCGGATCATCGCCAACGATAAACACCGGCCATACGGCTAAGTACTTACCTTCAACAACGCGGTGAAAGTACACAAGTGGCTTCCTCTGGCGCATCGCCTCTCGTAGCCCCACATTATCTGCGTGTTGAGGGTCTGTGCCCCGGTACCGGTAATGCAACAAACCGTCCGGAGAATAACCATCATCATACGGCCCGCTTGGGATCGCGGTTATCGACAATGGTAAGCCGAGTACACGGGGCTTGAAGATGCCTTGCGGCCCAAGCAAGGGAACTCGGTTTCCTTCATACATAAAGCCCTGTGCCAATACGCTGCGCGGCAACACATCGCCGTGAAGCTGTACCTGCTCTGACAGCCAATCAAAGACTGCCTTTCTAACGTGGGCATCCATGGCATTAGTCATAACTAAGCAACAAATCTGCTCTGGTTATGCCATTCCAGAAACTCTTTGGAGGGCTGGTCCTCGGTCACATCCGGCAGAACTAGTAAACGTTGGCCGTGATGGGCGTAATATTCGCGCCCATTCTTATACTCTTCTTTGATCCGGGCACTGACCTCAACGCGGTAGTCCGGAGTGACAGTCAGGTAACCAATGTCAAAGAGCTTATGGAGATCGGAGCGCAACAGAAGACCATTCTGCGTGAGATTCGGACCTGCACTCGCGTAAGGCTTGATATGTGCAGCCTCCAGTACAGGTAGCGTACGTTCACCGGTAATCGCACACCGCCTCTGGTATGCGTCAGTTACCAATACCCTGAACGCCCCCTGACCGAGACGGCCTTTCACCAGGTATCTTGGCGCATCCCTTCGGGGATCATCCTTCGCTTCATCGGGCCGCCAAAACTCAAGCGCTCCGGCTACCTCCTCGACTGCCGCCCACAGCGCTCGCCCCGTATCCTGTTCGGTATCATAGGTCTTACCTTGAACGATATTCGTCGACCAATCAGTGGGCACCGGAATCCACGCCTTTTCCGGGAAGAAAAACGGTTGGGCCAGAACATTGCACCCCACTACAGGATCGGGCTCTATCTTCTCAGCATAACCGCTGCGCACGCGATACTTACGGATACGGGCGAGGAACTCTTCATAAGTACCAACGCCGTTCTTCTCCCCAAACGCTTCCCAAGCCAGCGAGCATGGTAGCGGCGAGTACCGAATAAAAAACCTGCCGCCGACAATGTAGTTCTTAGGGCTATGAAGCTTGAATAAAAACGGCTCGCCTGGCTGGAGGACTCTGAACTCGCGTCCGCCGCTCGGTTGCCAGAAATTAACTTCATCAGGGTTGCGTGCCCTCAGGTAGTTGAACCAACCATCATCTGTCACGCCAATCCAGATTTTCATGCTGTCATATTCTTAAGTTGCAGTGGTTAAGCGATCAACGGGATCAGGTCTTGCACTGCAACATCAGGCTGTTCGATGCCGCACACCAACCATCTGGCTGCGGCCAGAAGTTTGTCGATGACTTTACGCGGCCGCTCTTGCGCTCCATGCGCCCGCGGCATTAGTGCATACCTGCACGTCACTTTTTGTTCTGGCTGCGGAACCACTGACACTCCCCTTGGTGGTACTGGTAAGGCGGCTTGGCGAGTGAGGCAGGCCTATTTTCCTTCCTTGCCGAAACCTTTCCACACCGCGCGGGAATCGTACCACAGGGGAATTGAGCGCCCCGTACCGTCCGATTACGGGTGGGTCGCGTTGTGGCCAAAGATGGTTTTTCCCGGCATCGGCGCGGGTTTTGCCCCGATCAGCCCGTGCTTCGCGGGTCAGCTCGGTTTGATCACCCGCCCTGCTCTCGCGCCAGCATGTTCATGACGAGACGGATAAATACGTCTTTGTCCTTCGGATCAGACTCCGCCACCAGCAATGCCAACGCAGCGAGGCCGACGTCGTTGATCACCGCTTCGCCATTGTGGAACAGCCGGCCGTTGCGGTTCAGGAAATCCACAAACAGGAATGAACCGATGCGCTTATTGCCGTCGCTGAATGGATGGTTCTTGATGACGAAATACAGAAGGTGCGCGGCCTTGGATTCGATGCTGGGATAGGCCGGCGCGCCGAACGCGCTTTGCTCCAGATTGCCGAGAATGGATCCAAGCCCGGCTTCACGTTCCTGGCCAAACAACGCGCTCGCCTCCTTTCGCGAAATCAGGTTCTGCTTCAGGGTTGCGATGGCGGTACGCGCCTCGGTCGCCGCTGGCAGTACACCGCCGGCGATGCCCTTGGGCTCGGTGAGCAGCCCTTCATCGTATCGTTGCAGCAGCAGAAAAGTCTGGGTATAGCGGGCGATGACATCCACCAACCCCCGCCCCTGGTCGGTTGTCAGCGCCTCACCCATGGCCGTCTTGCGTATCAGCGTCAGCGCTGTTTCCAGTTCCTGGGCGTTTTGTTCAAAGCGCCGGCGGTTGAGGGTATAGCCGCGCGTGAGGTGCTCTTTGAGGGTTTGGGTGGCCCAGATACGAAACCGGGTGGCGCGAGCAGAATTCACGCAGTATCCCACGGAAATGATCATGTCGAGGTTGTATAACTCGACACTACGGGCTACTTGCCGTTTTCCTTCGGTTTGAACTGTTTCCATTTTGGAAACAGTTGCCTTCCGCGTGAGTTCCTTGTCGCTGTAGATATTCTTGACGTGCTTGGAAATGGCGGGAACATTCACCGTGAATAGATCGGCAATCTGCGCCTGGGTCAACCAAACTGTATTGCCAACGAGACGGACGTCCAAGGCGGTCTTGCCGTCCTCAGTCCGGTACAGGACGACTTCGCCGAGATCGGATATTGGCTTCTTTATGGTCACGCTGCACCTAAGGTCAACGGAGTATTTCCGAGCCTAACCAGGCTCAGGTCTTGCACTGCAACATCAGACTGTTCGATATCGCATACCAACAATCCGGCTGCGGAACCAATGACACTCCCCTTTGGTGGCACTGAACCAACAGGGTCAGACTCGATTGAAAATGACCAGACCGCCGTTCTGCCACGGATCGTGATACCGCACAAGCTGGGAAGATTTTCCCGGCCGGGATCGTACTCATTCCAGCCTACCTGGATAAGCAGTTTGTCTATCGTCTCCCTGGCCGCTCCTGCGCTCCATGGGCTCGCGGCATTAGTGAATCTCGGCAATTGTTCCTGCATTGCTCTACCTTCCTGCATCCATGCAGGTCGCAGCACGTCAGTTTCTGGCTGTTCTGGTTGTAGAACCAAGGCGCGCCCCTTAACTCCCTTATTTTCACAGGGAATCTAGCACAGGGGGTGGGGCCGGCCTAACCCATGCCCGGGGGCCGCTCTGATGCACATGGATGTGCGAATGCCGCGTGAAGGCAGGAGCCTGAAGCGGCCTGCGTTTCCGACACTTCCGCCATCCCTGACGGTCGCCGAGGTGCGACCTTCGAAAACCCGCCCATAAACCGGCGGGTGCCGCTGGTTCTGATCAGGTATTTCCAGAACTGCCTACACGAGCACCGCGGGCGATACTCCAAAGCGCATGGCAAGCCGCTTGATCTGCCGCGCGTTCAATTCACGCTTGCCGGCCAATACTTCTGAGACTACCCCCTGACTGCCAATCTCCGGAAGGTCGGTCTGCAGAAGGTCATGCTGCTGCATCAGGAACTTGAGCACCGCCGCCGGCTTGGCCACGGGAATACGGACGTGCTCCGCCTCGTATCTTTCCACAAAGACACCGAGCGCATCGGCCAGCTCCGCCAGCGGATGCTTCTCATCCTCCCCGATCTCGTCGAGGATCATGTCCAGCATCTCGGTGGCGCGGGCGTAATCTTTCTTCGTACGCAGCGTGCCGAGCGGCACCACGGCCCGCAGCCGACGATATTCCCGCGCCACTTCCTTCATCTGGTGAGCTGTCATAGTTACTCCTTCCACCTGTCACGATCGTACTCGGCATGCGTCAGGACATGCCGGATGTAAACCTTCTTGCGGTTGTAATGAATTGCGGCAACCAGCCGGTACTTGTTCCCGCCGACATCAAAAACGGTGAACCTTCCAACTTTGTCCACAGATCCAAACACACGCTTGAGTTCGGCAAAAGAACCGAAGTCCGTCCTGGACATGATCGCATACCAGATGGCCAGCGGCTCTGTTGCCTCCCTGTGCCGAACTGCGAAATCCCGCAGTCGCTTTCTTGTTATAACATGCACAAGCTGAGTGTATATCTCATATTGAGATATTGCAAGGCAGCTTCAGCCCGGGTATTTAACTCGAAGCGCCGGCGGTTGAGGGTATAGCCGCGCGTGAGGTGCTCTTTGAGGGTTTGGG
>CAKKRZ010000065.1:30076-33658 GCA_919902925.1 Acidiferrobacterales bacterium | reverse complement strand
TCCGCCGAATCGCGCAGGCGGATCAACACCTCGCAGTGCGTGGCCAGTCCGCGGCCGCGCGACAATGGGCGAATCCACTGCCCGTAAAGCACAAAACCATCGTGCTGGATGGCCTGGCGAATGCGCTGCACCCAGTTGATCTCGCGCTCGCGGCTCGACACATTCAGGTCATCGGGCTGGTAGGTGTGTACGCGGTTGCGCCCTTCTTCCTTGGCGATGCGGCAGGCCACGTCGGCCGACCGGAACACGTCGTTCATGTCGCCGCTGTCGGCCGACACGTGCACCACACCGATGCTGGCACCGATATCGATGGTGCGGTCTTCCCAGACGAAGCGGAAGTCGTGCACGGTGCGGCGCAGGCCCTCGGCGATTTCGGCGGATTTTTCCGGCGGACAATCCTGCAACAGCACGGCAAACTCGTCGCCACCCATGCGCGCCAGCACGTCTTCTCGGCGCACGCGCCGGCGGATCAGGATGCTGAGCTGTTTGAGCAGTTCGTCGCCGGCCAGGTGGCCGCAGGTGTCGTTGACCGCCTTGAACAGATCGAGATCCATGTACAACAGGGCCCCGACCCGGTCGGCCAGCCGGCTGGAGTCCAGATATTGCTGCGCGCGGTTTTCAAATTCGCGGCGGTTGAGCATGCCCGTCATCGGGTCGTGCGTGGCCTGGTGCACCAGCTCGCGGCCGAGGGCGCGCACGTCG
Source organism: Acidiferrobacterales bacterium (assembly GCA_919902925.1). Taxonomy (GTDB): domain Bacteria; phylum Pseudomonadota; class Gammaproteobacteria; order Acidiferrobacterales; family Sulfurifustaceae; genus CAKKRZ01. The sequence continues at coordinate 32,956 of CAKKRZ010000065.1, read as the reverse complement.
GTGACGTCGCGGAACACCACCACCGCACCGATCGCCTCCCCCTCCTCGTTCCGTACCGGCGTGGCGCTGTGCTCGATGGCGTATTCATGGCCGCCGCGGGTCAGCAGCACGATATCCCCCGAATCGGTGACCGTGGTGCCCACCGCCGTGGCAATGGACACGGGATCCTCGGCCGGTTCGCGCGAGGTGTCGTGGAGAATCCGGAAGACCTCCGTCAGCGGTCTGCCGGCGGCCACCTCGCCCGGCCAGCCGGTCAGCCGCTCGGCCACCGGATTCATGTATTCCACGCGCCCGCCGGCGTCGGTGCGGATGACCGCCTCGGCCAGTGAGTGCAGTGTAACCTGGGCGCGTTCCTTCTCTTCGCGCAGCACCCGGTCGTTGTTGCGATACTCGCGCACGACGATGTAGGCAATCAGAAAACCCAGCAGCAGGGTGGCGGCCGACAGGCCGATCACCCAGATGCGGGCGATGCGGTATTCGATGTGTGCCGTTCGCAGCGTGCGTTCGTTGCGTTGTTCCTGCAACTCATAGAGCTGCTGCAGCACGGCGAACACCCGGTCCTGTGCCGGGATGGCCCTGAGGGTGAGCAACTGATGCGCCTCCCGGTAGCGGCGGGCACGGGCCAGTTCCACCACCCGGTGTTGCAAGGGGACGGCGATGCCCGTCAACAGGCCCTGCTTCTTGAGCAGCTCGCGCTCGACCTCGCCCAGCGAGAGCTCCAGCAACATCAGGCGACGATCGGCAAACTCGCCGCCGCGGCGGGTAAAGTGATTGAACTGTTCTTCCAGATCGATCGGATCGGCCAGCAGGATCATCCTTTGCAGACTGATGGTCCGTTCGCGCGCGGCATTGCGCATGTCGGCCACCAGCAGCATCTTGCGCAGGTGTTCACCGGTGATGCGCTCCAGCCGCGCCTGCGACTCGTTCAGGCTGCGCAACCCGACACCCGTCAGGAACAACATGAGCACGAACATGCCCACAAAGCCGAGCGCCAGCACCCAGCGCGCCCGCGTGGGCAGGCGATGGTTGGATGGAAGTGAACGGGTGCGGGCCATGGGACTGTCAGATGCCAACCGGGCTGTCTAGATACAGGGGTTTATGAACAAAATCCATGCCGGCCGTCATCCCTGGACAACCTCCGGGAAACTAAAGGTAATTCCCGAAACCACCCGATCAGTACGGACCGATCCCCTAATTCGGCGGCGGTGAGGTGACCGATACCGTCAGTTCCCGGCCCCTGGCGGCGCTACGACAACGAGCGAGCGCACATCCAGGGTCGAAACGGCCTTCACGCGTGCTCGCGCGTGGCCCGGAAACGGATCGCCGGCCAGCGCTCCAGGGTGAGTTGCAGATTCACGCGCGACGGCGCCAGGTAGGCGAGGTTGTCGGCGCTGTCCAGCACGCAACGGACCTCTTCCTTGCGACGGAAATCGGCGAGCTGCTTTGGATCATCGGCCTCCAGCCAGCGGGCGGTGACCACCTCCACCGGTTCGTAGGCCGCCTCGACGTTGTATTCGCTCTTGAGCCGGTAGGCGACGACGTCGAACTGCAGGGCGCCAACCGCGCCCAGGATCAGGTCATTGCCCAGCAAGGGGCGGAACACCTGGGTGGCGCCCTCCTCCGACAACTGGTCGAGCCCCTTCTGCAACTGCTTCATGCGCATCGGGTCCTTGAGGATCACGCGCCGGAACATCTCCGGAGCAAAGTAGGGAATGCCGGTGTACTTGAGCGGTTCGCCTTCGGTAAAGGTGTCGCCGATCTGGATGGTGCCGTGGTTGTAGAAACCGATGATGTCGCCGGCATAGGCCTCTTCCACCGATTCACGCTCGCGCGCCATAAAGGTGATGGCATTGGCGATCGTCACGTCGCGCGCGATGCGCACCTGGCGCAATTTCATGCCGCGATGGTAACAACCCGAATTGACACGCACGAAGGCGATGCGGTCGCGGTGTTTCGGGTCCATGTTGGCCTGGATCTTGAAAACCACGCCGGTGAATTTTTCCTCAGCGGGCGCGACCGTGCGTTCCTGGGCGGCGCGCGGGCGCGGTGGCGGTGCGTGCTCGACGAAATGATCGAGCAATTCGCGCACGCCGAAATTGTTGATGGCGCTGCCGAAGAACACCGGCGTCTGCGCGCCGCGCAGATAGGCCGCCGGATCGAACACCTCGGCCGCCCCGCGCACCAGCACCATGGCCTCGCGCAGTTCGGCGGCCTGGTCCTCCAGCAGTTCGTCCAGTTTCGGGTTATCAAGACCCTTGACGACTTCACCGGTCTGAATGCGACCGCCGTGGGTGGCCGAGAAGAAATGCACGGAATCGTCGAGGATGTGATAGACGCCGCGGAAACGCTTGCCGCCGCCGATCGGCCAGGTCACCGGGGCGCAACGGATATTCAGCACGCGCTCCACTTCATCGAGCAGGTCGAGCGGCTCACGGCCCTCGCGGTCGAGCTTGTTGATGAAGGTCATGATCGGCGTGTCGCGCAGGCGGCAGACATCCATGAGCTTGATGGTGCGGTCTTCGACGCCCTTGGCGCTGTCAATCACCATCAGCGCCGAATCCACGGCGGTGAGCGTGCGATAGGTGTCCTCGGAAAAATCCTCGTGGCCGGGTGTATCGAGCAGATTAATGATGCGCTCCCGATACGGGAACTGCATCACCGCCGAGGTCACGGAGATGCCGCGCTGCTTCTCGATCTCCATCCAGTCGGAGGTGGCGTGGCGGGCCGCCTTGCGGCCCTTGACCGTTCCGGCCAGCTGAATGGCGCCGCCGTACAGCAGCAGCTTTTCAGTGAGCGTGGTCTTGCCGGCATCCGGATGCGAGATGATCGCAAAGGTGCGGCGGCGGGCGACTTCCTGGGCAATGGACGGCATGGCGAATC
>CAKKRZ010000065.1:0-29976 GCA_919902925.1 Acidiferrobacterales bacterium | reverse complement strand
ATCGCAAAGGTGCGGCGGCGGGCGACTTCCTGGGCAATGGACGGCATGGCGAATCAGGTAAAAATGGCGCGCGAGTATACAGGAGCCGGCGGCGTTGCGCCGAAAGTAGCCATCTCAAAAACGTTGCGAGCGGGCGTCAGCCGGGGGAGGCCGGAGCGCAGGAACCGGAGTGTACACGCCAGTACATGAGGGCGAGAGTGGGAATTGGCGAAGCACCGCTTCGCCCGCTCGCAGCGCCCGGAGCCTGTCGGCGACGGGCCGGACCGACGAAGGCGGACGAGCACCGCCCGACCCCGGATCACGCACGCGCAGTAGTTTTTGGGATGGCTACCCGCGGCGGCCGAGGCGCATCAACAGGTGGTCGACCATGCCCCAGAACCGCTCCCGCCAGCGCGACCACCAGGGGCGGACCCGCCATTGCGCCTGCAGACACTCGACCGACTGGGCAAAATCGGCCTCGAACAAGGCCTGAACCTCGGCGGCCAGCCGACTGTCCTCGATCTCCTGGTTGGCCTCCAGGTTCCAGCGCATGTTCCAGCGATCGTGGTTGCTGGACCCGATCGTGGCCCAATCATCGATCAGCACGCACTTGGCGTGCAGGAATCGCGGCTGAAATTCAAAGATGCGTACGCCATGCGCCAGCAGCCGGGAATAAAAGCGTCGGCCGGCGTGGCGTACGCCCGGGTGATCGGTGACCGGTCCCGGGACCAGCAACCGGACATCGACTCCGCGGCGGTCCGCGCGGCGCAGCGCGCGCTTGAGTTTCCACGACGGCACGAAATACGCGGTCATGAACCACACGCGCCGCTCGGCGCTGTTGATGCGCTTGATGAGCGAGCGTGGAATCTCGGTCAGCCGCGGCCAGCGGCTCTGCACCACCCGCCCGGCCATGCCGCCGGAAAACGGCGCGGGCGCCACCCGGGTGGACGGGAGCGTCGACGCCGAATGGTTATCCCAGAACCGGGCGAACAACTCGCGCCAGTCGGCCACCACCGGCCCTTCGATGCGCAGCATCAGCTCATGCCAGCGTCGCTCGGGATGCCGGGGTGGATCAAATTCGTCCGTGATGCCTGCCCCGCCGGTAAACACGACGCGCTGGTCGACAATCAGCAACTTGCGGTGATCGCGCACCAGGTTGGCCAGCCAGCGCGTAAGCCGCAGCGGGTTGTAAAAGACCAGCTCGATCCCGCCCCGGATCAGCCGATCCCGGTCGCGTTGTTTCAAGGCCAGCGCGCCGTAAGCATCGAGCATCACGTACACCGCGACACCGCGCCGGGAGGCCTCGGCCAGCGCAGTGATGAAACGATCGGCCACCTGGCCGGATTCAAACAGGTACATGCCCAGGCTGATTTCTTCGCGCGCCTCGCCGATGGCCGTGAGCATCGCCGGAAAAAATCGGTCGCCATCGACGAGCAGCTCGAAACGGTTGCCTTCCCGCCAGGGATAGTGAAAGCCCTGCCAGCCCGATAGGGGTGGCATCATGAGCGTGGTCCACGTAATCGGTCCGGACCACCGGCGTGCGCGATGCGGAAACACTGGTGAATCTTCGGTTGACGGGCGAAATCCGGCGGCAGCGTCGAACGCGTGATGTCCTCGATCGACAGGTCGCCCAGAGCCTGGCGATCGAGCTTGAACGACTGCAGGTTGCAACAGAAGATCAGGATGCCATCCTCGGCCAGATGCCGGAGCGTCGCACGGATCAGACGCTCGTGGTCACGCTGGATATCGAGCGTGTCGCGCATGCGCTTTGAGCGCGAGAAGGTCGGTGGGTCGAGATAGATCAGACCATAACGTCGCACCGGCGGCTGCTCGATCCAGGTCAGCACATCTTCTTGCAGTAACTGGTGCTGGCGTCCACGAATACCGTTGAGTTCGAGATTTCGTTCCGCCCAATCAAGATAGGTGTGCGAAAGATCGACGGTGGTGGTCGAGCGCGCGCCGCCCAGCGCGGCGTACACGGTCGCGGTGCCGGTATACCCGAACAGGTTCAACACATCGCGCCCGGCAGACAACCGCCCGATCAACTGCCGCACCGGGCGGGTATCGAGAAACAGGCCGGTGTCGAGATAGTCGGTGAAGTTGACCAGAAAACGCGCATCGTCCTCGCGGATTTCGTGCAGACGCCCGCCGCGGCCCTGCGCTTCATACTGCCCGCCCTCTTTCTGCTGGCGACGCTGCTTGATGACCACCTGCGCCGGCGTCACTTCCAGCACCCGGGTGATGGCACCGATCGCCGCCCGCACCCGCGCCTGCGCCCGCCCCGCATCGACGTGAGCGGGTGGCGCATATTCCTGCACGTGCACGGTGAGCGGATCGGATTCGTAGAGATCGATGGCAAAATTGTAGTCGTGCAGGTCGGCATCATAGACCCGCCAGGCGCCGACCCGTTCGCGTTTGGCCCAGCGCGCGAGGTGGCGGAAGTTCTTTTTCAGACGATTGGCAAAGTCCTCCACGCCGCGATCATCGACACGTTCGCTGGCCTCACCAATGTCGAAACATAGCAATCGGCACTCCAGCGCGCCGTTGTACAGTTTGTAGGTCTTGCCAACACGCAGGCCAAGGTAATGCCCGAGGTCGGCATTGGAGGTGAACACCGCCGACCGCCAGCCGCGGTAATCGCGGCGCAACGCCTGACCGAGCGCATGGTAGAGCGCCGGCAGTTCCGCCGCCGCGCCAATGCGCTCGCCATACGGTGGATTGACCACCACCAGGCCGGCGGGCAATTCCGTTTCCGGCACGCTGGCGTTGACGTCGCGCACCTCGAGCCGGGCATTCTCCTGCACACCGGCGCGACGCAAATGATGGCGGGCAAGACGGATCATTTGCGGATCGCGGTCGTAACCGGCCATCGACGGCGTTCGCTCCAGACCGGCGGCGCGCCGTTCGCGCGCCTCGACCAGCAGCCTTTCCCAGAGTGCGGCGTCGTGTCCGCCCCAGCCGATAAAACCATAATGCGGGCGCATCAACCCCGGCGCGACATCGGCCGCCATCCACGCGCCCTCCACCAGGAAGGTGCCCGAACCGCACATCAGGTCGACCAGTGATCCGCCCTCCGCGGCGATGGCCGGCCAGCCGGCGCGCATCAGGATCGCGCAGGCGAGGTTTTCCTTGAGCGGGGCCTCGGCCTGACCCTCGCGATAGCCGCGCCGGTGCAACGACTCACCGGCCAGATCGAGGCTCAGCACGGCTTCGTTGCGTCGCAGGTACAAATTGAGGCGAACGTCCGGGCGTTCCGTGTCGATCGACGGGCGGTGGCCGCGCAAGGTGCGCAGGCGATCGACCACGGCATCCTTGATCTTGAGCGCGGCGAAGTGGCTGTGGGTGATGGCCGAGTCCGACACGTGCGCATCGACCGCCAGCGTCGCGGCCTCACCGAGGTGCTCGCGCCAGTCGAGCGCATGGACGCCGGCATAGAGTGATTCGGGCGAGTCGGCAGGGAAACGGGCCAGCGGCATGAACACCCGGCTGGCGGTGCGCGACCACAGGCAGGCGCGATAGGCGGACTCGAGCGTGCCGGTCCACGAGGCCCCGGCGCGTGTCTCCTTGACCGGGTCTATCCCCAGGGCCCGCAACTCCCCCACCAGCAACGACTCCATGCCCTTGGGGGTGGAGGCAAAAAATTCCGTGGGCCCGGCCATGCGCGTGCGTATGCTAACAGAGGCAGGGTCGGTGGCCGCCCTGGGCGGAGGTCCATTCACTCCCTCAAGGGCGGAAAATCCCTAAATTTATGTATGTTTTGCGCGGCGAGGGAGCCCCCTGAAAATACGCCGCCCAAGGTCATATGGCCTGATTTCAGGCCGAGCTGACACAAAACATGCTATGAATTCTGTATCAACGGCTGAACAGTGATAGAGGGGCCCCGATGATCCGATTGCGCGATCTTTGCTGGATGATTTTACTGACCATGGCCCTCGCGGCCCCCGTGACCCGGGCGGACAGCCCGGACGAACGCCTGTTCCAGGCGCAGATGATGCTGGCCAAACGCGGCGATGCCAGCGCCCAGTACTATCTGGGCGAAATGTACGAACAGGGACTCGGCACGGAGCCGAACCTCAGCGAGGCATTCAAGTGGTACGACCAGTCGGCGAAAAAAGGCAATCGCCTGGCGACGCGCAAAATATCGATGCGCCAACAGATCACGGTTCAGCACGAGAAGGAAAAAGTCGACGAGAATCGCGCCGCCGAGGCCGAGGCCGCCCAGGCCGCGGGACGGGCCCGGGCCGCTGCCGCCGTGCGCGCACGTGAGCAACGCATCACCAATGACCGAGCCGCCCAGGAAGCGCAGCGCGACGCCGACCAGGCCCGCGTGGTGACACTCAAGGCCCGGCGCGAAGCGGCCGCCAAGGCGCGCGCGGAGAAACTGGCGCGCATACGTGCGATCCTCGCCTCACAGGCCGGCCAGCCGGAGGCGTTTGAGTAGCAGGTAATCAGTGCCGGGTGTTGTTGTCTGAATCCCGGGGCTTGCAGCCGCAAACGCGCCATCCTTGGCGCGCGGCCCTCGCCTCGTTCCGATCGGCGAAGTGGACGACGCTCTGCGGCACGTAAGACTGGTCGAACACCAGATCGACCATCACCTGCTCACCCTGAATAACGACCTTGATCTGCTTCAGGTCGGTTAAACGTTCAGCCAGGTAACTCACCAGCGCCGCCACCCGCGGTTCATCTTCCGCGATCATGGCCTCGACCAGGCGATTGGCGAAGCCGCAATCGCGTCATCCCTGGCGCTCGGCCCTCGGACACGTGTCCCTGACGTCCCGCCTAAGACGTCTCCGATCGGCGACGAAACGCGAACGCTGGCCGAGATCCGGCGCAATGATACGGGCGCCCTCCAGTTCGACCCCCTCCTGCTCCATCCGCCGATCGAGGCCATCGAGCGACTCACGTTGACGATCGGTGAGCGCACGGCTGCGATCGTAGCGAATCGTCAGCTCACCATTGACCACGACGGCAACAATCTCGTTCATAGAATTGAATCCCTCAGGTGACGCACCGTGAACCGCTTTCGTGCCAATCCCAGGCGCAGTCCACGTGGGCACGGGCCAGCAATCCCCTCAAACCGTCATCGACCATAGTGACCAGCAAGGAGATCATCAGGAGGTTGAGTTCAAGGCGGTCGGATTCGTTCATCCTAAAAACGGCGATTGCATCCGCAGATTACGCAAATTTCCGCAGATTTTAAGAATGTTATTGACGCTCCTTCTCTCACCGTATGGGTACGCCAGGCAATCATTCAAACCAAATGATTCATCTGCGTCAGTCTGCGTAATCTGCGGATAACTGCTTTTTCTAGGTTCATTGCAATGACAGGAAGGTCGCCGGTCGTCGGCGACGACCGCTGAACCCGGTCCGTTGGTTGGTGCATCGATCGTAACACAGGCCCGATATACTGATCGCGAGGTCCAGGTCTTGCCTGTGCCAACCACCGCGAACCGTTATAATATCGAGCAACCATGTCAGCCATTCAACGCACCATTCTGGAAAAAAAGGCCGCCCTGGCCGAGACCATTTCCGCGCCACTCGGCTCGCTGGCCGAACGCGCGGCCGCCGTGTGGCCCGACGCCGATGCCATCGACCGTACTCTGCTCGACGGCATGCCCACCATTCCGAGCTGCCACCTGCTCTACGCCTGGGGGCTCGACGGCATCGAGCTGTCTTCCATGGTGCGGCCGTCCGGACCGGATACCTCCTGGCGCGGGCGCGACCTCAGCCAGCGGCCATACCTGAAAAACCATCTGCCGTTCAAGGGCATCATGCTGTCCTCGGTCTACGGCAGCATCTACACCAATCGGCAGTGCATCACCGCCCTGCAGGCCGTGACCCGCGGCGAAACCGCAAACGCGCCATCCATGGCGCGCGGCCCTCGCCTCGATCCTGCCGGCGACACGCTGCTGGGTTTCATCGCCGCCGACTTCGCGCTCGACGACCTGCTGCGCGACAGCAAGATCAGCAGCGCCGAGACACGCTGGACCCAGTACCGCGGCGACCCGGCCGTGCGTGGCACGGTGTTCATGCAGACGCGCACCACCAGCCTGCTCGACCAGCACATCGACACCGTGCACGACAGCTTTTATCAGCTGATGACGGAACACGGGGTATTCCACTGCAAGATTCACTACTCGAGCGGACGCTGCTCACTGTGGCTGTACGACGACCCGTACAGTTACCGCATCCACAACGTCGACGAAATCATCAACCCGGATATCTGCCTCGCCTACCCGGTGCACGTCTATCCGGCCAAGGCCCGGGTGCGGCCGGAGCAAATCCGCAAGGTGCTGGACGAATTCAAACAGCTGCGCTTCGCCGACGACACCCTCTACCTGCGCTCCAGCTCGATCAACATCATGAACGCCACGGTCGGGCTGACCTTCTCCTGCGACGGCTCGCACTACATGTCGGTCGAGGAATTTCTGGAGAAAGATCTGGCCTTCTGGCTGGGCGTGCGCAAGACTGGCACCTGAACCTGAGCCGCGACGGAGGTGGCCATGCGTCCGTGGGTTGTTTCGTTCCTGTGGTTCCTGGCCACGGTCGGCACCAGCGCATCGGCCACGGTCGGCGACGGCGGCATCGCGGCCCCGGTCTTGCCGCCGGCCAATGACAAGAAAAATCCGGACAAACTACTACCGGTGACGGCTTCACGCGGCCAACTGCTCTACGAGAATCATTGCCAGGGATGTCACACCAGCCAGTTGCACATCCGCGAGCAGCGTCGCGTTCGATCGATCGACGAACTGCGTGGCTGGGTGGCGCGCTGGGCGACGACGCAACAGTTGCGCTGGGGCGACGAGGAGATTGGCGACGTCACCAAATACCTCAACCAGCGCTACTACCGGCTGGTCCCACCCGCCCGGAAGAATTGATTCCCCGGTGGCAACGGCTCAGGCCTACTCCCTGAAAACCGCCGCCAGAAAATCCTTCATCTCTTCCCAGGATTGGCGGTCGGCCTTGGCGTTGTAGGCCAGCGGAATACCGAACTTCTTGCCGCTGGCGTCGGCCGCGGGATTGGTGAAGGCGTGTTTGGCGCCCGGATAATTCACCACCCGGAAATCGACCTTGGCGTTTCTCATCTCCTGCACGAACGCCTGGATCGACTCCGGCTTGACGAAAGGATCGGCGGCGCCGTTCAGCACCAGCACCTTGGCCTTCACCTCGCCGGCCTTGGCCGGATGCTCGGTGCCCAAGTTGCCGTGGAAACTCACCACGGCGGAAAGGTCTGTGCCCTGGCGGGCCATCTCCAGCACCACGGTACCGCCGAAACAGTAGCCGACCGCGGCCATTCGCCGCGTGTCGACCGTCGGGTGGATGGAAAGCAGTTTCTTCGCGGCATTGAACCGGGCCGTCATCGTGGGCTGGTTCTTGCGCACCGCACCGGAGAACTCGCCGGCCTGCTGGGGATGATCGACGGTTTTCCCATCGCCGTACATGTCGACCGCCAGCGCCGTGTAGCCGAGCGCCGCCAGCATGCGCGCCCGTTTGCGCGCGTAGTCGTTGTGGCCCCACCATTCGTGCACCACCAGCACGCCGGGACGACGACCCTGCACGGCGTCGTCCCAGGCAAGATAGCCTTTCATCACCACGTCGCCGTTGCGATAGCTGACTTCCTCGCCGCGGACCGCGGCCAGGGATGACCCGCAAAGGCCAAGCAACAGGACGACCCATAAAATACGTGAGCGTAACATGACGAAATCTCCTCGAAGGTTGGTATTGCGGGTCCAGGCTACGGGAATATTCACAGCCCGGTCAAACATGCGTCAACCATCTGCAGGATTGACGAACCGGGAAAAATTTTAACTGATCCGCCAATCCGGTGCGCAGGCTTGCACGGCCGTGCGAGCCGGGGGTGAGGGACTGTACTATTCGTCCGCGCTGACCGTGAACGTCGCTGGTGGTGGTTTGACCGGGCGACCAGAGGATTGCACGACCTTGAGCAGGGTGTCGTGCACGGAGATGTAGAACACCTTGGTGATCGCCATGACCGTGTACTTGCGCGGGCGCAGGAAGGCCAGCGGTGCGCGGGCGCGCGGGGTGCCACCTTCCAGCGTGGTGACGGAGCCATCTTCGGCGACCAACGACACCGTGCCTTCCAGCAGATACAGATTCCAGGGATCGTCGCTGCCACGGTTCAACAACTGCGCCGAGGGTGGTGTCATCTGGACCAGGGCGCGGTCGGCGATCATCTGCAATTTGACCGGATCGAGTTGTTCGAAGTGCGCGAAGAACCGCAACCGTTGCGGACTCACCGGCTCACCTTCGGCCAGCGGCTTGGCGCGCTTGAGCGTAGTGGTCACCGTGCCCGTGTGTGTCGAGGTGACGGAGCTGTCGTCGTGGGCGGCGTCGCCTTGGCGCTGCTGGTTGCCCCAGATGTCGTTCGGATCGCCCGCCGAGACATAACCGCCTTCGACTTCCAGCCCAGAAGACTGGCGCTTGTCTTTGCGAATCAGGCGACGGTGCAGGGCTCTGACAAGATGGTGCACCCGTTCGCCCTGGCGGGTTTCGATCGGCAGCGTGGCGACCAAGTTCAGCACCTCCAGCACCGGCGCGATCCGGTCGATGCCGTCGCTGCCGCGCTCAAGCCAGTCGGCGTAACGATCGAGGGTCGTGTGCCGGTCGTGCAGCACCGGGCAGAACACCACCGTCTTGGGCGAAAGGTCGTTGCGATATTCGAGCATGACTCCCATTCCCTGGAAGAGACTCTTCTCGCGGTTGCGGCGCTGGAACGCGGTGAGCTCACCGGCCTGGCGTCCGCTCACCGGGTAGAGCAGGCGCAGGGCGTCGTCTTGCAGATTCAGCGTCAGCGTGCCCCAGGGTTTGGCCGTGCGCGTCTGATGCAGTATCGCTGCGCGGCGACGTTCGACTGCGGGATCGTTGTAGTACTCCGACAGGAAGCGGTGGTTGTGTTCCAGCCACGCGCTGGTCAATGCCTGGTCGATCGTCAGCTGGCGGTCAGGACCGACGAACGCAAACTCGCCCTGCGCGGTCAGTACGCACAGGCCGGTCGGGTCTTGCAACAAGTCCAACAGGGACAACCCCGGCGACGATCCTTCGCTCATGGTGGTGTCCACCCCTCCTTACCAAGTTATTCTAAAAAGCTTACCAGAGACCGGCCGTTGGCAATACGCCCGGCTTACCCACGGGTTGTATCAGGGTCACGCCGTCGGTCCTGCACCGACTCCCAACCCGATCGGGCAGCTTACCCCGGTGCCGCCCAAACCACAGTAGCCATTGGGGTTTTTGGCCAGATATTGCTGGTGGTAGTCCTCGGCATAGTAAAACTCCGGGGCATCGAGGATTTCGGTGGTGATAGGGCCCTGACCCGCCGTTTTAAGCGCCTGCTGATAGAGATCGCGGCTATGAAGGGCCGCCTGTTTCTGCGCCGGTGAAAAGGTGTAAATACCAGAGCGGTACTGCGTGCCGACGTCGTTGCCCTGGCGCATGCCCTGGGTCGGGTTATGCGCTTCCCAGAAGGTCTTGAGCAGGTCTTCGTATCGAATCTGTTGCGGGTCGTAGACCACCAGCACCACTTCGTTGTGCCCAGTGTAACCGCTGCACACCTCGCGATAGGTCGGGTTGGGAGTATGACCACCGGCATACCCGACCGCGCTCGTGTACACGCCGGACAGATTCCAGAAACACTTCTCCGCACCCCAGAAACAGCCCAGGCCGAAGATGGCCTGCTCCAGACCAGCCGGAAATGGTGGCTGAAGAGGACGGCTATTCACGAAGTGCCGCTCCGGCACCGGCATCGTTTCCGCCCGGCCCGGCAACGCCTCCGCGGGCGTCGGTATCTGGGTGCTCTTCATCATGGTCGCGGCAGTCTGCCGCCACTGGCGCGGCGGGGCAAGACGCACAAGATTTGTCCGGTTATTGCGGCCCCACACTGGCCGTTCTGCTTTCTTAATCAGCGGGTTAACGGGCTCCCGCCGGCAAGCGTGCACGATTCTTGCTATAACATAACGAAAGAGCTTCAAATCATCGGGGAGCGGGGATATTCAGATGAAGGCGGCGGGCGGACAGGACAAGCACACGGTGCTGGTGGTCGACGACTCACGCGTCGTGCGGCACGCCATTAACAAGATTCTCGGTCCGGAGTTCAATATCGTCGAAGCCGGGGATGGGCTCGACGGCTGGCGCTCTGCCCAGCAGCACCCGGGCGTGGGGCTGGTGATCAGCGATATCCAGATGCCGCAACTCGATGGCTACGGCATGATCTGCAAGATTCGCGCGGCCGACAACCCCGGCCTGCGCGAGGTGCCCATCATTGTCATCACCGGCGCCGAGGACGAAACCACGCGCGAACGCGCCTACGCCTGCGGCGCCAACGATTTCATCCAGAAACCCTTCAACGCCAACCAATTGCTCGACAGCGTGCGCATGCACTTTGCCCACGATCAGACCCGCGACCGGGAACTGGCGGCGCGCTACGGAGATCACATCGAGTCCATTGTCGTTTCCGATAGCGGCGTAGGCTCACTCGCGGACGCCCTCGATCATCTCTCGGCAGCATTAAATATTCTCGCCAATGTCGACAGCGAACAATTGGCCCCGCAACTGCCGCGAATCGCCCTGAAGGTGCTGCCACTGCTCAAACAGAGCAATGCCGCCTACCGCCTTGGCCTGGATGCCGAACTGGCGGCGCTGGAAAAGAAACTCGCCTCGCTTCATCCCGCGGCCGGCAAGGCAAGCTGAACCTCCCCTATTCCCTTTCTGGTTCGGGGGAATAACGGCTGGGCAGGTTCGATTGCGTTAGACTGCAGTTCCCGGCCCGACTTCCCGCCGACGCCCCATGACCGCCGCCCGCCAACCACCCGATGCCCTGCTGCTGATCAGCCAGGGATGTCCGCACTGCCCGACGGTCCTGGCCGGATTGTCCGAGTTGATCAAGCAGGGTGTCATCGGCCGACTGGAGGTGGTCAACCTCTCCGTCAATCCCGGCCTCGGTGAATCCATGGATGTACGCTCGGTACCCTGGTTGCGTCTTGGCCCCTTCGAACTGGAAGGCCTGCGTTCGCCAGCCGAACTGCGCCAGTGGGCCACGCGCGCCGGCACCGCCCAGGGGATGGCCGACTATTTCCGTGAGCTGCTCGGTGACGGTCAGCTGGACAAGGTTTTGTCGATCCTCGATCGCGACACGAACCAGCTGGGGGCATTGCTCCTGCTGCTGGAAGACGAAGAGACCGAGTTGTCAGTGCGCGTGGGCATCGGCGCGGTGATGGAAAGTTTCAAGGGTCGCGAGGCGCTTTCGCAACTCATCGATCCGCTGGCGAAACTGACCCACCACCGCCAGGCGCACGTGCGCGGCGACGCTGCCCACTACCTCGGCCTCACCCGCAGCCCGCGCGCCATCCCGCACGTCGAACCGTTGATGAACGATCCGGAAAACCAGGTACGGGAAATCGCCGGGGAAAGCCTGGAGCACCTGCGGCGCACCCAGGTCAGCGCCTGAGACCGTCAGCGCCGGAAACGCAGGTAGAAATTTTCCTTGAGCAACGCCGGCTGGTCGATCAGCCGAAAACCGGCCGGCTCGATTTCGCGTATCGCCTGCTCGCGCCCGGCGCGGACGTGGCCGAGAACCCAGGACGAGCTGCGGCCGGGAATGCGTTCGAAATCGATCACCACCAGAATTCCACCCGGTTTCAGCGCGCGCCGGATCGAGGCCAGCATTTTTTCCGGATGCTCGAAGGCGCAAACGGTGCATCCCTACACCGCGCCCCTCGCCTCATTCCCATCGGCGAAGTGGTGATAGGTGTCGCACAGAAAAAGGATATCCACCGAGGCGGGTGGCAAACCGGTATCGCTCTGCGAGTTGACGATGCCGCTGACATTATTTAATCCCTGTTCGCGCGCCGTACGCAACACGTTGTCGACAAACGTCTTGGAAATGTCGACTGCGTAGACCTTGCCGCCGGGTCCGACCACGCGGGCGAAGAGCCTCGTGAACAACCCGGTGCCGGCGCCGACGTCGGCCACGGTCATGCCGGGCCGTACCCCACTGCCGGCCACGATCGCCTCGCGCTGGTCGTAAACTTCGCGCCCTTCTCTTTCGAAACGCTCGACCCACAGTCCATAATCCGGGTCCTGATATTGACGGTTGATGACCGGGTCGGCGCCGCGCGTTTCCGCCCACAGCGGGAAGCCGGCCAGCAACGACAGAGTCAGGACGCCGAGAACAATTCGCGCTACGGTCATTTCCCGGGCTCCGGTATATTTCCGTCGTCGATGTTTTCACGGTACATGGCGCAGAACATCGCCCCCTGCTCCAGCGCATCGTCGAGCGCCACGTGGGTGTGCGCCAGCGCCGGATCGAACCAGCGTTTGGGCAGGTAGGTGCGCGTGGTGCGCGAAAAACTCGTCTTGCGCATGGCCATGGCGTAGGAACGCACGTCGAGTGCCGTCTCGCGAAACGGCCGCTCGCCGGTGAAGCGGACCAGATACCAATAGATCCACATGAAGTCCCAACCGGCCGGCCAGCCGACAAACACGGGCCGACCAGGCAGGCCATTGAGCCAGACGAGATAGTCGCGCATGACCGTTTCCGGCGGACGGGCGTCGCGCCGGCCGGCGGCCCAGGCATCGGGAAATTGTTTCCACCATTCGCTCGTGCGCGGGTGCGGCTCGGCGCCCGGCAGGGTTTCCAGGTTGGCGGTGAAGGTGCCCAATAGTTGCTGATCGCCGGCATAGGCGGCCGAGGCAAAGCTGAGCATCGAGTGCGGCCCGGGAATCGGGCCGTCGGCCTCGATATCGGTGCTCACGAAGATTTCCGTTGCGCCGGCCATCGATCAATGTCCCGGGTCGTCGAGCCAGCGGACCAGATAAAAAAGCATCTGCCCCTCCGACGAGCGCGAGGGGCCGAGCACCGCGGCGGCATGGCGATGTCCGTCCGGATCGGCCGTCGCGCGGGCGGCTTGTTCGCTTTCCACGATCGTGACACAGCCCTGCGGGAAACGATCGCGTGTGCGGCGCGGCGCATAGATCACCGCCCAGCATTCGTTCACTACCATCGTTTCCGGATCGAGCTTGATGCGCGTCATGACGGTCAGGGCCTTCCTGTATCGATCATACCCCGCCGGCCGGGAGCGGCGATACCGCCGCTGACGCCGCTGTGACCGCCGGGTAGAATCCGGGCATCCGAACCGGAGCCTTGCCCATGCCCATTCATCGTCGCCGTGTACTGTTCATCGCCCTGTCGCTGGTGATGACGTTTGTGGTTCTGCGCGCCTATCTCAGCCTGTCGCCCAACAGCAATTTCGACGTCGGTCCCTACAACATCCACCATCTCTTCACCGGCCTGCTGCTGATCGTGGCAGCCGGGATTCCGCTCGCGGTCGTGGGCGGGCAGACGCACCTGCACGACATCAGCGCGCTGGTGTTCGGCACCGGGCTGGGGATGGCGCTGGATGAATGGGTGTACCTGATTGCCACTGACGGCAGCGACGCCGCCTACCTGTTGCCGGTGTCGTTCTGGGGCGGGGCGATCATGGTCGGACTGGCGGCGCTCTATACGCTCGCCTGGCTGTGGCCGGCGCGTCGCCACCGGGCCAACGGACCGTAAAAAAACTAACCTTCAGTGCCGTGCGTAGGTGGTGACGCGACCTTTCTTGTCGAAGGTTTTCACTTCGTAGGCTTCCTTCACCGGCCCTTCCATGCCCGGCGACCCCATCGGCATGCCGGGGACGGCGAGACCGAGAATCTTCGGTTTCTCTTTCAGCAGGCGCTTGATGTCCGCCGCCGGCACATGGCCCTCGATCACATAGCCGTTCACCACCGCCGTATGGCAGGAGGCCAACTCGGGCAACACGCCCAGCCGTTGCTTGTGGGCGGCGACGTTTTCGGTGTCGTGGGCCTTGACCGTGAAACCGTTCGACTTCAGGTGATCGATCCACAACTTGCAGCAGCCGCAGGTCGGACTTTTGTAAACCGTGATCTCGGCGGCGTAGGCGCCGGCCGATACCGCCCACAGCATGGCGGCCAACCACGGAAAAAGAATCTTAAGCTTTCTCATCGTCATTGCTTCCCGGTTCAAGTCATCAGTTTTGCCGTCACGTGAACACCAGCTTCACTTCATATCATATCGAAATCGAAGAACTGCAGACCCATACCACTCTCGGTCACGCGCACCACCCGGGCGCTGAGCATGGCCTCACCCTCTGCCCCCGGCTTTCGGTAGAGAC
The DNA here is from genome assembly GCA_919902925.1 of Acidiferrobacterales bacterium. Classification (GTDB taxonomy): domain Bacteria; phylum Pseudomonadota; class Gammaproteobacteria; order Acidiferrobacterales; family Sulfurifustaceae; genus CAKKRZ01. The sequence goes on along the minus strand of CAKKRZ010000065.1, from coordinate 15,811 downwards.
GAATATTTAACGACGAACCCACCGGCGGGCAACGGTCCCGGGGCAGGACTACGAATGCACCGCTGTCGCTGACGTCCTGGGTAAAAACCACAACGTTTCCGATCATTGGCTCGGTAATCTCGGCTTTTATCCGGATGAGCTGGCGATCGATCTTGCGTCTGTTTTGTTCAGTGGCTTTTTTTATTGATTCCATGACCTTAGTACTCTCCTTGATGGACTAGTTCCTAAGAAAAGATAGACGGGTTTTCGCGTCTTGCCTGTAGAGCTGCAATTATTTTTTATTCGCACGCGGAGGTTCTGGGAAACACCGTCATTTTCGGCATTTCCCCGCATTCCGGAGGTGTTCATGGTCCTGGCTCACCTGACCCTGACCCTGACCCTCGTCCCAGCTGGTTATACCGTCCTCTCCGCGGCCAGAGGCCTGATTCCGGGCAAACTGATGTCGCCAGTCAGCGACGCCGGTAGGCGCGCATTAGCCAGAGAAAAGTACAACGCTGGTCATAGCGTCTGAACCCCAACGCCTGCAATTGCGCCTCGATGGCGGCCAGGTCGTGCAGATAGGGACGGAACGATGAACGCAGCAAGCGCATCACGCCCGACAATATCACCACGCCGGCACGCACCAGCCAGCGTTCGCGCGGGACGGTAAAGGCATACACGCGTCGGGCGTGGCTGGCCGACGACGACACCAGCGCCGTTGCCTCCGGGGTGCAACAGATCACCTTGTCGAGCACGACCGCATCGGCCTCTTCGATGCGGCCGGCCAGATCGATGAAATCGCCCTGCAGGTATTCGGTGCGACTGGTCAGTCCGCGCGTTTGCGCCAGTTCGCGCGCCTGCGTCAGCATGTCGGCCGACAGATCCACGCCCACGGCCCGGGCGGCCCCCTGTTGCAGCAACCACTGGTGCAGGCCGCCGACCCCACAGCCGATCTCGAGCACACTCGCGCCGGTGATTCCGCCCGCCACAACCGCCTCGGCCAGCAGGCGCGAAGACGGCTCCAGCCCTTTTTTCTCGATCCGGCGACGATAGCGTTTGGCCGTGCGCGAAAAGAAACGCTCAGCGTCGACGTTGTGGGCGGGGCGACAGCAATTCATACGGCCTATTCTACCGCCAAAGGATGCGGCGCGCGGATGACTCTGATATATATCCCGCCGCATGAAGGTACTGGTTATCGGTAGCGGCGTGGTCGGGGTGGTGTGCGCGTATTATCTGCGTCGCGACGGCCATGACGTCACCGTGCTGGAACGCCAGCCGGCCCCGGCCCGGGAAACGAGCTACGCCAACGGTGGCCAGATTTCCTGGGGCGCCGCCCAACCCTGGGCCGCGCCGGGCACGTTCGGCAAGGCCATCCACTGGCTGTTTCGTCCCCACTCTCCGCTGATCTGGCGGCCGCGTGCCGACCCGGCCATGTGGTCGTGGTTGTGGCAGTTTGCCCGCCAGTGCACCGCGGAACGCTTTGATCGCCACCGCTCCCGGCTGTGGCGGCTGGCACGCCTGAGCCACGACGAACTCGTGGGCCTGCGCCACGACACCGGCATCCATTACCGTGAACAGACGCGCGGGACGCTGCTGTTGTACCGGTCAACTCGTGAATTCGATGAAGCGATGGCCGGCGCCGGCCTGGTGCAACGGGAAGGAATTCGTTGTCAGCCGCTCGATGAACGCGGTTGTATCGCGCACGAACCGGCGCTCGCGCGGGCGTCGGCGAAGATCGCCGGCGGACTCCTCTACCCCGATGACGAATCCGGCGACTGCCGGCTGTTCACCGAAACGCTGGCGACGCGGCTGAAGCAGGATGGAGTGACGTTGCGCTTTTCAACGCAGGTCAACAAGCTGGTCACCGAGGGAAGCCGGGTAGTGCGGGTCGAGACCGATCGGGGTACGTACACGGCTGACGCCTACGTCGTCGCCGGAGGATCGTACACACCGCTGCTGTTGCGCCCACTTGGCATCCGCCTGCCGGTCTATCCGCTCAAAGGGTATTCGCTGACCGTGCCTATTACGCGCCCGGAGGCGGCGCCGCTCGGCTCGCTCACGGACGAAACCTACAAGGTGGTGATGACGCGTCTTGGCGATGTCCTGCGCGCCGCCGGCACCGCCGAGTTGAGCGGTTACGATCTCTCGCTGCCGCGTTCACGGCTGGCCACCATCGCCCATGCCGTGCGCACACTGTTCCCGGATGCCGGCGATCTGTCCCGGGCGGAACCGTGGTCGGGTCTGCGCCCCATGACCCCGGACAACGTGCCGGTGCTGGGTCCGACGCCGTTCACTAACCTCTATCTCAACACCGGCCACGGCTCGCTGGGCTGGACGCTGGCCTGCGGCTCTGGACGCATGCTCGCCGATTGGCTGGCCGGGCGCGTGCCGGCCGTCGAGCCCGACGGACTCACCCTGGCACGCTTTACCTAGAGAAGCTCTGAACAGTTCATAAAAATAATATTTTTCGCCGCAAAGACGCAAAGGACGCAAAGAAAACATGAGTTTTTATCGAAAAAACCTTTGCGTCCTTTGCGTCTTTGCGGCAAATGATAGTTAACCAGAGGTTCCCTAGGAATCGTGCTCAGGCGTGCAGCTCGCGCGCCAGCAGGATCGCATCTTCACGACCCTGGCGCGCGGGATAATAGTCCTTGCGCAATCCGACCTCGTCGAAACCGAGTTTCTGGTAAAGGCGGTAGGCCGCCGTGTTCGAGACGCGCACTTCGAGCAGCGCCATGCGCACACCGCGCCGCTGCGCCTCGGCCAGCAGATGCTCGACCAACCGGGCACCGAGACCGCGGCGCTGGTATTCCGGGTGCACGCAGATGTTGAGCAGGTGGCACTCGCCCGCCCCCACCGACATCAGGCCGTAACCGATCACGCCATTCGGGCCCTCCAGCACGCAACAGGCATAACCGACCCGCAGACAGTCACGAAAGATCGACAACGTCCATGGAAACTCGTACGCCAGTTCTTCGATACGCAGCACCGCCGGCAGATCTTCCCAGTGCATCGACCGAATCCGCGGCTCTGGCGTGATGGCGACCGCGCTCATGCGTTCTCGCCGATGGGAGGCGTAATAGGCGGGACGCCAGGGACACGTGTCCGAGGGCCGCGCGCCGTAACGGAATCCCTACTCGCTTCGCTCGTTCGTCCTGTCATTAAATTAGGCGCGGTTGCGGTTTCCAGCAATCGCCGCGCGCGGCACAGATCGTCCCAGGCCTTGCGCTTGTCGGTCAGTGTGCGCAATAGGTAGGCCGGGTGATAGGTCACCACCAAAGGAATCCCCTGATAGCTCAGGGTCTGACCGCGCAAGCGCGCCAGCGGCAGATCGGTTTTGAGCAGGCTGTGCGCTGCGTGGCGCCCGAGCGCGACGATCAACCGCGGCTTGATCAGCTCGATCTGGCGGATGAGATACGGCTCGCACTGCGTCGTCTCCTCGGGCTGCGGATCGCGGTTCCCGGGAGGCCGGCATTTCAAAACATTGGCGATGTAGACGTCTTCGCGCTTGAGTCCGATGGCGAACAGCATGGCATTGAGCAACTGACCGGCGCGGCCCACGAACGGCTCGCCCTGGGCGTCTTCATCTGCGCCCGGGGCCTCGCCGATGAACATCCATTGCGCCCGGGGATGGCCGACACCAAAAACTGTTTGCCGGCGCGTGGCATGCAGGCCGCAACGGGTGCAGCCGCGCACAGCATCCTGCAGGGCGTTCCAGACATCGGCTTCGCGGGAATGGGGAATAACGGCGGGCGCCGGTTCGGAACCGCCGCCGGGGGCCGGGACGTCCGTATCGGGCAGGCTGCGCCGTTGCCAGACACTGATGCCCATGGCCTGCAGGTAGTGCCGGCGAAGTAACGGATTATGCACCGTGCTCATGAGGCCAGATGATAGTCGCTGGATATTCCCGGGACAAACGATGCGACCATGTCCGGAAATGGCGCTGGCGCCACGATCGGGTTTAGTCGCTTCTTTCCGCGGGAACCTGTTCCGCCACGGGGGTCGGAGTGGGCTCCGGCATCACCAGCAGGATACGCCCGCGTCCCTGCTCGGCCAGCAGCAGCTGGCCGTTGGGCAGCCAGGCCATGCCCTGCGGCGAATGCAGCCCGGAAAGCACCACGTTCAGGCTGCCGTTCTTCAGCTGCAATAACCGTCCGCGCGGCGTGTCCTCGGTAATCCACAAGCCACCGCCCGGACCGATCGCGACCTGATCCGGTTCGTCGAGATCGTTCACGACACTGCGTAACTGTCCGTCCTGCCAGGCCAGCACGCGGCCGGTTCCGGTCTCGGCGATGTAGAGCGTGCCGTCGCCGGCCAGGGCGATGCCCTCCGGCCGGTTGAGTCCGCCCAGCAGCGTCTCGACGGCGCCGTTGCGTTTGAGCCGCACCACCCGGCCCTGCACCGTGTCCTCGGCGATGAGCAGATCGCCGTCCGGCAGCACGGCAATGCCTTCCGGCTTGTTGAGCACGGCCAGCACGCGGGTCTTGCCGGTGGCCGGATCGACCTCCAGCACGCGACCGTCGCTGACCTCTTCCGTCACGATCAGCCGCTGTTGCCGGAAACGCAATCCGTCGGGGCGGTTGAGGCCCTTGACCAGGTTCTCGACCTTGCCGTTGCGGATGCGAACCAGTCGGCCCTTGCCGGCATTTTCTTCCAGCGTGGCGTACACGCTGCCGTCGCTGCCCACCGCCAGGTTGTCCACTTCCGGCAGGTTGTCGGCAAAGACGCGAAAGCGCCAACCCGGTGCCGGCACCACGGACGAGCCTTCGACGGCCAACGCCGCGCTGTCCGGCCAGAGCAACAACAATGACAGGGCGACCGTCAGCGTCCTGGCGTTGGAAGCAAACCCGTGCGCGGCGGCATTCATGCAATCGCAGTATGCCCGGCCAGACCATTGCTCGCCAACCGCCCGGCACATTGCCCCCTGCCCCGCCTTGATGGGGGCATCAGATCGGCTGACCGGCCTGTGGGTGGGTGCGCTCGGCCGGCGTGACAAACTTGTTGAGCGCATTCAGGTAGGCCTTGGCCGAGGCGATGACAATGTCGGTATCCGCGCCGTGGCCGTTAACGATGCGCCCGCCCTTCTCCAGTCGCACCGTAACCTCGCCCTGCGAGTCGGTGCCGCTGGTGATGTTGTTGACCGAATAGAGCAGCAGCTGACTGCCGTCGCCGACGATTTTGGCAATCGCCTTGAAAGACGCGTCCACCGGCCCGCCGCCGGCGGCGGCGGCCTTCTTCTCCGAACCGTTGACGGCCAGCGTCACGGAGGCGTTCGGCGTTTTCCCGGTCTGCGAACAAACCTTGAGCGCGACCAGCCGGTAGTGCTCATTTTCCTGCTCGAGATCGGCCTCGGTGACGAGCGCCTGCAAGTCCTCGTCGAAGATCTCGTGCTTCTTGTCGGCCAGGTCCTTGAAGCGCTCGAACGCGGTGTTCATCTCCGCTTCGGTCTTGAAGTCGATGCCGATCTCCTTGAGCCGCTGCTTGAAGGCGTTGCGCCCGCTGTGCTTGCCGAGCACCATGCGGTTGGCGCTCCAGCCCACGTCCTCGGCGCGCATGATCTCGTAGGTCTCGCGCTTCTTGATAACGCCATCCTGGTGGATACCCGATTCGTGCGCGAAGGCATTGGCGCCGACGATCGCCTTGTTCGGCTGCACCGGAAAACCGGTGATGCTGGAAACGAGACGCGAGGCCGGCACGATCTGGGTGGTATCGATACGCGTGTCGCAGGTGAAGATGTCGCGGCGCGTCCGCACCGCCATGACCACCTCTTCGAGCGAGGCATTGCCGGCACGCTCACCGAGGCCATTGATGGTGCACTCCACCTGGCGCGCGCCATTCAGCACCGCCGACAGTGAGTTGGCGACGGCCAACCCCAGGTCATTGTGGCAGTGCGTCGACCAGATCGCCCGGTCTGAGTTCGGTACCCGTTCAATCAGGGATTTGATGCGCTCACCCCAGGCATGAGGAATGCTGTAGCCGACGGTATCGGGAACGTTGATGGTCCTGGCCCCGGCGGTGATCGCCGCCTCGAACACGCGGCACAGGAAATCCATTTCGGAGCGCACCGCGTCTTCGGCTGAAAATTCCACGTCGTCGGTGTATTGGCGCGCACGCTTGACCATCGCCACTGCCCGCTCCAGCACCTGCTCCGGGGTCATGCGCAGCTTGTGCTGCATGTGGATCGGGCTGGTGGCGATGAAGGTGTGGATACGCCCGCGCTTAGCCGGCTTGATCGCCTCGGCGGCACGATCGATGTCGTTCTCCACGGCGCGCGCCAACCCGCACACGGTACAGTCCTTCACGGCCTCGGCCACGGCCTTCACGGCCTCGAAGTCGCCCTTGCTGGCCGCCGGAAATCCGGCCTCGATAATGTCCACGCGCATGCGTTCCAGCTGCTTGGCGATGCGTACCTTCTCGTCACGGGTCATGGACGCGCCCGGGCTCTGCTCGCCGTCGCGCAAGGTGGTGTCGAAAATGATCAATGCGTCGTTCATGTTCTGCTCTCCATCGGCGTCAGTCTTCGGACCATCGCCGGTCTGGGAATTTTGGGGTAGTGAGTTGCGTATTCTCGTCCCTCGCCAGGGATGGGGGTTTTAGGGCGCCTGGCGGCGCAGCAGCAGGCCGGATGGCAGCAATCGGCCAATCCGGAGGTCGGGCAGAAAACGCGTAGTAGCGTTCATGCCGAAAGCATAAACCATGGCGCCTAAGTTTCCAATATGGTTAGCCGCGCCGGCTGGTGTCGGTCGAGGCGGGCCGGGCATCGCCGCGGCGCAGGAACTTGAGGACCGACCCGATCGGCCCGGACAGGGCGTAGGCCAGGAACACCGCGAACAGCACCTGCGGCGGATCGAGAAACACCAACACGAACACCAGCGGCAAGGCCAGGATGGTGACGTAGGGCACGCGCCCGCGCAGGTCCAGATCCTTGAAGCTGCGAAAGCGGACGTTACTCACCATCAGCACGCCGGCCATGACCGTCACCAACATCGCCAGGATGCTGACCTCGCGCCCCGGAATACCGGAGGAATGCAGCACCCAGATGAAACCAATCACCAGCGCGGCGGCCGCGGGGCTGGGCAGGCCGCGGAAATAACGCTTGTCGACGGTGCCAACCTGGACGTTGAAGCGCGCCAGCCGCAGGCCCGCGCCGGCGGCGTACAGGAAGGCCGCCAGCCAGCCGAGCTTGTCCATGCCGGACAGCGCCCATTCGTACATGATCAGCGCCGGTGCCAGCCCGAAGGAAACCATGTCCACCAGGCTGTCGTACTGCGCGCCGAACGCGCTCTCGGTGTGGGTCAGCCGCGCCACGCGGCCGTCGAGCGCGTCGAGCAACATGGCGGTGAGAATGGCGATCGCCGAATGGTCCCAATTGCCCGACAGGGACTGAACGATGGCGTAGAAACCGGCAAACAGGCTGCCGGTGGTGAGCAGGCTCGGCAGGATATAGATACCCTGGCGGCGCAACCGGTGGCCATCGAATCGCTTGTGCTCCACCCTCGCCTCCTTTGGCGCGCTCAGCGCGGCAGTTCCGCGATGCTGTCGAGCGCGCCCTTGACCTTGTCGCCCAGCGACACGGTCACCCGGCAGGCCGGCGGGAGGAAAAGATCGACCCGCGAACCGAAACGGATAAAGCCGTAGCGCTGGCCCATTGCCACCCGTTCGCCGGGCTGGACATAGCAGAGTATACGTCGCGCGATCAGCCCGGCAACCTGCACCGCCACCACGTCGTCGCCCTCGTCGGTCCTGATCCAGACGGCGTTGCGTTCGTTTTCGCGCGCCGCCTTGTCGAGCGAGGCATTGAGGAAACTGCCGGGGAAATACCAGCGTTCCATCACCTTGCCCTCGACCGGCGCCCGGTTGGAGTGGACGTTAAAGGCGTTCATGAAGATCGATACGCGCTTGGCCGGCCGTTTCAGATAGGGGTCCATGAGGTTGTCGATGGCGATCACCCGGCCGTCGGCCGGGCACAGGACAACACGGTTGAGGGCCGGCACCCGGCGCGGCGGATCGCGGAAAAACTGGACCGTGAACAGCACAAAAATCCACAACGGCAGCGCCCACGGCCAGCCGGCCAGGGCATGCACAATCCCGGCGGCGATCAGGGCGATTGCGGTATGGACCCAGCCTTCACGGGCCAGAAACGGGTAAGAAGTGGTCATTTTCAAATGGGCTCCATCGCATCAGTACCAAGCTTCGGGCTGCAAGCTTCAAGCATCTGAATTTGAGGCTTGAGGCGTGCCGCTTCGGGCTAGTTCTTTGATTTGTCGACCAGCTTGTTGGCCGTGATCCACGGCATCATGCTGCGCAGCTTCTCGCCGACCACCTCGATCTGGTGGGCCGCGTTTGCCTTGCGATGCTTGGTCATCTCCGGATAGTTGCTGGTGCCCTCGGCCACGAAGCGCTTGGCGTACTCACCGTTCTGGATGTTCTTGAGCGCCTCTTTCATGGCGGCGCGGCTCTGCTCGTTGATCACCTTCGGACCAGTGACGTACTCACCGAACTCGGCGTTGTTGGAGATCGAGTAGTTCATGTTGGCGATACCGCCCTCGTACATGAGATCCACGATCAGCTTGAGTTCGTGCAGGCACTCGAAGTAGGCCATCTCGGGCTCGTACCCGGCATCGACCAGGGTTTCGAATCCGGCCTTGACCAGCTCCACACAGCCGCCGCACAGCACGGCCTGTTCGCCGAACAGATCGGTCTCGGTCTCGTCCTTGAAGGTGGTCTCGATAATACCGGTGCGGCCACCACCGATGGCGGAGGCATACGACAGCGCGGTGGCCTTGGCCTTGCCGGAGGCATCCTGAAAGATGGCGATGAGGTCGGGGATGCCACCGCCCTTCACAAACTCGTTGCGCACGGTATGGCCCGGCGCCTTGGGCGCGATCATGATCACATCCAGGTCCGCGCGCGGCACGATCAGCTTGTAGAGGATGTTGAAGCCGTGCGCGAACGCGAGCGTCGCGCCCTTCTTCAGGTTCGGTTCGATGTCGTCGCTATAAATATTGCGCTGGTGTTCGTCAGGGGCGAGCACCATCACCACGTCGGCCTCCTTGACCGCCTCGGCGATGTTCTTGACGGTCAGGCCAGCGTTTTTGGCCTTGGCCACCGAGGCCGAACCGTCGCGCAACGCGACGGTCACGCTGACGCCACTATCCTTGAGGTTGAGCGCATGGGCATGGCCCTGCGAGCCGTAACCGACGATCGCGACCTTCTTGCCCTTGATGGTGGAAGGATCGGCGTCTTTGTCGTAGTAAACCTTCATGGAGACTCCTGGTTTGGCGAATTTGAACCGCGGATAAACGCGGATATTAACGCAGATAAACGCAAATCGAACCTGGCTTCCGGGAAATATCTGCGTTCATCGAATATAAATATCCGCGTTCATCTGCGGATGATGCATTTCATCTAAATCTGCATTCCCTTGTCACCGCGAGCAATACCGGACACGCCGGAGCGTACCACTTCGATGATGCCGGCGCCGCGCACGGCGTCGATAAACGCCTCCAGTTTGCTGCCGGTCCCGGTCAGCTCGATCACGTAGGTCTTGTCGGTCACGTCGATGATGCGGCCGCGGAAGATGTCCACCAGACGCTTGACCTCGTCGCGCATGGTCCCGCCGGCGTTGACCTTGATGAGCAACATCTCGCGTTCGATGTACGGCCCGCCGGTCAGGTCGGTCAGTTTGTAGACGTCGACCAGCTTGTTGAGCTGCTTGGTGATCTGTTCGATGACGTCTTCGGAACCGCTCGTGACCAGCGTCAGGCGAGAGAGCGTTTCGTCCTCGGTTGGCGCCACGGTCAGCGACTCGATGTTGTAGCCGCGCGCCGAGAACAACCCGGCCACGCGCGACAGCGCGCCGGACTCGTTTTCGAGCAGCATCGAAATAATATGGCGCAAAATTGTCTCCCTACGTCGCTACGCTCGTTCGTCCGTCCATAATCACTGTCTCCCTACTCCGCTTCGCTTCGTCGCCGATTGGATTGAGGCGAGGGCCGCAGGCCAAGGATGGCCTGTCCGCGGCTTCGCCGATGGGATAGAGGCGAGGGCCGCAGGCCGATTCTGTCTTCCTACTCGCTTCGCTCGTTCGTACGACCAGAAGATCAGGCCTGTCTGCGGCTTTCGTCCGTTCATATTAAGCCAGCTCCCGGTCGGTCGGCACCACCGCCTTGCAGGGCTTGAGGTGCATCTCGTTGTGCGCCTTGCCGGCGGCGATCATCGGGTAGACGTTCTCGGTCTGGTCGGTGATGAAATCCATGAACACCAGCCGGTCCTTCATCTGGAGCGCCTCCTTGAGCGCACCCTCGACGTCGCCGGGCTTTTCGATCTTCATGCCCACGTGGCCGTAGGCCTCGGCCAGCTTGACGAAGTCCGGCAGCGCGTCCATGTACGAGTGTGAATAGCGGCTCTCGTAGAAGAATTCCTGCCACTGCCGCACCATGCCCATGTAGCGATTGTTGAGGTTCACGATCTTGATCGGCAGGTTGTACTGCTTGCAGGTGGACAGTTCCTGGATACACATCTGGATCGAGGCCTCGCCGGTAACGCAACAGACGGTGGCGTCCGGGTGGGCGAGCTTCACGCCCATGGCCGCCGGCAGGCCGAAGCCCATGGTGCCGAGCCCGCCGGAGTTGATCCAGCGACGCGGTTCGTTGAACGGGTAATACTGTGCGGCCCACATCTGGTGCTGGCCGACGTCGGACGTCACGTAGGCATCGCCATTCGTCAACCGGTGCAGGGTCTCGATGACGTACTGCGGCTTGATGAGCTTGGCGTCGCGATCGTACTCCAGGCAATTCTGGCCGCGCCAGGTGTTGATCTGTTTCCACCAGGCGTCGAGCGCCGCCGGGTCCGGCTTCTGCTTCGCCGCCCTGATCAGCTTGAGCATCTCTTCCATCACCGCCTTCGCCGAACCGACGATCGGAACGTCGACCGGCACGTTCTTGGCGATCTGCGCCGGATCGATATCGACGTGGATGATCTGCGCGTGCGGGCAGAACTTGCTGACGTCGCCGGTCACGCGGTCGTCGAAGCGCGCACCGATGGCGACCAGCACGTCGCTATCGTGCATGGCCATGTTGGCCTCGTAGGTGCCGTGCATGCCGAGCATGCCGACGAACAGCGGATCGTTGGCCGGAAAGGCGCCGAGCCCCATGAGCGTGTTCGTGCACGGATAGCCGAGCAGGCGCACCAGTTCGGTGAGCGGCTGCGAGGCGTTGTCGATGATGATGCCGCCGCCGGTGTAGAACATCGGCCGCTTGGCCGCGAGCATGAGATCGACCGCCTTCTTGATCTGCCCCGGATGGCCCTTGGCCGTCGGATGGTAGGAACGCATCGATACCGTCTTCGGGTAGGCGTACTCGGTCTTCTGCGCGGTCACGTCCTTCGGAAGATCGACCAGCACCGGGCCGGGCCGGCCAGTGGTGGCGATGTGGAAGGCCTTCTTGATGGTGATGGCCAGGTCCGCGACGTCCTGCACCAGAAAATTGTGCTTCACGCACGGACGCGTGATGCCGACCGCGTCGACTTCCTGGAAGGCGTCGTCACCGATCAGATGGGTCGGCACCTGGCCGCTGATGATGACCATCGGAATGGAATCCATGTAGGCGGTGGCGATGCCGGTGACGGCGTTGGTGATGCCGGGGCCGGAGGTCACCAGCACCACGCCGGGCTTGCCGGTGGAGCGCGCGTAGCCGTCGGCCGCGTGGGCCGCGCCCTGCTCGTGGCGCACGAGGATGTGTTTGACGTCCTCCTGCCGGTAGAGAGCGTCGTAGATGTGCAGGGCCGCCCCGCCCGGGTAGCCGAAGATGTACTCGACCCCCTCGTCTTTGAGGCAACGGACAAAGATATCGGCGCCAGTCAGTTCCACACGCAAGTCCCGAAAAACCAAAGAAAAAATGCCCGCAGACCGGGCATTCCGTTTAACAACCTGTCTGAGATGATGAAATTACTGGACCGGCCGCAGCCGGTCAATAGGAAACCGGCGAAAAGCAACAGTTTTTTAGGGACTTAGACGGGTAACGGCGCCACCGCCAGCTCATAGGGGTGGCGTTGGCGGATCAGTCCATTGAATTCGAACACATCGAGCAAGGTCTCGTAGGAAGCCCGGCTGATGTCGACGGCCGGTGCCCAGCAGCCGAGCCGCTGGTAATCGGCGATGGTCCGGGTCAGAACTTCGCGGTCGATGGTGGGGAAAAAGCTGCTCTCCATGGCAGCAATCTCCGCCGCCGGCGATTCGATTACGCGCTGCCGCGCCTGGCGGTAGGCGCGCAGGAAGGCACGGGCCATGTCGGTCGCCAGCCATTCGCGCGAGGCACACAGGCTACTGAAGGCGACCGGCCCGATGGCCTGGCCAACGGCAGCCACCACATGGCCCACACGGTCCTTTTCCATCTGCTGGGCCGCCGGCCCTTGCAGGTGAACGTAATTGCCCTGCCCTTCACGAAAGGCGCGGTCGATGGCCTCGACATCGCCGGCGTCGATCAGCGTAATCCGGCCGGCGTCGATGCCCTGCCGGTGCAGCGCATAGCGGAACATGGCCAGTGGCTGGAAAAAGTGGTCAGCCACCACGGTCTTGCCAATGAGATCCGTCCAGGAAAAATCCGGCTCCGGCCGGCGGCCGACCAGAAAGAAACCATCACGCTCGTTGATCTGGGCGAAATGCATGTGCGGCGGGGTCTCGCCGCGCTCGATAAATCCGAAATTGGTCGCCGGCGCCGATTGCGCCACCTGCACCGTGCCGTCGCGAATGCCATCAGCCACCGTCAGCGCCGGCGTCACCACATCATAAGATGGCTCCAGTCCTTCCTCGCGCAGATAGTTACCTGCCAGAGTCAGGATGAGCGGGCTGTAAAACGCTGAATGGCGGGTGACGCGGATGTGAATCCGGCTCATGCCGGGAACGCCTCAGGCACGCCGCCAGGTGGTGCCGCCGGCGCCGTCCTCCAGGATCACGCCCTTGGCCATGAGCTCGTCACGGATGCGGTCAGACTCGGACCAGTTTTTGGCTTGGCGCGCAGCAGTACGCTCGCAGATTAGCTCTTCGATTCGTTGTTCAGACATCTCATATTGAATCTTTGCGGTATCGGTCACAGAAACGGTATCAGTTAGTCTTCTTTCATAAACGCGGGGCTTACCCTTCAAATATTCATCTGGATCTCTATGTAGCAAGCCGAGGATATCGCCCAGCCGGCGCAGCCGGACCGCCAGTGTCGCAGCACCACTGACATCAGTCGTCTTGAGTCGGTTGATCTCGTGGGCGAGATCAAACAGCACCGAGACGGCGACGGCGGTGTTGAAGTCATCGTCCATGGCTCCGAAGAATGCCTGTTCATATTTTGATTCGGCCGCATCGACAGACACCAATGGCTGATCCTTGAGCGCGGTATAGAGACGGGCAAGCGCGCTCTTGGCCTGGTCGAGCGATTCGTCCGAATAGTCCAGCGGGCTGCGGTAGTGGCTGGCGAGAATGAAGTAGCGCACGACCTCGGCGTTGTAGGATTTCAGAATCTCGCGCACGGTGAAGAAATTGCCGAGCGACTTCGACATCTTCTCCTCGTTGACGCGCACGAAACCGACGTGTATCCAGGTGTTCACGAACTGCTCGCCCGTGGCCGCCTCGCTCTGGGCGATTTCGTTTTCGTGGTGCGGGAACTTGAGGTCCATGCCGCCGCCGTGAATATCGAAATGGTTGCCGAGGCAGTCCATAGACATGGCCGAGCATTCGATGTGCCAACCGGGCCGCCCCGGTCCCCACGGCGAGTCCCATAGCGGTTCGCCCGGTTTGGCGGCCTTCCACAGCACGAAATCGAGCGGGTCGTCCTTCTGCTCGTCAACCTCCACTCGCGCGCCAACTTGCAGGTCGTCAACGGATTTCCCGGACAGCGTTCCGTACCGGGCAAATTTCCGTACGCGATAATAAACATCGGCATTAGCTGCGCGATAGGCATAATCCTTTTTTTGCAGCACACCGATCATCTTGAGCATGCCGTCCATGTGTTCGGTGGCACGTGGCTCAGCGTCCGGCGGCAGCACGCCCAGGGCACGTTCGTCCTCGTGCATGGCGCCGATGAAACGGTCGGTCAGCACGCGGATATCCTCGCCGTTCTCGGCGGCACGCTTGATGATCTTGTCGTCGATGTCGGTGATATTGCGCACGTAGGTCACCTTCAAACCACGCGCGCGCAGATAACGCACGATCATGTCGAACCCGACCATCACGCGCGCATGGCCGAGGTGACAGTAGTCGTACACGGTCATACCGCACACGTACATCTTCACCTCGCCGGGCGTGATCGGGGTGAAGGGTTCTTTTTTCCGGGTCAGGCTGTTGTAGATCTGGATCATGGTTCACATCGTCAATCGTTTACGGGCACGCTCGGCGCCAATCAGTGGCAACAACCGCGCCATCTCCGGACCGTCGAGCTCGCCGGTCAGCGCGGCCCGCAGCGGCTGGAACAGCGCCTTGCCGGCGATGCCCAACGCACCCTTGATGTCGCCGGCGATCGCGCGGAAATCGGTGCCGTGGATATCCAGCGCGCGCCGGGCGGCATCGTAGAATGCCGCTCCGGCCTTGTCGATCACTTCGCGCGCGTCGTGCGCGGGCGTGAACGCGTCGTCGTACACCACGCTCGCCCAATGCCGGGCGTCACCGGGAAAGGTCAGGTTGCCACGCACGGCTTCGATAAAGGCGTCGCGCTGTGCCGCCGGAACCCGTGCCACGCCGTCGCCCATCCACGCCCACAGCGCCGCATTATCCGCCTGGCGTACGGCCTGATGCTGCCAGTACTTCAACTGTGCCTCATCGAAGCGCGCGGGGGATTTATGCAGGTGTTCCATGGTAAAGGCCGCGGCCAGCCGCCCCGGGTCGAGATAGCCGTTGTCATCATAGGTATGCCCCAGACGGGCCAGGTAGTTGTTAACGGCACCGGGCAGATAGCCCGCCTCGCGCAGGTCCTGCACCGATTTGCTGCCGGTGCGTTTCGACAACGGCGCGCCATCGCCGCCCACGACCAGCGCGATGTGGGCGTAGCCGGGCTTCGGCAACCCCAGCGCCTCGAGCAGCAGCAACTGGCGCGGGGTGTTGGTCAGGTGGTCCTCGCCGCGCACCACCAGCGTTATGCCCATCAGCGCATCGTCGATGGCGTTGCAGAAAAAGAACGCCGGGGTACCGTCCGAGCGGCGAATGATGAAATCGCCGATGTCGTCGCTGGCGAAATGCTGCGCGCCACGCACTCCATCGTTGAACTCGATCGTGCGGCCGTCCTCAACCCGGAAACGCAGCGTGGCCGGGGTGCCGGCGGCAAAACGCGCCTGCACCTCGGCCGCGCCCAGCGACCGGCACTTGCCGCTATAACGCGGCGGCCGTCCGGCGGCCAGCGCCGTCTTGCGCGACACCGACAACTCGTGCTCGCTGCAGAAACACGGATAGGCGCGGCCGGCGGCGTGCAGGCGCTCGAAGTACTGCCGGTAAATCTCGTTGCGCTCGGACTGGAGATAGGGACCGGACTCACCGCCAGCCGTTGGGCCCTCCTGCCAGTCGAGGCCGAGCCAGCGCAGGTCTTCCATCAGCGCCTGGGTATAGCGCTCGTGACCGCGCATGGCGTCGGTGTCCTCGATGCGCAGCAGGAAACGGCCGCGGTGGCGATGGGCCAGCAGCCAGTTGAACAACGCGGTGCGGACGTTGCCGAGGTGCAGCAGCCCGGTCGGGCTCGGCGCAAAACGGGTCCGGAAAACGGCAGTCATTGGCAGCCAATGGTAGCGGAATCGCCGACCGGCGCGAACCGCGCGGTTGCGCCCGCCTCGCCACTTGGCGACAATCCCGGGCCAGCCG
>CAKKRZ010000064.1 GCA_919902925.1 Acidiferrobacterales bacterium | reverse complement strand
CCCGCGACCAGATCGAAGGCGCGCGCGCGATGCTGCGCGACGTGGAATTCCGCGACGGCAAGGTCTCGGCCGGCATGGCCGCCTCGCGCGTGAAGCACAATCTTGAGGCCGACCGGTCGGCGGCGATCGTGGCCAAGGTCGACAGCCTGGTCATGGGTGCACTGGTGCGCCACCCGGAGTACCGCGCCGGTGCCCTGCCGCTTAAGGTGGCCGCGCCCTTTTACGCGCGCTACACCCCCAGCATGCGCTACGGCGAACACGTCGATGACCCGATCATGGGCGGCGAAGACGGGCTCTACCGCACCGACATCGCCATCACCATCTTCCTGAACGAACCGGACAGTTACGACGGCGGTGAGCTGATCATCCACACCGCCTTCGGTGAACAACAGGTCAAGCTGCCGGCGGGCCACGCCGTGATGTACCCGGCCTCGAGCCTGCACCGCGTGGCCGAGGTTACGCGCGGCGAACGGCTGGTGGCGGTTACCTGGGTGCAGAGCATGGTGCGCGATCCGGCGCAGCGCGAACTGTTGTACACACTTAATCAGGCCCGGGAATCCCTGTTGCGGGTTTCACCAGAATCTGCCGAGGCCGCGCAGGTCAATACCGCCTACGTGAATCTATTCCGCATGTGGAGCGAGCTGTAACAGTCAGGCTGTCCGGAACATCTGCTCACCGATCGCTGTTGATGGAGGCGCCATGTCGGATATCTACCGTGAATCGCATCGCACTTTACAAGATCGTTTCGACACCCGACGACTCGCCGACCGGCTTGACGAGGATATCGTGCACACGGAGTTCACCGACGGCGACAAGGCCTTCATCGAGGCTCTCGACATGTTCTTCCTCGCCACCGTGGACGAACGCGGGCACGCGAACTGCTCGTACAAGGGCGGAGCGCCGGGATTCGCGCGCGTCATCGATGCACGGACGCTGGCCTTCCCCAATTACGACGGCAACGGCATGTACCTGTCCATGGGTAATGTCTCGCAGACCGGCCAGGTCGGCCTGCTGTTCATCGATTTCGAGCGCCAGACGCGCATGCGCGTCAACGGCAACGCCACGATCCATCCGGACGATCCGCTGCTAAAAGAATTTCCCGAGGCCCAGTTCATCGTGCGCGTGCAGCCGCGCGAGATATTCCCCAACTGCCCGCGCTACATCCACAAGATGAAACTTGTAGAGCGTTCCCATTTCGTACCCAAGAGCGGATGCCAGACACCGGTACCGGGCTGGAAGGCAGGCGACTGGGTGGCCGACGTGCT
>CAKKRZ010000063.1:21665-23029 GCA_919902925.1 Acidiferrobacterales bacterium | reverse complement strand
ACGCGCGAGGCGCCGACGCCGACGAACATCTCGACGAAGTCGGAACCGGAGATGGTGAAGAACGGCACCTTGGCCTCGCCGGCGATGGCCTTGGCGAGCAGGGTCTTGCCGGTGCCGGGGTTGCCGGTCATGAGCACACCCTTGGGGATGCGCCCGCCGAGCTTCTGGAATTTGGACGGGTCGCGCAGGAACTCGACCAGTTCGCCAACCTCTTCCTTGGCCTCTTCCACGCCGGCGACATCGGCGAACGTGACCTTGTTCTGCTCCTCGGTGAGCATGCGCGCCTTGCTCTTGCCAAAGCTCATGGCGCCGCGCCCACCCATGCCGCCCTGCATCTGGCGCATCAGGTAGATCCAGAAACCGATCAGCAGCAGGAACGGGAACCAGTTGATCAGGAGGACGTACCAGATCGACTCGCCGCGCGGCTTGACCTTGATGTTGACGTTGCTCTTGAGCAGGTCGCTGACCATTCCCCGGTCATCCGGGGCGTGAGTGACGAACTCGCGGCCGTCCTTGAGCTTGCCGATGATCTCGCGCTCGTTGATGAACACGCTGTCGACGTCGGCCTTTTGGACGTGTTGAATGAACGCCGAGTAATCGATGGTCTTGGAATCGATCTGCCGGCCCGTGAAACTGTTGTAGACCGTCATCAGCACGATGGAGATGACGAGCCAGAGCAGAATATTTTTGGTCAAGTTATTCAAGGTGTATCCGTCCAGTGCGGGATGATCCCGTTCAACATCGCTTAACCGCTACTCATCATAGCAATAGTAGTCATTGTCCTACGCGCCGGCCTGCGGCTCAACCGCCGCTGAACCCTTAAATCCCCGGCCGATCATGAAAATTTCCCGGCTTTCGGTGCGCGAGGCCGGCGGTTTACGGCTCAGCACCCGCGCAAAACGCCCGCGCATCGTGCGCAGAAAATCGGTAAACCCTGCACCCTGGAAGGTCTTCACCAGGAAATCCCCGCCCGGACGCAGATGGCGGGTGGCAAAATCCAGGGAGAGCTCGGCGAGCATCATGATGCGCGCCTGATCGGTGATGACTATCCCGGTCATGTTGGGGGCCATATCCGATATTACAAGGTCGGCCGGCCGGCCGGCGAGCCGGGCTTCCAGCGCGTTCAACACGGATTCTTCCGTGAAATCGCCCTGTAACAGCTCCACCCCCGGAATCGGGTCCATCGCCAGCAGGTCCAGCGCGATCACTCGCCCCGCCTTGCCCACCCGTCCGGCCGCGTACTGCGACCAGCCGCCGGGTGCGGCACCGAGATCGACCACCGTCATGCCGGGCTTGAGCAGCCGGTCCTGGCGATCCAGCTCTTCCAGCTTGAAGATGGCGCGCGAGCGGGCGCCGGCCTGGCG
>CAKKRZ010000063.1:3851-21565 GCA_919902925.1 Acidiferrobacterales bacterium | reverse complement strand
GCGCCGCCCGGCACCTGCACCTCGACAGCGTCGCCGACGCTCTTGCCGATCAGCGCGCGGGCGATCGGCGAGTTCACCGAGATCATGCCGGCATTAATGTCGGCCTCGTAGTCACCGACGATCTGGTAAGTCACTTCCTGGTCGGTACCGCCATCGGCAAGTTTCACCGTCGCCCCGAACACCACCCGGCCATCGGCATTGACCGTCTTCGGATCGATGACCTGGGCGGTGGACAGTCTCGATTCAAGTTCGGCGATGCGCCCTTCGGTGAAGCCCTGCTGCTCGCGGGCCGCGTGGTACTCGGCGTTCTCGGACAGGTCGCCGTGAGCGCGCGCCTCGGCGATCGCCTGGATGATGCGCGGACGCTCGACCGACTTCAGCCGCCGCAGTTCGGCGACCAGCTTCTCGGCGCCGGTGGCGGTGATGGGTGTCTTCTTCATTGTCCGTTCTTCAGTGTGCGGTGCAGATCCTGCAAACAGTGAACCGTCAGTCCGGTGGCGCGGCGGTGTGCCTCGGCCGCGGCGCGGGCCGCCGTCAGGGTCGTGTAACTGGTGACCTTGTGCAGCAGCGCCTGGCGGCGGATGGCGAAGGCATCCTCGATGCTCTGCCGGTCCGACACAGTGTTGATGATGATATCAATTTCATCGTTGGTGATCATGTCGACGATGTGCGGCCGCCCTTCGGACACCTTGTTGATGGGGGTGACCGGCACGCCGGCCTCGGCCAGCACCGCGGCGGTGCCGCGCGTGGCCAGCAGTTCGAAGCCGTTCGCGGCGAAGTAGCGCGCCACCTCGACGGCGTGGCGCTGGTCGGGATCGCGCACGCTGATGAACAGACGCCCGCTGTGCGGAATCGGGCTGCCGGCCGCGAGCTGCGACTTGGAGAAGGCCTCGCCGAAGTTGTCGCCCACGCCCATGACCTCGCCGGTCGATTTCATCTCCGGTCCGAGCATGGTGTCGACACCCGTGAACTTGCTGAACGGGAACACCGCTTCCTTCACCGAATAATAGCCGGGCACAATCTCGCCGCTCACGCCCTGGCTCTGGAGGCTTTGGCCGACCATGCAGCGGGCGGCGATCTTGGCCAGCGGACGGCCGGTGGCCTTGGAAACGTAGGGCACCGTGCGCGAGGCGCGCGGGTTGACCTCCAGCACATACACCCTGCCATCCTTGATGGCGAACTGGATGTTCATGAGGCCGATGACCTTGAGACCCTTGGCCAGCACCACCGTTTGGCGGCGCAGCTCGTCCTGGATTTTCGGTGACAGCGAATACGGCGGCAGCGAGCAGGCGGAGTCGCCGGAGTGCACCCCCGCCTCCTCGATGTGCTCCATGATGCCGCCGATCACCACCTGCTCGCCGTCGCTGATGGCATCGACATCGACTTCGCCGGCATCGGACAGGAAGCGGTCGAGCAGCACCGGCGAGTCTTCTGACACGCGCACCGCCTCGCGCATGTAGCGTTCCAGATCGTCGCGCGAATGAACGATCTCCATGGCGCGCCCGCCGAGTACGTACGACGGGCGCACCACCAGCGGGTAACCGATCTTCTCGGCCAGTTTGATGGCAGCCTCGGTGGTGCGGGCCGTGGCGTTGGGCGGTTGCAACAACTTGAGCTTTTTGACCAGCTTCTGGAAACGCTCGCGGTCTTCGGCCATGTCGATCGACTCCGGACTGGTGCCGATGATCGGCGCACCGGCCGCTTCCAGGCCGCGCGCCAGCTTGAGCGGCGTCTGGCCGCCGTATTGCACGATCACGCCCTCGGGTTTTTCGAGGTGAATGATCTCCAGCACGTCCTCGAGCGTGAGCGGTTCGAAGTACAGCCGGTCGGAGGTGTCGTAGTCAGTCGAAACCGTTTCCGGGTTGCAGTTGATCATGATGGTCTGGATGCCGTCCTCGCGCAGCGCGAACGAGGCGTGGCAGCAGCAATAGTCGAACTCAATACCCTGACCGATGCGGTTCGGTCCGCCACCCAGGACAATGATCTTGCGGCGATCGTCGGGCCTTGCCTCGCACTCTTCCTCGTAGGTCGAGTACATGTAGGCGGTGGCCGAGGCGAATTCGGCCGCGCAGGTATCGACCCGCTTGTAGACCGGACGCACATTATCGGCCCAGCGCCACTTGCGGATCTGCGCCTCCTTCTTGCCGAGCAGTTGCGCCAGACGGCGGTCGGAGAACCCCTTGCGCTTCCAGGCGCGCAAGGTCGCGGCGTTCGGGCGGGTCTTCGCCTTGGCCTGCTTGGCAATGTCTTTTTCGGTCAGCACCAGGTCCTCGATCTGGGCGAGAAACCAGGGATCGATGTACGACAGCGCGTGAATCTCGTCGCTGCTCAGGCCGAAGCGGAAACCATCGGCGACCGCCCAGAGACGGTCGGGGCCCGGCACGCGCAGCAACTGGGTCAGCCGCTGGCGGGCGTGATCGGCATCCAGCGCCGGGTCGAGGCGCGGTTCGAAACCGTAGGAGCCGATCTCCAGCGAGCGCATGGCCTTTTGCAGTGATTCCTGAAAGGTGCGCCCGATCGCCATGGCCTCGCCCACCGACTTCATCTGCGTGGTCAGGGTTGGGTCGGCCTTGGGAAATTTCTCGAACGTGAAACGCGGAATCTTGGTGACCACGTAATCAATCGACGGTTCGAACGAGGCCGGGGTGGCGCCGCCGGTGATGTCGTTGCGCAGCTCGTCGAGTGTGTAACCGACCGCCAGCTTGGCCGCCACCTTGGCGATCGGGAAGCCGGTGGCCTTGGAGGCCAGCGCCGAGGAGCGGGACACGCGCGGATTCATCTCGATGATGATCATGCGCCCGTCCTGCGGGTTGATGGCGAACTGCACGTTGGATCCGCCGGTGTCGACACCGATTTCGCGCAGGCAGGCGATGGAGGCATCGCGCATGATCTGGTATTCCTTGTCGGTCAGCGTCTGCGCCGGGGCGACGGTAATGGAATCGCCGGTGTGCACGCCCATCGGGTCGAAATTTTCGATCGAGCAGATGATGATGCAATTGTCGGCGCGGTCGCGCACCACCTCCATCTCGTATTCCTTCCAGCCGATGATGGATTCCTCGATCAGCAGCTCGCGGGTCGGCGAGGCGTCGAGACCACGCTGGCAGATGTCCACGAACTCGTCCTTGTTGTAGGCAATACCGCCGCCGGTGCCGCCGAGCGTGAACGACGGGCGGATGATGACCGGGAAACCGATGGCCGCCTGCACTTGCAGGGCCTCTTCCAGGCTGTGGGCGATGGCGCCGCGCGCGCACTCCAGACCGATCTTTTCCATGGTCTTCTTGAACAACTCGCGGTCCTCGGCCTTGTCGATGGCCTCGCGCGAGGCGCCGATCAGTTCGACGCCGAATTTTTCCAGCACCCCTTCGCGGGCAAGATCGAGCGCGGTGTTGAGACCGGTCTGGCCGCCCATGGTCGGCAGCAGCGCATCGGGCCGTTCCTTCTCGATGATCTTGGCCACCGTCGGCCAGGTGACCGGCTCGATGTAGGTGGCGTCGGCCATCTCCGGATCGGTCATGATGGTGGCCGGATTGGAATTGACCAGAATGACGCGATAGCCCTCCTCGCGCAGCGCCTTGCACGCCTGCGCGCCCGAGTAATCGAACTCGCAGGCCTGGCCGATGACGATCGGGCCGGCGCCGATGATCAGGATACTTTTTATGTCGGTGCGCTTGGGCATGGTTCAGGCGGGCTTGCGTTGCTGCATGAGCGAAATGAAATGATCGAACAGCGGCGCCACGTCGTGCGGGCCGGGGCTCGCCTCCGGGTGGCCCTGGAAACAGAACGCCGGTGCGTCGGTACGCGCCAGACCCTGGATGGTGCCGTCGAACAACGAGCGGTGCGTCACGCGCAGGGTACCCGGCAGGCTGGTCTCGTCGACGGCGAAGCCGTGATTCTGGCTGGTGATCATGACGCGCTTCGTGTCCAGGTCCTGCACCGGGTGATTGGCGCCGTGGTGGCCGAACTTCATCTTCAGCGTGCGCGCGCCGGAGGCCAGGCCGAGCAACTGATGGCCAAGACAGATGCCGAACACCGGCAATTTCGTGGCGACGATTTCGCGGATGGCCTGGATGGCGTAGGTGCAGGGCTCCGGATCGCCGGGGCCGTTGGACAGGAACACGCCGTCCGGTTTCAGCGCCAGCACCTCGCCGGCCGGGGTCTTGGCCGGCACCACCGTCAGCGCACAGCCGCGGTCGGCCAGCATGCGCAGGATGTTCGTCTTGACCCCAAAATCGTAGGCCACGACCCTAAACTTCATAGAGATGTCCCGACGATGACCCTGGCCGAGGACCCAGCTGCCTTCCGACCATATATAGGTCTGGCGGGTGCTGACCTCTTTGGCGAGATCCATGCCCTT
The DNA here is from genome assembly GCA_919902925.1 of Acidiferrobacterales bacterium. Classification (GTDB taxonomy): domain Bacteria; phylum Pseudomonadota; class Gammaproteobacteria; order Acidiferrobacterales; family Sulfurifustaceae; genus CAKKRZ01. The sequence goes on along the minus strand of CAKKRZ010000063.1, from coordinate 17,211 downwards.
GAGGCCTGGAAAGCCGCGGGCGGCGGCCAGCACCTTTTTCTCGTTGGGCTTTCCCTTGGCCACCGCCAGGATGCAGCCGTTCTGGGCGCCCTTCTCGCGCAGGATGCGCGTCAGCCGGCGCGTGTCGATGCCGGCAATGGCCACCAACTTCTGGCGTTGCAGGAATTCGGGCAGTGATTCGGTCGCGCGGAAATTGCTGTGGCGAAACGGCAGGTCGCGGATGATCAGGCCGCGTGCCCAGGCGCGACTGGACTCCATGTCCTCCGGGTTGCAGCCGGTGTTGCCGATGTGCGGATACGTCAGCGTGATGATCTGCTCGGCGTAGGAAGGGTCGGTGAGGATTTCCTGGTAGCCGGTGAGGGCGGTGTTGAACACCACCTCGCCGACCGTCTCGCCTGCAATACCCACGGACTCCCCGTAAAACAGGGATCCATCTTCCAGGGCGAGCAGTGCGGACGACATCTCAGCGAAATTCCTCTGGCGCAAGCATGCGAATGCGGGAGCAACCCGGCCGCTCCCGTGGAAATTCTGAAAAAGGGGTAAATCCCGCTGAAAAGCGATTATACGGGAGGAGTCTTCCGGAAGGCAACGAACCGCTGACGACTAACGCAAACCGAGCACGTCCTGCATGTCGTAAAGCCCGGGCGGGCGGTCCATCAGCCAGCGCGCGGCGCGCAGCGCGCCGGTGGCGAAGGTCATGCGCGACTCGGCGTGGTGGCGGATTTCCACGCGTTCGCCGCCGCCGGCAAACAACACCGTGTGATCGCCGACAATGTCGCCGGCCCGGATCACCGAAAAACCGATAGCCCCGCGCGGCCGCTCGCCGGTGATGCCGTGACGGGCATAGACGCCGTCGGTCTTGAGGTCGCGGCCCAGGGTGCGGGCGATCACCTCGCCCATGCGCAGGGCCGTGCCCGACGGGGCATCGACCTTGTGACGGTGGTGCGCCTCGGTGATTTCGATGTCGGCATCGTGGCCGAGCACGCGGGCGGCGGTTTCCAGCAGCTTGAAACACAGATTCACGCCGACGCTCATGTTGGGCGCCAGTACGATCGGAATCTCGCGGGCGGCCTCGCGGATATGCGCCAGACCGGCCTCGTCGAAACCGGTAGTGCCGATCACCAGACGCCGGCCGTGCTCGCGGCAGTGCGCCAGGTGCTGGCGCGTGGCCTCGGGGCGGGTGAAATCGACCATGACGTCGTAGTCGTGGCCGTTCGGCGATGGCCGCACGGCCACCCCCAGGCGACCGACACCGGCCAGCTCGCCGGCGTCCAGGCCGATGGCGCTGGCCCCGGGACGCTCCAATGCCACCGTCAGACTCATCCCTTCGGTCAGCGTGCAGGCTTCAATCAGGGTGCGGCCCATACGCCCGCCGGCACCGGTGATGGCGACTTTGATCATGGGATGACGGCCTGGGAAATGGCGGATTCGTTCACGCCGGGTAAGACTAAATCAGCGATGCCGGAACGGCAATCAATTTCAGATGGTGTTCGCGACGGGTTGCCGGCCGGCCGGCAACCCGGGTGGATGCGAACGGCCGGACCGGCAGAATCGACCCGGTCCGTGCGGTTACGACACCCACGCGGCCCCGGCTCTGGCGGTACTGGAAAAAAAAGGCCAGAATCATCAACGGTCGTAACGTCTGCCCCCTCTCACGGATCGAACAGGAGTGTCTACATGAAACGAATCATGCACGTCGTCTGGTTGATGATCCTGCTGCCGGCGCTATCCGCCCACGCCGAGGACTGGAACCTGGCGCGCAACGTCGCCCGCATCGAGGCCTTTGCGCTGGACAACGCCAAGGACACCGAGGTCGACAAGAAATTCATCGACATCCTGAGCCTGACCGAAAAAACGAAAGGCGCCGCCGAGCTCTACGCCGAGGTCAAGCGCATCGCCACCAACCCGGCGCTGGCCGACAGCCGTTACCGCGACTCGTTGCTGTATTTCATGCTGGTGCGCTCGCTCGAACGCAAGGACGACGCCGCGCGCGAATCCGAATTCTGGATGAACCTGCTCAGGACCCACGAGCACAGCCATGTGCGCCTGGCCGGACACCTGCTGCGCCTTCGCCAGTTGCCCAAGGATTCCCCCGAGGCACGCGCCGAGGCCGAGGCGCTGGTCAACTGGTTGCGCACCCGCCCGCCGATGTCGGTGGTGATGGCGCCGGAGTACAGCGGCAACCGGCTGTTCGGTTACAAACCGCGCGCGAATTTCGCCGACAAGGAACCGCTCAAGGTCTGGCGTGTACGCTATTACATGAACTCGGCCAAACCGCTGGACGGTTTCCGCGACGACGATACCTATATCAGCGTGCTGGAACGGATCAAGGACAAGCGTGAAGACGTGCTGAAAGAAATGCTGGAGATTTACAAAAATGCCGGCAAGCGCCAGGAAATGGGCGATGTCTATTTCGAACTGGCCACGCTCAAGACCGCCGCGCGGGAATACAAGGACGCCGTCGCGCTGCTCGACAAGGCCGTGGCCCTCAACCCGGGGCATGCCGGTGCCAAGAAGGAGCGCGATCGCCTGAAACTGGAACTCACTTATCAGTCGCTCAAACCTGCAACCGAGACGTCGGGCCCAGGGGCAACGACACCGTCACCCTGAAATTGTCGGGTGTACTCTCCAGCCTGGCGCTCTCTCAGCCGAACAAGCTCTTCAACTTATCGACCCACGAAGATTCGCGAGGGCTGTGTTTCGCGCCGCCGGCCCGGAGCGAGTCGTCGAGCCGGTGTAGCATGTCCTTCTGTTCCGCGCTCAGGTTGACCGGGGTTTCCACCGACACCTTGCAATAAAGATCGCCCTGCGCGCCGTTGCGCACATTGCGCACGCCCTTGCCGCGCAGACGGAACAGTTTCTCGCTCTGCGTGCCGGACGGGATCTTGATGCTGGCCCGGCCATCGAGGGTCGGCACCTCCAGCTCACCGCCCATCGCCGCGGTCACGAACGACACCGGCATCTCGCAATACAGATCGTCGTGATCGCGCCTGAAGATCGCGTGCGCCTTCAGGTGCACCTGCACGTAGAGATCGCCCGCCGGGCCACCGCCCTCGCCGGCCTCGCCTTCGCTCGCCAACCGGATCTGGTCGCCTTCATCGACACCGGCCGGCACCTTGACCGAGAGCGTCTTGGCCGACTGCACGCGGCCCTGGCCGCGGCAGGTCGCGCACGGGTCGCTGACCACCTTGCCCTGGCCGTGGCAGGCCGGGCAGGTCTGCTGAATGGAAAAGAAACCCTGCTGCATGCGCACTTGGCCTTGACCGCCGCAGGTCCGGCAGGCGACCGGTTTCGTCCCGGGCTTGGCGCCGCTGCCGTGGCAGGTAGCGCAGGTATCGAGCTTGGGCACCCGGATCTGCACCGTGGCCCCCTTGACCGCGTCCTCCAGGGATAGCTCCAGGGAGTAACGCAGATCCGAGCCGCGGAAAGCGCCGCCGGCACGGCGACCGCCGCCGAAGATGTCGCCGAATACATCGCCGAAGATATCGGAGAAATTGGCGCCGCCGGCAGCGGTATGGAAACCGCCGGCGCCGGCCGAGGAATCGACGCCGGCGTGGCCGAACTGGTCGTAGGCGGCGCGCTTGGAGGCGTCCGACAACACCTCATAGGCCGCCTGGAGTTCCTTGAATTTCTCCTCGGCCGCCTTGTCTTCCGGGTTGCGGTCGGGATGGTGCTTCATGGCCAGCCGCCGGTAGGCCTTCTTGACGTCGGCCTCCGGCGCGTTGCGCGCCACGCCCAATACCTCGTAATAATCTTTTTTGGCCATAAACCCGGTAGCAAGTTACAAGTGACAAGCAGCCAGTCAACAACAGAGACGGGTAACGATACCCACCGTTACCCGTCGCCGGACTGTTCAAGCCGTGGCCAGCCGCTTCTGTTGCCTGGCCACTGGCGGCTGGCTACTTCTTTTTATTGTCCTTCACTTCCTCGAACTCGGCGTCGACCACGTTTTCCTTGCCGGCACCGCCATTGCCGCCGGCCTCGGCCGCACCGGCCTCAGCCCCGGCGGCGCCTTCGGCGCCCCCGGCCGTCTTGTACATCTGCTCGGCCAGCTTGTGCGAGGCCTGTGCGAGCGCCTCGGTCTTCTTCTGGATATCGTCCTTGTCGTCGCCCTTGATGGCGGCCTCAAGCTCTTTGAGTGCCGCCTCGATCTTTTCCTTCTCGGCCGCTTCAACCTTGTCGCCGTGTTCCTTGAGCGTCTTGCCGACGGTGTGGATCATGCCGTCGGCCTGGTTGCGGGCATCGACCAGTTCGTGGGCCTTGCGGTCTTCCTCGGCGTGCGCCTCGGCGTCCTTGACCATGCGGTTGATCTCTTCCTCATTGAGGCCCGAACCGGCCTTGATCTCGATCTTGTTCTCCTTGCCTGTGCCCTTGTCCTTGGCCGACACGTGCAGGATGCCGTTGGCGTCGATGTCGAAGGTCACCTCGATCTGCGGCAGGCCGCGCGGGGCCGCCGGAATGCCGGTCAGGTCGAAACGGCCAAGCGACTTGTTGCCGGCCGCCATCTCGCGTTCGCCCTGCATCACGTGCACGGTCACCGCACCCTGATTGTCATCGGCGGTCGAGAACGTCTGCGCGGCCTTGGTCGGGATAGTGGTGTTTTTCTGAATCAGCTTGGTCATGACCCCGCCGAGCGTTTCGATGCCCAGCGACAGCGGCGTAACGTCCAGCAGCAACACGTCCTTGACCGCGCCCGACAGCACGCCGGCCTGGATGGCCGCGCCGATCGCCACCGCCTCGTCCGGGTTGACGTCCTTGCGCGGCTCCTGGCCGAAGAAATTCTTGACCGTCTCCTGCACCTTGGGCATGCGCGTCTGGCCGCCGACCAGGATTACGTCGTTGATCTCGCTGGCCTTGAGGCCGGCGTCCTTGAGCGCGATCTTGCACGGCTCGACGGTGCGCGCGATCAGGTCCTCGACCAGCGCCTCGAGCTTGGCGCGCGATAGCTTGACGCTGAGATGCTTCGGACCCTTGGCGTCGGCCGTGACGTAGGGCAGATTCACGTCGGTCTGCTGCGTCGTGGACAGCTCGACCTTGGCCTTTTCGGCCGCGTCCTTGAGACGCTGCATGGCCAGCGGATCGCCCCTGAGGTCGATGCCCTGGTCCTTGCGGAACTCGTCGGCGAGGTAATCGATAATGCGCTTGTCGAAATCTTCACCGCCGAGGAAGGTGTCGCCGTTGGTGGACAGCACCTCGAACTGATGCTCGCCGTCGACCGAGGCGATCTCGATGATCGAGATATCGAACGTGCCGCCGCCGAGGTCGTAGATGGCGATCTTGGAGTCGCCCGGCTTCTTGTCCATGCCGTAAGCGAGCGCCGCCGCGGTTGGCTCGTTGATGATGCGCTTGACCTCCAGACCGGCGATGCGGCCGGCGTCCTTGGTGGCCTGGCGCTGGGAATCGTTGAAGTAGGCCGGCACGGTGATCACCGCTTCGGTCACTTCCTCGCCAAGATAGTCCTCGGCGGTCTTTTTCATCTTTTGCAGGACACGCGCGGAGATCTCCGGCGAAGCCATCGCCTTGCCGCGCACTTCCACCCAGGCGTCGCCGTTCTTGGCCTTGACGATCTTGTACGGCACCATCTTGATGTCGCGCTGCACCACCTCGTCTTCGAACTTGCGCCCGACCAGCCGTTTGACCGCGTACAGGGTGTTATGCGGGTTGGTCACGGCCTGGCGCTTGGCGGTCTGGCCGACCAGCACCTGGTCGTCGTCGGAGAACGCCACCACCGACGGGGTGGTGCGGTCGCCTTCGCTGTTCTCGATGACGCGCACCTTGCCGCCGCCTTCCATGACGGCCACGCACGAGTTGGTGGTACCGAGGTCAATGCCGATGATCTTGCCCATGATTCCTGTCCTCAAAAAATTATCGTGATTTGTGTGGGGTTATGGGGCCCTGGGGGCCGGTTTTCAAGCAGTGGGGGCGCCGTTACCGGGGGCCTTGGCCACCACCACCATGGCCGGTCTCAGGACGCGATCGTGCAGCTGATAGCCCTTCTGCACGACACTTAATACGTGGTTGGCCGGCACTTCGGCCGACTCCACCATGCTGATGGCCTGGTGGCGGGCGGGGTCGAATTTCTCGCCTTTCGGGTCGAGCAGGGAAATACCGAACTTGCGGAACACGTCATCCAGCTGTTTGAGCGTCAGCCCGATCCCCTCCCGCATCCGGACCAGGGCCTCCTGGTTCTCTCCGGTCAGATCCAGGGCCGCGGCCAGGTCGAGTGAGTCGCGGACGGTGACGATCTCGCCGGCGAAGCGCTCGACGGCGTATTTGTGGACCCCGGCCAGGTCGAGTTCGGCGCGGCGGCGGGTGTTGTCCGCCTCGGCCAGGGCGCGCAGATACTTTTCCTGGCTTTCGGCCACCTGGGCGCGGGCCGCTTCCAGCTCCTGGCGAAGGCTCTCGACCGGGTCGAGCGGCGGTTCAATGGGTAGCTGCGGTTCGTTCTGGGTCATGTTCAATTGATTATTGGTGACAGGGCGGTCAGGGTCCACCGCCCGGGTGGGGTCAACGCCGCGGGTCTTCAAGACGATCGCCACGCTCCAGGGCGGTGAGCGCATTGGACAGCAGCCGCGCGGTCAGGTCCACCACCGGAATCAGGCGTTCGTAGGCCATGCGCGTCGGCCCGATCACGCCGAGGGTGCCGACGATGTTGCCATCGACCGAGTACGGCGCGGTGATGACGCTGCAATCCTCCAGCGCCTGGTAGCCCGATTCCTGGCCGATAAAGATCTTCACGCCGCCGGCGCGCATGCTGCGGTCGAGCAGGTCGAGCAGGTCGCGCTTGGTGTTGAACGCCTCGAACAGGCGGCGTAGTTTGCGCATGTCGCCCAGATCCGGCAGATCCATCAGGTTGGATTCGCCGGACACCAGCAGGTGGTCCTCCGGCTCGTCGGGCTCCAGCGCCGCGCCGGCGGCACGCATGGCCAGCGACATGATGCGCTGCAGATCGTCATGCTCGCGCTCCATCTCGCCAAGCAGACGGAGCTTGACGTCGGCCAGGCTGACGCCGGAGAAGGTCTCGTTGAAATAGTTCGAGGCACGCTGGAGTTCGGCGGAGGTGAAGTCGAACTCGCCGCCCGCCCCGCCCGGGCGCGACGGTGCCTGCAGCACGCGGTTCTGCACTTGACCGTCCTGCGTCACCAGGATCACCAGCAGCCGGTCGCGCGACAGCCGCACGAAATCGATCTGCCGGAACGCGGCAAAGTCGTCACGGCGCGGGGCCATGACGATGCCGGTCAGGCGGCTGACCTCGGACAACAGGCCCGAGGCGCACTCAATGATCTGCTGCGGATCGTGGGCCGCGCAGAACTCGTCTTGCAGGCGACGCACCTCACTGGCGTGCAGCGGCTTGACCTTGAGCAGCGAATCCACGAACACCCGATAACCACGCTCCGTCGGGATCCGCCCGGCCGAGGTGTGCGGGGCACGAACCAGACCCAGTTCCTCGAGGTCGGACATGACATTGCGCACCGTGGCCGGTGACAGGTCGAGCCCGGCCTGGCGGGCCAGCATCCGGGAACCCACCGGCTGGCCGTCTTCGATATAGCGCTCGACCAGCGTTTTCAGCAGCTGTTCGGCGCGGTTGGACAGGGGAGAGGCGGGACGCACGGCAGGTGGCTATCCGGGGCTTGGGATGGGCTGAATTTAGCACTCCCGGCGCCAGAGTGCCAAGCCTCGTCAGGACCCAAAACGGCGGGCGCCGCCACGCGCCGGCGGCGGATGCTCGATTGGCCGCCCCCGTCACCCGTGCTAGCGTTACGCCTTTCCGGCCATTGCCACATGAAGAAGAAAATCAGCACTGTCGGTTTGTTCGGCCGCTACCGCGACGAATCCATCCGTGGGTCCATCGAGCGGCTCGGTGAGTTCCTGCGCGCCCGCCGCCTGCAGGTGCTGGTCGATGACAACACCGCCTCGCTGCTGGGCAAGACCACCTTGCCCAGCGTGCCCTTCGAGAACATCGGCCGCGAGATCGACCTGGCCATCATCGTCGGCGGCGACGGCACCCTGCTCAGCATCGCTCGTCATCTCGCCCCGTACGGTGTGCCGCTGATCGGCGTAAACCGCGGGCGTCTCGGCTTTCTCGCCGACATCGGCGTCGACCAGATGCTGGAGGACATCGGCCATATCCTCGACGGCGAGTATCACAGCGAGACACGCCTGCTGCTGTCGTCCGAGATCATGCGCATGGGCAAAATCGTCCACAGCGCCACCGCGCTCAACGACGTGATTGTCACCAAAGGCGAGTTGGCGCGCATGATCGAGTTCGAAATTTTTCTCGGCGGCGAGTTCGTCAACAGCTCGCGCGGCGACGGCGTAATCGTGGCCAGCCCAACCGGTTCCACCGCCTACGCCATGTCGGCCGGCGGCCCGGTCCTGCACCCTACCCTGCCGGCGCTGGCGGTGGTGCCGATCTGCCCGCACACCCTGAGCTTCCGGCCGCTGGTGGTCAGCAGCGATTCGGTGATCGAGATCGTCATGACCGGCTCGTCCGGCCAGCACGCGCACGTTTCATTCGACGGGCAGTCGTCCATGGCGCTCAGCGACGGCGATCACATCTTCGTGCGCCGCGCCGAACACTCGGTCGAACTGGTGCATCCCGCGCGGCGCAGCTACTTCGACGTGCTGCGCCAGAAACTGCACTGGGGCAAGACCGTCTAGGTCGGGGCATGCTCGAGCATCTGTTGGTCCGCGACTTTGCCATCGTTCGCAACCTCGAACTCGAGTTCGGTCCGGGGCTCACGGTCCTGACCGGCGAAACCGGGGCCGGCAAATCCATTGTCATCGACGCGCTGGCACTGGCGCTGGGCGAACGCGCCGAGGCGCACGTGATCCGCACCGGTGCCGCCCGCGCCGAGGTCCATGCCCGCTTTGCCTTGACGAGCGACAGCGAGGCCGCGGCCTGGCTCCAGGAACAGAACCTGAGCGATGAAGGCGAATGCCTGCTGCGGCGCATGGTGGAGCGTGAAAAGCCTTCCAAGGCCTGGATCAACGGCCGTCCGGTCACGGTCCAGCAACTGCGCGATCTCGGCGACCGGCTGGTGGACATTCACGGCCAGCACGAACACCAGTCGCTGCTCAAACGCGACCAGCAACTCGCCCTGCTCGATGCCTACGCCGGTATCGATGAGCAGGTGGATACCCTCGCGGGTCACTACACGAACTGGAAGTCGCTGCATGACCGGCTGGAGACGCTGAAACAGGAATCGGCGGACCGCGACCAGCGGCTCGACTGGCTGCGCCATCAGGTCAAGGAGCTGGAAGCGCTCAAGCTGACCGTCGACGAAATTCCAAAGCTGGAAGAAGAGCACGCCCGACTCGCCAATGGCACTGAGCTCCTGCAGGGCGTGCAGGGCGTGGCCGAGGTTCTCTACGATGCCGAGGACAGCGCCCTGTCCGCGCTGCTCTCGAAGGCCAGCGGCCAGCTGGAAGCGCTGACCCGCTTCGACGGCAAGCTCACCGAGATCGTGGCCCTGCTCAACGAGGCCACGATCCAGATCGATGAGGCCGCCGCGCGGCTCCACCAGTATCTCGATGGCCTCGATCTTGATCCGGGACGTCTCGAAGAACTCGATTCGCGCCTGGGGAGCGTGCACGACCTGTCACGCAAACATCGCGTCAAACCGGAAGAACTGCCAGCCCTGGCCGTGCGCCTGCGCGTCGAACTCGATGACATCGAAAACTACGACACCAACCTGGCCAAACTGGAAGATGAGGCCAAAGCGGCGGCGGCCACCTACGACACGCTCGCCGACCAGATCGGCAAGGCGCGCGTGAATGCGGCAAAGAAACTGGGCACCGCGGTCAGTGCCCGCCTGCCGGAGCTTGGCATGCGCGACGCGCGCTTCGAGGTGGCCCTGTCGTCACTGCCCGCCGGCGAACGCGCTCCGCGTGGTCGCGAACGCGCCGAGTTTCTGGTGGCCGCCAACCCGGGCCAGCCAGCACGACCGCTCGCGAAAGTGGCCTCGGGCGGCGAACTGTCGCGCCTGTCGCTGGCCCTGCAGGTGGAACTGGCCAACCTCGGCCGCATCCCGACCCTGATCTTCGACGAGGTCGATGTCGGCGTCGGCGGACGCGTGGCAGAAATCGTCGGTCAGTTGCTGCGCGAGATCGGCGGCGGCCGGCAGGTGTTCGTCATCACCCACCTGGCGCAGGTCGCGGCCCTGGGCCACCAGCACCTGCAGGTCGCCAAGCGCATCAAGGCCGGCGAAACCGAAACACGCATCGAACCGCTGACCGGCAGCGATCGTGTCCAGGAGATCGCGCGCATGATCGGCGGTGTGACCATCAGCCCGCAAACGCTCGCCCACGCCGAGGACATGCTGACCCGTGCCGACTCGTAACAGGCCTTTGGATTCCAACTCCCCCTCTCCCCCCGGGAGAGGGCAAGGGGTGAGGGAGACCGTCAACATTCGTTCGGCGGCAATCCACGACGTTCCCGAGATTCATGACCTGCTGGAGGTCTACGCCAACCAGGGCAATCTGCTACCGCGTTCGATGAGCGAGCTGTACCGCCACCTGCGCGATTTCTTTGTCGTCGAATCCGACGGCCGTGTGGTCGGCTGCGGCGCGCTCGAGATATTCACTGAAGACCTGGGCGAGGTGCGCTCGCTGGTGGTCGCCGACGCGCACAAGCGCCACGGTCACGGCCGCCAGCTGGTGGAGCGCGTAATCGGTGAGGCACGCGCAATCGGCCTCAAGCGCCTGATGGCGCTGACCTACGTGCCGGATTTTTTCCACAAGCTCGGTTTCCGCACCGTACCCAAGGAAACATTGCCGGAAAAGGTCTGGAGCGTGTGCATCAAATGCTACAAGTTCAATCATTGCGATGAGATCGCGGTGCTGCTGGCACTCAAGTAAGGCGGCGAAAAACCCTGATCCGGCCTGCGCCATCCGGGCGGGCAGATTTTAAAAACTTTGCAATTGCTGGTGAGTCGGTTCAGCACAGCAATACCAGGGTTCGGACAGGCGCGGGATCGGCATGCCCGGACCGCTATCCGCCAACTCGGGCGGCTTTACCCCCAGGGCTTGGTGGGCCAGCTTCCAAATAGACGTGAAAATATCGTGCCGGCTCATGTTTTCAGCTTCGCCCTTGGCGACCTGCTGCTGCACCGCCAGTTGCAATCGATCGACACGTGGATCGGGATTGGCCCAGGGGAAACCCAGGAGCCTGGAATCGAACTCGCCGATGTGTGCCTGAAAACCCGGTAGCTCCAGCAACAACGAACCCTGCGGGATCAGCAAGCGGATCGCCAATTGAATCGGTGGCACGTTCTCGACCAGGTCAAGTTCGAGCAGTCGTTTGAGCAGCGCGATATAACCTTCCAACGTGGTCCAGGGTGTGAACGCCACGAAGGTCGGGGCCAGTGCAATGCCGGCCGCGCGGCACAACGCCACGGCGCGCGCAAAATCCGCATTCGTGTGGTTCTTGGCGAGCCGTTCGAGCACGCGGTCATCGACCGACTCGACCGCGGCGGTGATGAACAGGCAACCGGTCGATTTAAGTTCCGGCAGCATCTGCGCGTGATCGATGAGATGCTGGATCTTGATCGTGGCATCGTAACTGACATCCGGAAATTCGGCGTGCAGCGCCTGCACCAGTTTGTGCGCATGAGTCGGGCCATTCAGAAAATCCGGATCGCCGAAGGAAATATGCCGCGCGCCGGCCGCCACCTGCTGGCGTACGTCGGCCATGACGGTATCCACCGGGATCACGCGAAACGCGCCTTGGTACACCGGTACCACCGGACAATGGCGACACAGATGTTTGCAACCGCGCGACCCTTCGGCGAAGCCGACGGTCTTGCGACTACCGTCCGGTAGCTGCAAATGCGCGTAACGCTCGAGCGGCGGCAGCGAGGCACGATCGGGAACCATGAATTCAATTTTTGAGAGATTCACCACCGGTTCGGTTTGCATCTGGCCGCCCTCGGCACGCAATCGCTCGATCAGGGATACCAGTGCCGGTTCGACCTCGCCGCCCAACACGGTCTGAGCACCCAGATCGCGCAGCAACTTTTCATTCATTGGCGCGTACAGGCCGTACACGCACAGATGTGCCCCGGGGACGATGGCCAATACCCGCGGGATCGCCTCCATGGCGATGCGCGTAGCGGTGTGCATGGCGACGTAGATCGCCACCAGGCGGGCGTCGCGCAAAACCTCGGGGTCCAGACGTTGCAGGGTGAGATCGAGGCAGTGCACCTCGCAACCGGCACGTTTGAGCCAGGCGACCGGTTCGGCCAAGCCGAACGGCTGACGGCCGATTTCGTAGGGATTGATCAGTACGACTTTCATGCACACAGGCGCACGTGGAAACCGCGCGCCTGTCCGGCGGGTTATTTTTTGCTACCCGCGGCCTGGAAGCCGGACGGAAGCTTGCCCATATCACCTTCACCGAACAGAAACCCGAGCATGTGCTGCTCGATCACCTTGATGCTTCCCGGGTCGGCAGTGCTGAGCCGGTTCTCGTTGATGATCGTGGTCAGGCGTTGCAGCCACTGCTTCCAGCCTTCTATTGAAACATTCTCGTAAATGCGCTGCCCCAACGGTCCCGGATACGGCAGGCGCTCCAGGCCATCAGCCTCGCGTTTCAATACGGCGCAACGAACAGTACGGGTCATGAGGATTCTCTCGATGCTGAACGGGTGGTGTATTGTAATCTGGAAAGCTTGGCGACAAGCTAATGCCATACAGATTGGCGGTGTACCCACACGGTCAGCGTTCTGAATTCTGGTAAACGGTGTACTATTCCTGTCATTCAGATTCATGCGTGAGGAGAAGGGCTATGACGACCAACGACTATTCCACACAGATCAGTGAAGCCGACATGCGCCTGACCCCGGCGGCGCAGGCCAAATTCACCGAAATACTCAAGGAGGCCGACGCTGAGGCGGCCGGCATTCGCGTGTTCGTCTCGGGTGGTGGCTGCGGCGGCATGACCTACGGCATGACTTACGCCGATGCGGCGGCAGACAAGGCTTTCGACAGCGTCCTCGAGGGCCAGGGCTTCAAAATCTTCGTCGATCCCATCGCGCTCAATTTCCTGCAGGGCTGCGAGGTCGATTTCAAGAATTCGAACTTTGTGTTTAACAATGTGTTCAAGGCCGTCGGCGGCAGCGGCACCTGTGGCGGATGCGGCGGCGGCGGATTCTAGGCCGGTAACGCTCCCCGTTCAGAATGCGGCCGCGCGCCGCATTCTGCTGATTGCGCCGCACGGCAGCTACCGCACCGCGCCGTTTCTGGCAGCGGCCCAGGCGCTCGGTATCGAAGTCCTGATCGCCTCTGAGGCGAAACACTCGCTGGTGAGTGCCTACGCCCAGGGCCTGCATCTCGATCTCAACGATCCGCCGTCCGCGCT
>CAKKRZ010000063.1:0-3751 GCA_919902925.1 Acidiferrobacterales bacterium | reverse complement strand
AAACCGGTGGCGCTATCGGCCAGCCGCGGCGTGATTCGTGCTGACAACCACGCAGAACTCGAACAAGCGGCAGCGCGCATCCAGGTACTGCTGGCGCAAGAAAAATTGTCCACGGCGGAAGAACGAGAAACCATCCTGGTCGAGGAATTCATTCCCGGCTTCGAAGTAGCGGTGGAAGGCCTGCTAACGAACGGACAGCTCGAAATCCTGACGATCTTCGACAAGCCCGATCCACTGGACGGCCCGTTTTTCGAAGAAACGTATTACATCACGCCGTCACGGCTGGATGCGCCAAGCCAGCGCGCGATGCGTGAAACGATCTCCGCGGCGTGCACGGCCTACGGGCTTCGTGAAGGGCCGATCCACGCCGAATGCCGCATCAACGACCAGGGGGTATGGATACTGGAAGTCGCCGCGCGCACCATCGGCGGCCTGTGCGGACGCCTGCTGCGTTTCGGCACCGGTTTCAGTCTGGAGGAATTAGTGCTGAGGCATGCCTTGGGTGAGTCCCCTGAACTCAATCGTCAAGCCGCAAGCGGTCCTGACCTTATGGTAGGACGAGCGAGCGAAGCGGGCAGGGCTTCCGTTTCGGACCGCGGCCCTCGGACACGTGTCCCTGGCGTCCCGCCTATTACATCTCCCATCGGCGAAACCGGTGGCGCCGGGGTGCTGATGATCCCGATCCCGAAGGCCGGTATCCTGCGGCGCGTCGAAGGCGTGCTGGCGGCCCAAAAAGTACCCCACATCGAAGAAGTCGTCATCAACGTGCGCGAAGGCCATGAGCTGGTTCCCTTGCCGGAAGGCTCCAGTTATCTCGGATTTATTTTCGCGCGCGCAGCCAACGCCGCTCAGGCGGAGGCGGCGCTGCGCGAGGCGCACGGCTGCCTGCGAGTGGTGGTGATGCCGCTCTGGACGGGCGTGAGTCTTTAGGATTGCTTCCCCCATTTTATGGGGCTGCGCACCACCGGCCGCCCGGCCTGTGGAAGGGCTGTGCCGTGGTCTCGAGCAAACTGCCCGATGCAACGCGGCCGTACAATGCGTGTACGACAAGCAGAAGTCATTGTTCGCCTGATGGGTTAGCCGAGTCGGCGCCACACACTCGCCAGCCACGGTTGCCGTTCACACGGCAGGCCGGCTGGACGATAATAGTGCGATAGCTCTGCGAATCCCGCGGCTGACACATAACCGCGCCACGTTTCCAAATCATAAAACGCGCCGTAACGCCCACGGTTCCAGCCCTCCTCGTTCTGGCCGTGCGGGTTTGAGCTGAACAGCACACCGCGTGGTTTCAGCGTCGCGTGTAATTCCCGCAATACGCGCGGCAACTCCTGGCTGGGGACATGGAACAACGCGGCGTTGGCGAACACACCATCGAAATGTCTATCCGGCAAATCAAGCTTGAGGAAATCCTGCTGCCACACTTCACAGTCGCTGTGGGCGCACGCCATGTCGGCGAAGCGTGTGGCGCCTTCCAAACCTACCGCGAGGTGGCCGAGTCCGGCAAACGCCTTGAGATCACGCCCCGGCCCGCAGCCGAAATCTAGTATCGTGAAAGGCGGCTCCCCCTCGATGGCTTGCAGGAACGCCGCGATATTCTGGTCGACATCATGATCACGCGTGCCTTGCCAGAAATCATCGGCACGCTGATTGTAATTTTCCAGCGTGAGACTGGCGATTTTCTCCAGCTCTTGTGGATTAAGTTTCATGTTAAATGCAGTAATCCCCGCTGCTGCCACGCGGGCATACCGCGCTTACTCGCGTCGCGACGATCTTCTAAAAACTCGGCTTCCACACCGCCCCAAAAAGACACGGCGGCGAAGGTTTGGAGCGCGTACATCAAGTGTTGCATGTTTACCCTCGGCAATGAAATCGTGTCAGCGCTCGACATCCGCCGACCATTGCCTCCGGCTTGCCACTCGCACCCGTCTGCGAAACAATAGAACCATGTCGACACACCGCTTCCTGGCCAGCCTCTCACTCGCTCTGCTGCTCCTGAGCATGCAGGGACTGGCCGTGGCGCACGAGCTCGATCACGTCACTGGCGCGCACGATGCTCCCTGCGCCCTGCATGTCTTCGCCAACGATCTGCCGGGCACGCCTTCGACTTCGCCCATTGTTGCCCCCCTGCCCCTCACGCCAGTCGTTTTCCGTTCGGCAGCCTGGACCCTGCCAGTTTCCACCACTTTTCTTCCATTCTCGGCCCGCGCCCCACCCTCCCGGGTCTGATTCCGTTACCGGAAGCCAGACCGCGGCTTCATTGCCGCTTCATCGAACAACACCGCAGCACCGCTGCACAGCCTAGTGTTCCGCGGCGCTGCCCATGAATCGGGTGGGTGACTCATGCATCGCGTCCAGTATTGGTTCTTCATTTCTTTGTTGTTCTCGTCCGCCGCCTCGGCCCAACCGACCGAGCCAGCCCCGGGCGGCCGTCCCGGCGCCAGCAGCAATCCCGATATCAGCCTTATCCTGAACGGGCGTTACGCCGCCTTCTCGCAACCGGTCAGCGGATATCGACTGCCCGGGTTCGCGCTCGGCGCGGAAGCGACGCCCGGCCAGGAGGGTTTCCGGCTCGGCGAGTCGGAGTTTGTCATCAGCAGCAATGTCGACGATCGCTTCAGCGGACGTTTCACGGTGGCGCTGACGGCCGACAACGAGGTCGATATCGAGGAGGCGTATCTGGAAACGCGCAAACTGGGCCACGGCCTGACCCTGCGCGCCGGGCGTTTCCTGTCCGGCATCGGTTACCACAACGGCATTCACGCCCATGCCTGGTCGTTTGTCGACGCGCCGCTGGTGTATCGCGCGATGCTGGCCACCGCCTATGGCGACGATGGCGTGCAATTGCGCTGGGTGGCGCCACTGGATATCTACCTCGAAATCGGCGCGGAGCGTTTCCGGGGCGACGGTTTCCCGGCCGGCGGCGGCGCCCGCGCCGGCAACGGGGTTGGAACCGCCTTCATCCGGCTCGGCGACGACCTCGGCCCCAGCCATGCCTGGCGGCTTGGCATCAGCCAGTTCCACGGCCGTGCCGAAAGCCGCGAAAGCGGCGATGACACCGCGCCGGACCGCTTTACCGGTTCGAGCCGGATCCAAGGCGTGGACCTGGTGTGGAAATGGGCACCGAACGGCAATGCGCGCGACCGATCACTGATCGTTCAATTCGAACGGTTCCGGCGCGAAGAGAACGGTAACTTCACACCGGCGGGCGGATCGGCGCTGGCCTACACCGGCGACCAGTCCGGCCACTACCTCCAGACCGTCTATCAGTTCCAGCCAAGATGGCGGCTGGGTCTGCGCGTTGACCGGACGGAGGCCAGCGCCGTCAATGCCGCGCTCGCCGGCACGGCGCTGGATGCGCAGGGCCATCGTCCCGAACGGCGCAGCGCGATGGTGGATTTCTCGAACAGCGAGTTCAGCCGCCTGCGTCTGCAGTTCAACCGCGACAACTCACGGCCGGGAGCAACGGACCGTCAATGGTTCATCCAGTACATCACCAGCCTCGGCGCGCATGGCGCGCACACATTCTGATTCGACACATAACCGGACAGGGATACTTTCATGAAAACCATTCGTCGCTGGGGCCTGTGGCTTGGCCTTCTGTTGATCATCTCCTCGCCGGCACAGGCCGCCCTCAATGTCTTCGCCTGCGAACCCGAATGGGCCGCACTGGTGCGCGAACTGGGCGGAAACGACGTGAAGGTGTTTACCGCCACTACCGCCCGGCAGGATCCGCATCACATTGAGGCCCGGC
>CAKKRZ010000062.1:19005-22773 GCA_919902925.1 Acidiferrobacterales bacterium | reverse complement strand
GCCACAATTAATTTCCTCCATGGCACTTTCATTTGCTTCCTCCACGCGCATAACGTTCGCCATAACCGGCGTGCAAAAGCAGAGCGAAGCGGCGCTTTTGCACGTCCGAGTTGATGGCGTTGTTATGTGCGATTTTGTTTCCAGACTTCATGTCCTATGGCCTTGAATTTACTGACAGCCAATGCACCACGTTCATTTCTTGCTTTTGAACCGGGCGCGAGAAGCGCCCGCTCAATTTCCGACCTCTCGGCCTCATACATGCTCAAGACTTCAAGGTCTTCATCCATTAGCACCAAGAGCACTGTATCCCATTCTTTGTCGAGCTGAATGCTGCCAAGACGCTGCCCCGGCTTTGCATTGGCTGGGATACACCGGCCCTTGATTTGAATTTTTGTTACCTTTCCTTTTTCTCTTCGTATTGCGTCGTAGCCGGATTGCCGAGCTTCCGCAAGCTCAAGGCCAAGAATTTGCGCGGCCGAGAACTCAGCAACCTCACCGGTGATGCCGAGAGGCTTGCCAGTAAGCTTTCGGTATTTTCTCGCCAACGACTTTGCATCGGCCAAAACCTGGGCGACTTCGTTCATGTTTTAGAGCACATAACGTTCCGGTTCACGCGCCGGCGTAGCCGGTCGCGTGGAACCGGTTGTTATGTGTAATTAACCCAGACTTGCTTCGTATTTGTCCCATACCCCAGACCAAACAAAAACTATTTTGACGAAAACAGGTTTTACATTCTCACCAGAAACTTGCACGGTAAAACGGAACTTGCCTTGTTGCTGAAAGAGATCGATGTATCGGAATGGGATCGGTTTTATTTCTGGCTTGAAGTCGGTAGACACGCTTCTAGTTGAGATGACATCGACAAACTGCACAACGCCTCTCGGTAGGTCCAACGGGTCATAGGCCTGAGCGCCCCTACAAGCCCAAGAGAGGGGGATGCTGTCGCCGTATATCGTTGGTTTGAATTCTCCAGAACTATCAGCCTTCTCGATATTGACCAAATATGCTCGACAGTTCTTGGCAATGGATGGTTTGTTGTTTGTGACCTTTATTCTGATGTAGTCAGCATCATGAATGCTCTGAGTTGGCCTTGGGCCCGGTAGTTGTGCTTGTTCAGGAGTGCGTGCCCTGCAACCCGGGTCGTCTCCAAACTCCAGTTTGAGCTTGGGACGATAGAGCCAATGCCTCAGCGGTTCTGCGAAAACTGCGGCCGCGAACCCGAGAACGGCACCAATTGCTGTATTTAGTACGGCGCTCGATTCGGCTGACATTATTTCGCTTCCATTACACATAACAGTGTATTAGACGGAATCTGTATTTTATGGAAAAGGCCGCGGCGGCCTAATCCCGTCGAAGAATTTCGACATATCAACAGCTTTGCATTGTATTTGTTGGTATTTTGTAAAAAGCACCGAAACACAAAGGCCGCGAGAGGCAGCCATCATGCGCCTGCCGGTTTTGACGTTCAACCCCCTTGGGTCGCGCCGAGTGAGCCGTGCAGACGACGTCGGGCCCGAAGGGGCGAGTGAGGGATCGCGAGCGTGCGCATCGGGGTAGGGATACCCCGTATGCGCACCCCCGGAGGCCAGCGGGGAACGAGGGAACCCGCGTAGCGGGCGCAGACCCGGGGGCGGATTTCTTTTCGTCCATTTTCTTTGGCCGCTCAAAGAAAATGGACCCAGGGTACGGGGGACGGAGTCCCCGTAAGAAGCTGTTAACAGTATGCCCAAAGGGCATATCTCTGGATTCCCGCCGTCGCGGGAATGGCAACACCCCCTCACCCGCGCCCTCTCCCTGAGGGAGAGGGGAAGATAGGAGGTCGGCCGCTACTTGCGGCCATCCTACCGACAGGCCCTCTCCAACACCTCCCCATCCATATTCACTCCCTCCACGCCACGACACAGCGTCTTCATGTCATCGCTGGCGATCAGCCCCATCGCCCCGTCGCCAGCGCGCGTCGCGTCCATGGTCATGAGCCGGGCGACGCCCTCCTCGCCCGTCTGCCGCCAGCGGTCGTCCTCGTCGACGGTGAAGGTGAAGCTGTGCAGCGCCACGGTCGCGAGCGGCCCCTTTTCGTGGCCGTGCCATTGCGCGCGCTTGTCGACGACGCGCTGGAAACGCTTCAGCGTCTGCGCCACGTCGACCACCGCGTCGCGTTCCTCCTCCACCGGCAACAGCCAGTAGAACAGCAGGCGGTCGCGGAAGAAGGCGTACATCAGCGGCAGGCCGACGAACAGCGGCGGCGTGACCACGCCGCGGCGTGACTGGCCGACGGCCTTCTTCAGCCGGCTCGACAGGGCCACGCGGGCATTGCGGCCCTGGGCGTGCACGCGCACCTGCATGACCACCGCGCGGCAGGTGCGGCCGTCGTCGAGCAGGGTCGAGAACAGCGGATGGCCGTTGCGGCGGAAGGTCACGACCACGCCGAGCAGTTTCACCAGCGTGAAATAGATCAGCGAAAAGGCGATCGGCGCCGTCATGTCGAGGTAGACGGTGCTGAAATTGAGCAGCAGGTAGGCCACCGTCACGAACGAGACCTGCGCGAGGGTGAAGAACAGGTTCTGGCGGCGCACGTCGACGTTGTAGACCGCCGCCAGGGTAAACAACCCGATCGCGAACACGGTAATGACCACCGTGATCCAGTGTGGCAATTCGCGCAGGTAGTCGCCGCGTTGCAGGTTGTCGATGGCGGTTGCCAGCACTTCCACGCCCGGGTGGATCTTGGCCACCGGCGTCGGCTTGTAATCGAACAGCGACGGCGCGGTCGAGCCGATGATCACGATCTTGCCGGCAAATTCATTGGCCGGGCGTTTCGGCTCGCGGGCCTGGAGATCGGTGTACACCTCGTGCAGCGGCACGCGCGTGTAGGACGGCGGCTTACCGCGCCAGTTGAGCAGCACGTCCTCCTGGTCCGGAACCGTGCCGCCGGTACCGCGCACGACGTTGGCCGGCAGCGAGCCGATGCGCCAGCCATGGGCATCGAGCCACACGCCGTAACGCCGGACGATGCCGTCGTCGTCGGTGAACAGGTTGGTGGTGCCGATGCGCCGGCCGTCGAGCTGGTCGAGCACGAACGGCACGACCGCGGCCAGCGTGGCCTCGGGCTCGGCGTCGTCGGTGCGGTCCACGCCCGGCAGCGACGACAGCTTCAGCTGGCTCTGGCTGTCGTTTTCCTCGTTGAGGCGGATGAGCGGGAAATAGGTATTCGGGGTGCGGCGCACGACGTCGCGGAAATACTTGTCGGCGTCCTTGTTGTACACGTCCGGGTCGCTGAACATGACATCGAACACGATCGCCTTCGGTTTCTGGCGGGCGATGCCCTCGACCAGTTCGCCGATCACGGTGCGCGGCCACGGCCAGCGGCCGTATTCCTTGGCCATGACGGCGAGCGAGGCCTCGTTGATGTCGACGATGACAATCCCGGGATCGGCCGCCGGCGCCAGCAGTCGCGCCTTCATAATGGCGTCGTAGGCGCGATCCTTCATGCCTGCCGTGTGCCCGCCCAGGATGGCGTACACGGCGACGGCCGACACCAGCGCCGCCAGCACGATGACCACACGATTCTGATGGAGACTGAGCAGGCTCGACAGCGGGCGCAACACGGCACGGATCAGTCGCTGGGGCAGCGGAACATTCGACATGGCAGGCTCCGGGGAACGCCGGGGCGCGTGCCCCGCAGGCGTCTTTATCGCCGGATTTCAGGCGGGTCGCAAGAAGCTATCTCAAAAAACTGCTGCGCGTGCGTGATCCGGGGTCGGGCGGTGCTCG